>NZ_JBHTCA010000023.1:0-57188 GCF_042665215.1 Hydrogenophaga atypica
TCGCGTGCTGGCAGCCAAGCCGCTTCGGGCTGCGCCCTTCGCAGCTTGGCTGCCAGCACCATCACATCACGTCAAAGCGGACAATCTACTTGCTACAAAACCGGACAGTTCTATTTGCTGCTGACAGTGTTTCACAACAAACCCTTTGCCGCTGCCGGGTCTGACATTTTTCCAAGATTCAAGTGCCCGGCTGCGCTACAGTGCCGCCATATCAACACCTGCGGGAGCATGTCATGGGTCAAATCATCGGTACTTTGTTTGTGGGCCTCATCGTGGGCTGGATCGCGCGTTTTCTGCTGCCAGGCAAGCAGAACATCGGCCTGATCATGACCTCGCTGCTGGGTGTGGCGGGCTCCTTCGCCGCCTCCTACGCGGGTCAGTTCATGGGCTGGTACGCACCCGGCGCGGCAGCCGGCTGGATCGCTTCCATCGTCGGGGCCATCGTGTTGCTGTTCGTCTACACCCGCGTGGCGGGCAGCGGCAACTGACGCCCCACACCATGCCCAGCACCCTGCAAATGGCCGCCGGCGACCCCGCCATGCTGGCCGTGGTGAGGCAGTGCCGGCAACTGCTGCACCGGCGCGCCCTGGTGGCCGGTGTGGCCAGCGCGGTGCCCGTGCCGGGCCTGGACTGGGCGGTGGACGCCGCCCTGCTCTCGCGCCTGATCCCGGCCATCAATGGCCACTTTGGCCTCACGCCCGAACAGCTGGACCGGCTGGACCCCAGCAAACGCGAGAAGGTGCAAAAAGCCGTGGCCCAGGTGGGCACAGTGCTGGTGGGCAAGTTCATCACCCAAGACCTGGTGCTGCGCGCCGCCAAACTGGTGGGTGTGCGCCTGACGGCCAAGCAGGCTGCGCGTTTTGTGCCGCTGGCCGGGCAGGCGGTGTCGGCGCTGATTGGCTACAGCGCCATCCGCTACCTGGGCGAGCAGCACATCAAAGACTGCCTGAACGTCGTGCGGTCGGCCGGGCTGGCGCTGCCCGCGCCAGCCACTGAGCCCAAGCTCAAGCCGGCGTCGCGTCGGGCCGCTTGACGCGGAACCAGGCCGCGTACATCGCTGGCAAGGCCAGCAAGGTCAACACCGTGGCCACGATGAGGCCACCCATGATGGCCACCGCCATCGGGCCCCAGAACACGCTGCGCGACAGCGGGATCATGGCCAACACGGCGGCGGCCGCAGTCAGCACGATGGGCCGCAGGCGGCGCACAGCCGCTTCCACGATGGCGTTCCAGGTGGGCACACCGGCCGCGCGGTCCTGCTCGATCTGGTCGATCAGGATCACCGAGTTGCGCATGATCATGCCCATGAGGGCGATCACACCAAGCAGGGCCACAAACCCGAACGGACGCCCCAGCAACAGCAAAGCACCGGCCACACCCGCCAGGCCCAACGGGCCGGTCAGGAACACCAGCATGGCGCGACTGAAGCTGTGCAACTGCAACATCAACAGCGTGAAGATGATGAACAGCATCAGCGGCATGCCGGCGGCAATCGAGCTGGAGCCTTTGCTGCTCTCTGCCACCGCTCCCGCCACTTCGATGTGGTAACCCGCCGGCCACTTGGCTTCGAGCTGGCGCAGGGTGGGCAACAGGGCCTCGGTCACGGTCGCGCCCTGCACGCCCTCCACCGCGTCGCTTTGCACGGTGATGGCGTAGCTGCGGTTTTCGCGCCACATCACGCCGGGCTCCCACGCGAAGCTGGCTTTGGCAATCTGCGTCAGCGGAATGCTCTTGCCACTGGCCGTGGGCAGGTAGGCGTTGGCCAGGTCGGTGATGGCGTCGCGCTCGTCCAGCGGCTGGCGCAGCACGATGTCGATCAGCTTGTCGCCGTCGCGGTACTGGCCCACCGTGGTGCCGGTCAGGATGGTGCGCGACGCCTGCGCGATGGACTGGCTGCTCACGCCCAGGGCGCGGGCCTTGTCCTGGTCCACCTCGAGGCGCATCACCTTCACGGCTTCGTTCCAGTTGTCGTTGACGCCACGCGTGAGCGGGCTGGCCATCATGGCGGCCTTGACCTCGTCGGCCAGCCCCCGCAACACGGCAGGCTCCGCCCCCATCACACGAAACTGCACCGGATACGGCACCGGCGGCCCATTGGGCAACAGCTTGACGCGGCCCCGCACCTCGGGGAACTCCTGTGCCAACAGCGCCGGCATTTCTTTGCGCAGGCGCTCGCGGCTGGCCAGGCTGTCCGTCATCAAAATCATCTGGCTGACGTTGGTCTGCGGGAAGATCTGGTCCAGCGGCAGATAAAAGCGCGGCACGCCCGAACCCACCCAGGTGCTGACAGCGGTGACACCACTGAGCTGGGCAAACCGCGCCTCGGCCCGGCGCGCCACCTCGTCGGTGGCACGCACCGGGCTGCCTTCAGGCAACCACAGATCAACCAGGATTTCGGGCCGGCTGGAGTCGGGGAAAAACTGCTGCTGCACCTTGCCCATGCCCACAATGCCCAGGGCAAAGGTCAACACGGTGGCGCCGATGGTGATCCAACGGTGTTGCACACACCAGTCCACCGCCGCGCGAAAACGCACGTAGAACGGACCATCGAACACCTCGTCGTGCGCCACCTGGCCCACCTTGACCTTGAGCAGCACCACGCCCAGGTAAGGCACAAACACCACCGCCACGATCCACGACAACACCAACGCCACCACGGTGACGCCAAAGATGGCGAAGGTGTATTCGCCCACGCTGGACTTGGCGATGCCGATGGGCAAAAAGCCGGCCGCGGTGATGAGCGTGCCGGTCAACATAGGCATGGCCGTGGCATCCCAGGTGAAGGTCGCGGCGCGGAACATGCTGTAGCCCTCTTCGAGCTTGCGCACCATCATCTCGACGGCAATGATGGCGTCGTCCACCAGCAGGCCCAGCGCGATGATGAGTGATCCAAGCGAAATTTTGTGCAGGCCAATGCCCCAGTACTGCATGACCAGAAAGGTCATGGCCAGCACCAGCGGGATGGTGACAAACACCACCAGGCCGGGGCGCACGTCCAGGGTGAAGGCCTTGAGGCCGCGCCCGCCGGGCCGGCGGTGCAGGCCCAGACTGAGCAGGCTGACCGCCAACACGATGACCACCGCCTCGATCAGCACCTTGACGAACTCATTCACCGAAGTGGCCACCGCCTTGGGCTGGTCTTGGACTTGCACCAACTGCAAGCCCGCCGGCAGCGTCTTTTCAAAGTCGCTGGCCACCACACGCAAGGCCTTGCCCAGGGCGATGATGTCGCCACCGGCCGCCATGGAAATGCCGAGCGCGATGCTGTCCTTGCCGTTGTGCCGCACCAGCGTGGTGGGCGGATCGACCAGGCCCAGGCGCACCTCGGCGATGTCGCCCAGGCGCAGCTGCGCGCCGCTGGCCGCGCGTATGGGCATGGCACGCAGCTCGTCCACCGAATGGAAGGCACCCGCCACGCGCACCTGCACCACGTCCAGCGGGGTCTGCACCGTGCCGGCGGGGGCCACGGCGTTTTGCTGACCCAGTTGGGCCAGCACGGCGTTCATGTCCAGCCCCAGGGTGGCCAGCCGCTTGTTCGAGATTTCAACGAACAGCTTTTCGTCCTGCACGCCAAACAGCTCGACCTTGGCCACATCCTTGACATCGAGCAGCTTCTGGCGCGCCTGGTCGGCAAAACGCTTGAGCTCCACCGGGGTGAAGCCTTCGCCCTGCAAAGCGTAGATGACGCCATAGACATCGCCAAACTCGTCGTTGAAAAACGGACCGACCACGCCCTGCGGCAAGGTGCCGGCCATGTCGCCGATCTTCTTGCGCACGGTGTACCAGGTGCCTTGCACCGCTTGCGCGGGCGAGGAATCGGCGATCTGGAAAATGATCAGCGTCTCGCCCGGCTTGGAGTAGCTGCGGATGATGTCGGTGTAGGGCACCTCCTGCAGGGTTTTCTCGATCTTGTCGGTCACCTGATCGGCCACCTGCTGGGCTGTTGCGCCGGGCCAATAGGCCCGCACCACCATGGCACGGAAGGTGAAGGGCGGATCTTCGTCCTGCCCGAGCTGGAAGTAAGCGGCACAGCCCAGGAACATCAGCACCACCATGAGGTAGCGGATCAGCGGCTGGTGGTTGAGCGCCCATTCGGACAGGTTGAATCGCTGGCGCGCGCTCGTGGCGGGCACCGCCTGGTCATCGGTCTGGCTCATGCGGTCCTCACTTGGTGCTGGGCGACATCACCGGATGCGGCGAATAACGCAACACCTTCTGACCTTCGGTCAACACGTGCACGCCGGCCACCACCACCTGCTCACCACCTTTGAGGCCAGCGGCAATCACCGCCTCGTTGCCATCGGCACCCGCCACCTGCACCGCTTGCGACTTGACCGTGCCACTGGCCTCGTCCCACAACCACACCGCCGTGCCCGCGCCCGCCTGGCGCAGGGCGCTGGTGGGCAGTTTGATGGCCTGTGCCGGACGGTTGGCCGGCGTACCCGTCACCGCCGTGGCGGTGGCACCCAACGGCGCGGTCACCGTGGCGGGCAAGCCCACCTTGACCTGGAATGTGCGGGTGGCGGTGTCGGCACTGGCCGCCACCTCGCGCACTTGGCCGGCCACCGGCTGCCCGCCGGCCCACAGCCGCACCATCACCGTTTGGCCTTGTTTGAAGCCGGCCACCCGGTCCTCGGGCACGGCAAACACCATGTCGCGGGGGCCATCGTGGGCCAGGCGCAGCACCGGTGCCCCAGCGCTGAGCACCTGGCCGGGCTCGGCCTCCACCGCCACCACCACACCGGCCACTTCGGCCCGCAGCGTCGTGTAGGCCGACTGGTTGCCCTGCAAAGCCAACTGGGCTTTGGCCTGGGCCAGGCTGGCTTCAGCGGAGCGCAGGCTGGCCTCGCGCCGCTCGATCTCGGCACCACTGATGAAGCCCTGGTTTTTCAACTCCACGTACCGTTTCAGATCGGCCGCCGCCAGGTCGCGTTGGGTTTGCGCGGCCTGCTGTGCGGCGGTGGCGGCCTGCACGCCCAGCGCGTAATCCTGCGCGTCCAGACGTGCCAGCAATTGCCCTGGCTTGACGGCCTGGCCCACCTGGGCCGGGCGCTCGCTCAGCTTGCCGGCCACGCGAAAGCCCAGCCGGGTTTCGGTGCGCGCCCGCACCTCGCCGGCGTACTCGCTGCCACCGTCCAGGCTGCCCGCCTGAACGGTCATCAACTTGACCGAGCGGATGGGCTCCTCGGCGGCGGGCGGTGGGCTGCAGGCGGACAGGCCCAGCAACAACACAGGCCAGGGCAGACACCGCGCCACAGCGGTCAGAAAGTCGGACTTCATAATTAATGACTGACTGGTTAGTAATTAGCGGGAAATGTAGAACGTGTCCGAGACAATGTCAATCCGCGAAAAATGCTGGCGCAGCCAGCGTGACGGGCGCGACACAGACGACAATCTTCGGCCATGCCCCGACCGCACCACCCCACAACCACAAGTCCTGCGGTGGCTGGCCTGGGACACCAGGGCACACAGCACTACGAGAATTTTCCCGTGGCATCGTGGCTGTGCCCCAAAGCCTTGCGGCCCGCCATTCTGGCCATTTACCACTTTGCCCGTTGCGCCGACGACATGGCCGATGAAGGCGACGCCACCGCCGAACAACGCCTGCAAGCGCTGCAAGACTACCGACACGCCCTGGTCGCCTGTGCCGAAGCTCACGGGTATCACGGTGACCGCTGGCACGCGGTGTTTGCCCCACTTGCGGCCATGATCGCCCAACACCAGCTGCCGTTGCCCTTGCTGCACGACCTGATCAGCGCGTTTGAGCAGGATGTGCGCTACACGGCCGCTGGCCGCCGCTACCGCGATCAGGCCGAACTGCTGGACTACTGCCGGCTGTCCGCCAACCCGGTGGGCCGGCTGTTGCTGCACCTCTATGGCGTCACAGATTCTGTGTCATTGCAGCGCAGCGACCAGATTTGCAGCGCGCTGCAACTCATCAACTTCTGGCAAGACCTGAGCGTGGACCTGCCA
The DNA here is from genome assembly GCF_042665215.1 of Hydrogenophaga atypica. Classification (NCBI taxonomy): domain Bacteria; kingdom Pseudomonadati; phylum Pseudomonadota; class Betaproteobacteria; order Burkholderiales; family Comamonadaceae; genus Hydrogenophaga; species Hydrogenophaga atypica. The sequence goes on from NZ_JBHTCA010000023.1 coordinate 5,974, forward strand.
CGCCAGCGCCACTACCTGCCCACCGACCGGTTGCTGGCGCATGGGGTGAACGTGTCTGCGATTGGGCCAACCGTTGCCAGCGACCCGGCCGCCCAAGCCCTGATCGCCGAACTGTGCGAGCAGGCGCGCACGCTGATGATGGCCGGCGCACCCTTGGCCCTGCAACTGCCGGGCCGCATTGGCTGGGAGCTGCGTCTGGTGGTGCAAGGTGGCCTGCTCATCCTTGACCGGGCCGATGCGCTGCAACACCGCACCTGGCACACCCGCCCGCGCCTGCGCAGTTGGGACTTGCCACGCCTGCTGTGGCGCGCCGCGCGGATGAAACGCACGGAACTCTCGCCGCGCTGATGGGCTCATAACGGCGTGTGAAGCACAGTGCGGTGCACAAGCACCACACTTGCAGAAACACACCACACACCCGCAGCTTGCGGGCGTATGATGAATTCGCAGTGTTCTCCACTGTGTGCCGTGGGTCTGTTCAAAGGGAGATTCGCATGAACATCTTTGACCACTACAGCAACCGCTACGAGCGGACGCGCGAGGAAGAGTACTCCTTGCAGGAGTACCTCGAACTCTGCAAGCGCGACCGCCTGGCCTATGCCAGTGCTGCCGAACGCATGCTCGAAGCCATCGGCGAGCCCGAACTCATCGACACGCGGCACGAGCCCCGCCTCTCACGTATCTTCGCCAACAAGGTGGTGAAGATCTACCCCGCCTTCCGCGACTTCTACGGCGCCGAGGAAGCCATCGAACAGGTGGTCTCCTACTTCCGCCACGCGGCCCAGGGCTTGGAAGAGCGCAAACAAATCCTTTATTTGCTGGGCCCCGTGGGCGGCGGCAAATCGTCCATCGCTGAAAAGCTCAAGGCCTTGATGGAAAAGGTGCCCTTCTATTGTCTCAAGGGCTCGCCGGTGAACGAGTCGCCGCTGGGCCTGTTCAACGAGGCCGAAGACGGCACCATCCTTGAAGAAGACTACGGCATCGCGCGGCGTTACCTGCGTGGCATTCCCAGCCCCTGGGCCGTCAAGCGCCTGCAAGAATTCAACGGCGACATCAACCGCTTCCGTGTCGTCAAACGCTTCCCTTCGGTGCTCAAGCAGATCGCCATCGCCAAAACCGAACCGGGTGACGAGAACAACCAGGACATCTCTTCTCTTGTGGGCAAGGTCGACATCCGCAAGCTCGAAGACTTTGCGCAGGACGATACCGACGCCTACAGCTACTCGGGTGGCCTGTGTCTGGCCAACCAGGGTCTGCTGGAGTTTGTGGAGATGTTCAAGGCCCCCATCAAGGTGCTGCACCCCTTGCTGACGGCCACGCAGGAAAGCAACTACAAGGGCACGGAAGGTTTTGGCGCCATCCCTTTCGATGGCGTGGTGCTGGCGCACTCCAACGAATCGGAGTGGAAGGCCTTCCGCAACAACCGCAACAACGAAGCATTTCTTGACCGCATCTACATCGTCAAAGTGCCCTACTGTTTGCGGGTGACGGAAGAGGTGAAGATTTACGAGAAGCTGGTGCGCAACTCGTCGCTCTCGCAAGCGCCCTGCGCCCCCGGCACGCTCAAGATGATGGCGCAGTTCTCGGTGCTGTCGCGTCTGAAAGAACCCGAGAACTCCAGCATTTACAGCAAGATGCAGGTCTACGACGGCGAAAGCCTCAAGGACACCGACCCCAAAGCCAAGTCGCGCCAGGAGTACGTGGACTACGCTGGGGTGGACGAGGGCATGAACGGCCTGTCCACGCGTTTTGCGTTCAAGATCCTCTCTCGGGTGTTCAACTTCGACAACACCGAAGTGGCCGCCAACCCGGTGCACCTGCTCTATGTGCTGGAGCAGCAGATCGAGCGCGAGCAGTTTCCACCGGAGACCGAGCAAAAGTACCTCTCTTACCTCAAGGAGTACCTCGCGCAGCACTACGTCGAGTTCATCGGCAAAGAAATCCAGACCGCCTACCTGGAGAGCTACAGCGAATACGGCCAGAACATCTTCGACCGCTACGTGAGTTTTGCCGACTACTGGATCCAGGACCAGGAGTTTCGTGACCCCGACACCGGTGAAAGCTTTGACCGCAACGCGCTCAACGCCGAACTGGAGAAGATCGAAAAGCCTGCGGGCATCTCCAACCCCAAGGATTTCCGCAACGAAATCGTCAACTTCGTGCTGAGGGCCCGCGCCCAAAACGCCGGAAAGAACCCGGTGTGGACCAGCTACGAAAAGCTGCGCACCGTGATCGAAAAAAAGATGTTCAGCAACACCGAAGAGCTGTTGCCGGTCATCAGCTTCAACGCCAAAGCCAGCGCCGAAGACGCCAACAAACACCAGGAGTTTGTCTCGCGCATGGTGGACAAGGGCTACACGCCCAAACAGGTTCGATTGCTGTGCGAGTGGTATCTGCGCGTGCGCAAAGCGTCCTGAGCCCACCCACCTGACACGGGAGGCCACGTGGTCTACCTCATTGACCGCCGCATGCAGGGCAAAAACAAATCTGCGGTCAACCGCGACCGTTTCCTGCGCCGCTTCAAGGGCCAGGTCCAGCAGGCGGTGGCGCGCGCCATCAAGGAACGCTCCATCACCGACATGGAGAAAGGCGAGAAAATTTCCATCCCGGTCAAGGACGTGGGCGAGCCCAGTTTTGGCCACACCCGGGGCGGTGTGTGGGAAACGGTCAGCCCCGGCAACCGCAAATACGTCAAGGGCGACCGGGTACCCAGGCCTGCTGGTGGTGCCGGCGGGCAGGGGCAGGGCCAAGGCGGCAACAGCGACGAAACCGGCGAGGACGACTTCATCTTCGAACTCACGCGGGAGGAATTCCTCGACTGTTTTTTTGAGGACCTCGCCTTGCCAGACCTGGTGAAAACGCAGCTCGCCTCCATCAGTGAATGGCGGTCGCAGCGGGCCGGCTACACCATCTCAGGCACACCAACCAACATCCATGTGCTGCGCTCGCTGCGCGGCGCCTTGGGTCGGCGCATCGCCATCGGCGGGCGCCCGCAGCGCCGGCTGGCTGAAGCCGAACGCGAACTGATCGGCTTGCTGGGCACGCCGGTGGACGACAACGACGAACGTGTGCTGGCACTGCGTCGCGAAATCCACCACCTGCGCACGCGGCTGCTGGCCATTCCCTACCTCGATCCTTTCGACCTGCGCTACAGCAACCGCATCAAGGTGCCCAAGCCCAGCACCCAAGCGGTGATGTTCTGCCTGCTCGATGTCTCGGGCTCTATGGACCAGGCACGCAAGGACATGGCCAAGCGTTTTTTCATCCTGCTCTACCTGTTTCTGTCGCGCATGTACGAACACACGCAGGTGGTGTTCATACGCCACCACACCCAGGCCGCCGAGGTGGACGAACACGAGTTTTTCCACTCGCGCGAAACCGGCGGCACGGTGGTGTCATCTGCGCTCACGCTGCTGACCAAAATCGTGCGCGAGCGCTACGCCAGCAGCGAGTGGAATGTTTACGTGGCCCAGGCATCCGACGGCGACAACTGGGACAACGACTCCGAACAGTGCCTGAAAATGCTGCACGAGACCATCATGCCGGCTGTGCAGTACTACGCCTACGTCGAGATCACCGACGGCCCGCCCCAGAACCTGTGGCACGCCTACGAACAGGTGGCTCAGATGCACCACAACTTCGCGCAGCAGCGCATCGTGACACCGGCCGACATCTTTCCGGTGTTCCGCGAACTGTTTCGCAAACAACCGAAATGAACGCACCCACCGCGTTGCCACCACGTTTCCGACTGCCTGACCAGTCGGAGTGGACCTTCGAGCTGATCGAAAAGATCCACCTGGAGATCGCACGTGTTGCCCGAGGCTTCGGCCTCGACACCTACCCCAACCAGCTGGAAATCATCACCGCCGAACAGATGATGGACGCCTACGCCTCGGTGGGTCTGCCGGTGTCCTACCACCACTGGTCCTTTGGCAAACACTTTCTGGCCACCGAAAAAAGCTACAAGCGCGGGCAGATGGGGCTGGCCTACGAGATCGTCATCAACTCCAACCCCTGCATCGCCTACCTGATGGAGGAAAACAGCCTGACCATGCAGGCCTTGGTGATCGCGCACGCGGCCTACGGCCACAACTCGTTTTTCAAGGGCAACTACCTGTTCCGCACCTGGACCGATGCGGAAGCCATCGTGGACTACATGGTGTTCGCCCGCAAATACATCGCCGACTGCGAGGCCCGCCACGGCCTGGAGGCGGTGGAGTTGCTGCTCGACTCGTGCCATGCCCTGCAAAACCATGGCGTGGACCGCTACAAACGCCCGGCCAAGCTCTCGCTGGAGAAAGAACTGGCGCGCCAGCGCGAACGCGAGGCCTACCTGCAAAGCCAGGTCAACGACCTGTGGCGCACCGTGCCCCAGCGCGCCCACGCTGAGGCCGAGGCCACGCCAGTGCGCTTCCCTGACGAACCACAGGAAAACCTGCTGTACTTCATCGAAAAATACGCCCCGCTGCTGCAGCCCTGGCAACGCGAAATCATCCGCATCGTGCGCAAAATATCGCAGTATTTCTACCCCCAGCGCCAAACGCAGGTGATGAACGAAGGTTGGGCCACGTTCTGGCACTACACCATCCTCAACCAGTTGTTCGACGAAGGTGTGGTGGGCGCGGGCTTCATGATGGAGTTTTTGCAAAGCCACACCAATGTGGTGATGCAGCCTCCTGTGGGCCACCCCTACTACCGGGGCATCAACCCCTATGCGCTGGGTTTTGCCATGATGCGCGACATCCGCCGCATTTGTGAACAACCCGAGGGGGAGGACCGCGAGTGGTTCCCCGACATCGCGGGCAGCGACTGGCACAAAACGCTGGACTTCGCGATGCGCAACTTCAAGGACGAAAGTTTCATCGCCCAGTACCTCTCGCCCCGGCTGATACGCGACTTCCACCTGTTTGCCGTGCTCGACGACGACCAGGACAGCCAACTCACCATTTCGGCCATCCATGACGCCAATGGCTACCGCCACATCCGCCAGCGCCTGGCCGACCAGTACAACCTGGGCAACAACGAGCCCAACATCCAGGTGTGGGCGGTGGACCTGCAGGGAGACCGCGCACTGACCCTGCGCCACACACCCTACCAGCGCCGCCCGCTGAATGACCACACCGACGAGGTGCTCAAACACGTGGCACGCCTGTGGGGCTTTGACGTGCGGCTGGAAACCGTGGACGAACACGGCGCAGTGAGCAACGTGCGCGAACGCAAATGGGAGAAACGCAACCGCATCTGAGGCGTGGGTCACACCTGCGGCGCCAGCCCATCGGCCCCCAACAGCCCCGCCGCCTGTGCTAATCTGGACGGTTAAACACTTTTAAAACCTGTTGTGGACATGTTCCCACACACCTTCAAAAAAGTCGTCAAGTTGGGATTGCGGTGAACACCATCAACAAACGCAGGTCGTTTCTGGGCCTGGTGGGCGCATGGGCATGGGCCTGCCACCCGACCCTGAACGCCCAGACCTTGTGCCCCAAACCCGTGGGCCGGCCGGTGCTGGTGCTGCGCACCTCGCGCAGTGCCACCGCCCCCTGCGACCTCCAGGCGCTCGACCAGATGCCCCAAAAGACGTTGGAGACACAGCTGCCGCCCAGCCTGGGATTGCGTGGCCGCCACCGCTGGAGCGGCGTCCCCTTGAGCCACATCGCGGGCCTGCTGGGGGCCGGCCCCGATGCCGAGGTCCAGCTGATCGCGCTGAACAACTACGCGGTGTCCGTGCCCATGCGCGACCTGCGGCGCTACGACCCCGTGCTGGCGTCAAGGCGGGACGGCAAACCCTTGAGCGTGCGCGACAAGGGGCCGCTCATCCTCATCTACCCCTTTGATCAGCACCCCGAGCTCGACGCGCAGGACTACCTGAACCGATCGATCTGGCAGGTCCATGAAATCCGCGTCAACCCCTAGCGGTCAGGAACTGTTTGCCAGCCAAAAGCTGATGGGCACGCGGCACTTGCGCATGCTGCGCTGGGTGCTGGGCGTCGTGCTCCTGATGGCCGTGGTGGCGGCCTCGGCGCTGTGGCTGGCACAACACCAGGCCCGTTTGCTCTCACGGCCCAGCCAGCACAACGACCTGTGGTACATCGCCAGCGTGAACAACGAGTTGTCGCGGGTAAGCCTGCTGGCACAGGAAGCGGCCGCGGGCGACACCAGCATCGACGAGCTGGTGCTGCGCCTGGAGGTGTTGTACAGCGTGCTCGACCACTCGCCCACGGCACCCAAGGTCAATGTCCAGTTCCGGGACACCCTGCCCGAGACGGCCAACACACTCGATGAACTGGCGCGCGCCGTTGACGCCAGCGCGAAGCAGCTGGAACAGCCCAACAACGCCAACCTCCCCGCCACGCTGCGTCAGGTGGCCACCGGGTTGCAACGGTTTCGAGAGCCCATTGCCCAGGCGGTGGCCGATGTGCACCTGGCCAGCACACTGGAAGCGGACCGACAACGCCTGCGTCTGCTGCTGAGCTTCACACTGCTGAGCCTGGCCTTGATCGTGGTGCTGGTCGGCACGGGCATCATCATCTGGCGGGCGCTCAAAGACCGGGAGGTCGCGCTCCAAACCTCCCAGGCTCTCAATGAGGCCAACCAGCTCCTGGAAACCCGCGTGCGCGAGCGCACCCGACAAATCGATGAAGCGCACAACCTGCTGACCTTCATCCTGGACGCCAGCCCCAGCGACGTTGCGCTGATCGATGCGCAAGGGGGTCAGGTCCACTACATCAACCGCCGGCTGATGGAGCGTCTGGGCATGCACCAGCAGCCGCAGACCTTGCGTTTGCAAGACCTGCTGCACGATGCCGCGACCGGCCAGGCGCTGCGCCAGGCACTGGACGAGTCGGGCCAGATCGATGGTGTGGAGGCCCAAATCGCGTCCACGCCGCCCTACTGGAGCTCGCTGTCCGACCAGCTCATCGAAGTCGAAGGCCGCCTGTGCCACCTGCTCTGGGGTTTCGACATCAGCACCCACAAGCGGCTGGAGCACGAACTGCGCCTGCTGGCCACCACCGACGCGCTGACGGGCCTGAACAACCGGCGGGCTTTTCTCGACAAGGCCGAAGTGCTGCTCGAACACTGCCGCCGTTACCGCCACGCCTGCGGCGCGCTGATGATCGACATCGACCATTTCAAGACCGTCAACGACCGCCACGGCCACCAGGCCGGCGACGAGGCCTTGCGCGCCACGGCACGGGCCATCCAGTCGGTGCTGCGCGATGCGGATGTGGTGGGGCGCCTGGGTGGCGAAGAGTTCGCCGTGTTGCTGCCCAACGCCGACCTGCAGGGCACGCTGGACACCGGCGAGCGCGTCCGACAGGCGATCTCGGCCATCACCCTGCCCTTGCCGGATGGGCAAACCCTGCGCCTCACGGCTTCGCTGGGCGTTGCCAGCTTCCAGCCGCCGGCGCAAACCCTGGCGCAACTGCTGGCCCAGGCCGATCAGGCCCTCTACCGCGCCAAAGCCGAAGGCCGCAACCGCGCCGTGCGATACCTGCCGGAAATGCTGGATTTGTAACTTGGTTTAAATTAGGCTTGTTGCCCAGAGTCTGTTCTATGCCCATCCAACTTCTCATCGTCGACGACAGTCGCATGTCGCGCATGCTCCTCAAAGGTCTGGTTGACCAGCACCACCCCGACTGGAACGTGCTGCAAGCGGCCAGCGGCGACGAAGCCTTGCTCATTGCCCGCGAAACACCGCTGGACCTGGTGTCCATGGACTACAACATGCAGGGCATCAACGGCCTGGACGCCGCCATCGCGCTGCGCGCCTTGCAACCCAAGGCCCACATCGTGTTGCTCAGCGCCAACGTGCAAGCCGCCGTGCAGGAGCGCGCACGCGCCGCCGGCATCCCCTTTTTGCCCAAACCCATCACGGCCGAAACGCTCAAAGCCATCGCCGAAGGCGCAGGAGTCTGACCATGTTGAAGCTCGACGACGACCAACTGGACGCCCTGTCCGAGATCTTCAACATCGGCGTGGGCAAAGCCGCTGCGGCCATGAGTGGCCTGGTGGGTGACGAGGTGCTGTTGTCGGTGCCCCACGTCAGCCTGCTCACCGTGAGCGAAGCGGCCCAGGAACTCAATGCCGCCAACCCCCGGCTTTACGCCGTGCGCCAGCCGTTTGACGGCGTGTTCAAAGGCGACGCTCTGCTGATTTTCCCAAGCGAAAAAAGCCTGGAGATCGTGCGTGTCGTCGCCGGCCAGTCGGTGCCCGAGGAGCAACTCTCGGGACTGGAGCGCGATGCCATGACCGAGATCGGCAACGTGATGCTCAACGCCTGCATCGCCGCGCTGTCCGATCTGCTGCAAAACGAATTCGACCTCGGCACCCCCGACGTGAACATTGGCGACGGCCGCAGCATCTTGCGCACCCGCATCCAGAACCACCTGGTGGTGTTCCTGCACATCCGTTTTGAACTCAAAAGCAGCGATATCGAGGGTTTTGTGGTGTTTGTGCTCAACACCACCTCGCTCGAAACCCTGCGCCTGTGCCTGGACAAGATGCTGGGCCGCCCCACCACGGTGGCGTAGACGCACCGCAGCCGCAGGCGGGCAGCGGCACGGCGGCAACCCCTCACGTGGGCCCTGGGCACGTGCGGTGTTTAAACTCCCCCCAAACCGCCGCCGCCGATGAGTCCTGAAGAACAAACCGTCCAACAACAGGTTGCCGCCTCAGGCAGCAGCTTTTACTACGCCTTCCTGTTCCTGCCCGCGCCCCGGCGCTCGGCCATCACCGCTTTTTACGCCTTTTGCCGCCAGATCGATGACGTGGTGGACGAGACCACCGATCTGGGCGTGGCACAGACCAAGCTCGAATGGTGGCGTGCCGAGGTGGCGCGGACCTTTGCCGGTCAGGCCCAACACCCTGTCATGCGGGCGCTGGCGCCGCATCTGGGGATCTATGGCATCGAATCACGCCACCTTCTGGCGGTGATCGATGGCTGCCAGATGGACCTGGATCAAAGCCGTTACCTCGACTTCGCCAACCTCAGCACCTACTGCCACCTGGTGGCGGGCATCGTGGGTGAGGTGTCGGCACGCATCTTTGGCCAGACGCAGGAGGCAACCACCGCCTACGCCCACACCCTGGGTCGTGCGCTGCAGCTCACCAACATCGTGCGCGACGTGGGCGAAGACGCGATGCGCGGTCGCATCTACCTGCCCATCAACGAGTTGCAGCAATTCAACGTCAAGGCCCATGAGCTGATCAAGCGAGGCCAGGGGGCGGTCGAACCCGACTTTGAGGCCCGTTTTGTGGCACTGATGCGTTTCCAGATCGACCGCGCCCAGGCCACCTACGACCACGCCCTGTCTTTGTTGCCAGCCGCCGACAAACGTGCGCAGAAACCCGGCTTGATGATGGCCAGCATCTACCGCACGCTGCTCCATGAGATCGCCAACGACCCGGTGCTGGTGCTGACCCAACGGGTTTCACTCACGCCCTTGCGCAAGTTCTGGCTCGCCTGGAAAGTGCAAGCGCTGGGCCGGCTGTGACCAGAACAGCGGTGGTGGGTGCAGGTTGGGCGGGCCTGGCCGCGGCCGTGGCAGCCACCGAGGCCGGCCAACACGTCACTGTCTTTGAGGCCGCACGCACCCTCGGGGGGCGCGCGCGCACGCTCATGCTGGACACCCCCACGGGGCCGCTGGCGGTGGACAACGGCCAGCACATCCTGATCGGCGCCTACACCGCCACGCTGGGTTTGATGGCGCGTTTGGGTGCGCCACCCGAAACGGTGCTGCACGCCCTGCCGCTGGCCCTGCCCTTCGCCAACGGCACCGGCCTGCGCACGCCAACTTGGGCCGCGCGTTGGCCCGCGCCGCTCGATGCCCTGGCCGCCATCGCCACCACACCCGGCTGGGGCTGGCGCGAGAAGCTGTCGCTGACCAAGGCTTCGCTGGGCTGGCAGTTCGGCGGCTTTCACTGCGATCCGCAGCTCACGGTGGCGCAGTTGTGCGTCCGCCTGCCCACCCAGGTGTTCCAGGACCTGATTGAGCCGCTGTGTGTGTCGGCCCTCAACACCGCCGCCCACCAGGCCAGTGCGCAGGTGTTTCTGCGGGTACTGAAAGACGCCTTGTTTGGCGCCGGCCACGGCCCGTGGAACGGCGCCACCTTGCTGTTGCCACGTGTGCCCCTGGGTCAACTGCTGCCCGAACCGGCGCAACGCTGGCTGCAGGCACGCGGCGCACAGGTCCACACCGGCCGGCGCGTGGGCACGCTGCTGGCAAGTGCATCTGGCTGGCTGGTGGACGGCGAGCCGTTTGACCGCGTGCTCCTGGCCACACCGCCGGGGGCGTCGGCGCGCCTGCTCGAACCCTTGGCACAACACTTTCCCGCCGCCGCAGCCTGGACAGCGCAGGCCCAAGCGCTGCGGTTCGAGGCCATCGCCACCGTCTATGCCCTGGCGCAGCGGCCGCTGCCGCAAGGTGCGGCCATGCTGGCCCTGCGCCACGGGCCAGGCGCGCCGGCCCAGTTTGTGTTCGACAAAGCCGCGTTGGGCGGGCCCAAAGATTTGTTGGCTTTTGTGGTCAGCGCCAGCGGCAACGACCGCGAACGCCTGCAGGCAGACGTGCTCACACAAGCCCAGGCGCTGGGCCTGGGGCCGCTCAACGTGCTGCAGACCGTGGTGGAAAAACGCGCCACCTTCGCCTGCACACCCCAGCTCCAACGCCCACCCAGCCACATGGGAAACGGTCTGTGGGCCGTGGCCGATTTTGTGGCAGGCCCCTACCCGGCCACGCTGGAAGGTGCGGTGCGCTGCGGCCTGGCGGCCGGTGCCCGGAGCGACTGACGCGCTCAGTGCAGCTGCACCCAGCGCATCAGTTCCGCGCCACGGGCATCGAGCAACACCAATTGACCGGGCTCCAGGCGCCCACCCTGGGTCGCATCCAGCGCGCGCAACACGCGGCTCTCGACCACCATCAATTCGTCGGTACAGGCACGGCGGGTGCCCGCCAGCGGCCCCATTTGCAGGCCGCCGCCCAGGTGCAAGGCACCGGCAAACCGGTTGCATCCGCTGTGACCGATCACCTGCGTGGGGCTGACGAACTGCAGTTCAGGCCGCTGCCCCAGGGGCAACAAGGCCAGCGCGGGGTCGGCCGGCACCCATTGGGTGCCGGGCAAGGCCTGCAGTGAGGCCAGGGTGGGCAGGGATTGGGGCTGGTGGCCACAGCCGGCCAGCACCGCAGACAAGCCCAACACAACGCTCAGTGTTTTCATCACAGTCTCCCAATTGCCGTCCGTTCTGGTGGTTCAAGCCTTGGCACGCAGCTGCGCCAGGGCGGGCCGGCTCACACAGGCGTGCAGCCAGGCGTGGGTCAGCGGGTAGCTGGTCAGCACATGGTCGGCGGCGCGCGCCCAGTTGAGCACGCTGGCCACACACAGATCGGCCACGGTGAAACGGTCGGCCGCCAAGTGGGTTTGGCCACGCGCCTGCTGGTGTTGCAGGTGCTGCTCCAGCACCCGCAGCGGCACATGCAGGCGTTTTTCGGCCGATTCGGCCAGCTCCGGCTTGCGTTGATCGGCCGGCATGGCCACGCGGTGCATCAGCACCGTCAGCGCGTCCTTCTCCAGTTCGGTCACCGTCCAGAAGCTCCAACGCAGGGCGTCGGCGTCTTCGGCGGCGCTGGCGGGCGCGATGTCGCTGCCATCGCCCCGGCCGTGGTGGCGCGCCACGTACAGGGTGCAGGCCATGGACTCCCACACCACCACATCGCCATCGGGCCGGTGGTCTACCAGCACGGGGATGTGGCCGTTGGGGTTGAGGGCCAGAAATTCGGGCGTGCGGGTGGCGCCGTCTTTGTAGGGCGTGGGCAGGTGCTCAAAGGGCAGGCCCAATTCGGCGGCGGCCCACAGCGGGCGCACCGCGCGCGAGGCGACGATGCCGTGGATGGTGAGGCTCATGGTGTGTGTGATGTGGAAGCTCAGGTCAGACGAGGCGATCGACCAGGGTTTGCAGGTCGGCCACCGTGAGGTGGGGTTGGCAGGAAGCGTGGGCCCAGTCATGCCCCGCGCGGTTGACCCACACGAACTGCATGCCAGCGCCCAGGCCACCCACGCCGTCCAGGTGGGCATCGTCGCCCACGTGCAGTGTGTCCTCGGCCGCCGTGCCCACCAACGCAGCGGCCGCATGGAAGATGCGCGGATCGGGCTTGCCCACGCCAAAATCGCGTGCGCTCAGCGCGCCCTTGAAATAGCGGGCCAAGCCCACGCGTCCAATGTCGGCGTTGCCATTGGTCAGGGCCACCAGCGGGTAACGGGCGCTCAGGGCCTCCAACGCGGGCAAGGCGTCGGCAAACAAATCGACCTGGTGCCGGGCGTCGAAAAACACCTCAAACGCCGGCTCGGCCAGAGCCGGGTCGTCACCTGCGCGTTGCAAGGCCAGGCGGATGGCCTCGCGGCGGATGACACCCAGGTCGTGCGCCAAGTGGGCGAACTGGGCTTCGGTGTCGGCGCGTATCTGGCGTTTGACTTCGGGCTGGGCCAGCAGCCCAACAGTGGCGGGCGCCCGGTCGGCCAGCCAGTTGGTCAGCGCGGTTTCGGCGCGGGCGATGGTGGGCCAGATGGGCCACAAGGTGTCGTCCAGGTCCAGCGTGATGGCCTTGATGCGCGATGGGTTCAGCATGGTCGGGGAGAATACCGCATGCCCTTCCGCCCCGAACCCCCGTACACCCATGGCCAGCCGGCCAAAACCGCCATCCTGTTGTGCAACCTGGGCACGCCCGATGAAGCCACCGCGCCGGCCGTGCGCCGCTACCTCGCCGAGTTCCTGGGCGATGCGCGTGTGGTGGAGATCCCCAAGCCCCTCTGGTGGCTGATCCTTCACGGCGTCATCCTGCGAGTGCGGCCGGCCAAGTCGGCCGCCAAATACGCCAGCATCTGGACTGCGGAGGGCTCACCGCTGAAGGTCTGGACCGAAAAACAGACCACCCTGCTGCGCGGCTTCCTGGGCGAAAAAGGCCACAAGGTGGAGGTGCGCTATGCCATGCGCTACGGCAACCCGTCCATCGCCTCGCAGCTGGACGCGCTCAAGGCCGAAGGCGCCACCCGCATCCTCATCGTGCCCATGTACCCGCAGTACAGCGGCACCACCACCGCCAGTGTGATGGACGCCGTGTACGACTGGGGCAAACGGGTGCGTCACCTGCCCGAGCTGCGCTTCGTCAACCGCTACCACGACGACCCCGGCTACATCGCCGCGCTGGCCGCCTCGGTGCGTGCCCACTGGATGGCCCACGGCCAGCCCGAGAAGCTGGTGATGAGCTTCCACGGTGTGCCCGAACGCACCCTGCGCCTGGGCGACCCCTACCACTGCGAATGCCACAAAACCGGCCGCCTGCTGGCGGAGGCGCTCGGCCTGACCAAAGACCGCTACGTGGTCACCTTCCAGTCGCGTTTTGGCAAAGCCAAATGGTTGGAGCCCTACACCGAACCGACGCTGATCGCGCTGGGCCAGCAGGGTGTGAAACGCGTGGACGTGATGTGCCCCGGCTTCACCAGCGACTGCCTGGAAACGCTGGAAGAAATCAACATGGAAGCGCGCGAAGCCTTCCTGCACGCGGGCGGCGAGCAGTTCAACTACATCCCTTGCCTGAACGACCGCAACGAATGGATTCGCGCCCTGGCCGACCTGAGCGAACAGCATCTGGCGGGTTGGCCCACGCGGGTCACGCCCGATGAAGCCGCTGCCCGCGATTCGCTGGCGCGCGCCAAGGCCATGGGGGCGGTGCGCTGAGGCGCTTCGGGCCGCGTCGGCGGCAATGGGTCTGAACCGATCCAGCGCGGGCTGCTGCCCAAACGAACACGTGGCTGCCGCAGTCGGGCGCTACTCCGCCGCTTGCCCATGCTGGGCCAACAAGCGCTCAAAGTTGTTCTTGAGGATCACCCCTGCGTAGTAGACGTGCTCACGCATCAGGGACTCGGCCCGCGCCGCATCGCGCTCGATGATGGCGTCCACGATGCGGTGATGGTCGCCGTGCGAACGCAGGATCAACGCATGGTCCTCCCACAACACAATGCGGTCCGATGCGTAGGGAATATTGTGAGCCTGCTCGGCAAAGCGCCCCAGCCAGGGGTTTCGCGCGGCCGCTATGACCGTGTTGTGGAGGTCCACATTGACCTTCTGATAAGGGGCGTGATCGTCGGGATCAAGATGCCCCTTGCCCAGGAGGCGGTCGCCTTCGGCCAGACAGCTGCGCAGGGTGGCGATCTGTGTTTCGTCCAGTCCGTGCTGTGCGGCTGCACGACAGGCCAGACCCTCAAGTACCGAGCGCACCTCGTAGGCAGCCAGGATGTCACCTAGCGCGAACACCTTGACCAGATAGCCGCGCTTGGGCTGGTGGTCGATCAAACCTTCGCTGGCCAACGTCGCCAGAGCCGCACGGACCGGCGTTCGCGACACGCCCATGGCCAGCGAAATCGGTATTTCCTCAATCCGCTCACCGGGTTTGAAACGCCCGTGAAGAATCCAGCCGCGCAAGGTATCGGTGACGTTCTGAGACAGGGTCTGCATGTCGGCAAGCAAGGAAGTTGGACACCCCAATATAAGCCAACATGTATACACGAAGGCCAAAATTTCAGCCGAATCAGGGTAAATACCGATCGAAAATTGAGCATCATGTATACATGATTGCGACCTCTGCCACATGATGTGGCCCTTGACCTGGAAGCAGCACATGAACACAGCAGTGAACGCGGGGCGAGTAGCCCTGGTCACCGGAGGGGGACGCGGCATCGGCGCGGCCTTATGTATCCATCTGGCCCAAAACGGCTTCCGTGTGGTGGTCGCCGACATCGACAGCGAGAACGCCGCGAAAGTGGCAACCGAACTTGGCAAAGGCCATGTGGCGCGGGCCGTGGATGTGGCCAACGAAGCCGCCGTGGTGGACCTGTTCAACGATGTGGAGACCACGGTTGGTCCGGTCAGCGTGCTGGTGTGCGCCGCCGGCCTTCTGATCATGCCCGGCGGCGAACGCCCGCTGATCAAGGACATGGCGATGGACATCTGGGAGCGCAGCTATGCGGTGAACACACGCGGCGCCTTTTTATGCAGCCGCGAATTCCTGCGCCACCGCGAGGCCACGCCCGTGCCTCATGGCCGGGTGGTGTTTTTTGGTTCGGTGGCCGCGCAACTCGGGGGTTACCGCTCTAGCGCTGCCTACATCGGAGCCAAGGCGGCCGTCATGGGGTACGCCAAGGCTTTCGCACGCGAGGCCGCCCACCTGGATATCACGTCCAACGTTATCGCCCCGGGCCTGATTGACACTGAAATGCTGCGCAGCACCGTGACCAGCAGCGGTGCGCTGGCCGCAGCGGCACAGAACATTCCGCTGGGCCGCATCGGTACGGTGGACGACGTGACCGCAGCGGTGGACTACCTGGTGTCGCCCGGTGCTGCCTACATCACCGGTAACGTCATCGACGTCAACGGCGGCTACCGGATGCAATGACATGAAGCGAATTTCTGATCATTTCGCCAGCGTGCTGGCCTACGTTGCCGGCCTGTCGCTGGTGCTGATGATGGTGCATGTGACGCTGGACGTGGTGCTGAAGTACTTTTTCAAGCAACCGATTCCCGGCACCGCCGAAGTGGTGGCGGCCTACTACATGATCGGCACGGTGTTTCTGCCGCTGGCCTACATAGAGGTGCACAACCGGCCGATCGTGGTCGAGTTGCTGTACGACCGCCTGCCTCAGGGCTTGCAACGTCCACTTGACGTGCTGGCAACGATTCTTTCCATTGCCTTCTATGCCTTTCTGGCCTGGCAGAGCATCAAGATCGCACTGACCGCGCTCGAGAACCGCGAGTACATCGACGGTGTCTGGAAGGTGGTGGTCTGGCCCAGCCGCTTCCTCATTCCTTTGGGCTTGCTGGCCGCGTGTGCCGCGTTGGCCCTGCGTCTGATGACCCTGTTGACCGGTGGCAAAGCCGAACACGGTCACGCCGAAACCGTCTGAACCCGCACTTACCATGGACCGTACCCTTATTGGCCTGATCGGCGTTGGCATCGCGCTGGTCCTCATCTTTCTGCGCGTGCCCATCGGCATCGCGATGGGCCTCGTCGGCATGGCCGGCATCGCTGCCATCACGTCCTCTAATGCGGCCTTCGGGATCGCCAAGACCATCCCCTACGAACTCATTGGCGACTGGAACCTGTCCGCCGTACCCATGTTCCTGCTGATGGGCTACGTGGCCTCGGCCACCGGCCTGACCAACGGCTTATTCGCCTCGGCCCGCATCTTCCTAGGTCGGGTGCCTGGCTCGCTGGCGTCAGCCAACGTGCTGGCAAGCGCATTTTTTGCCTCGGCGTCAGGCTCCAGCGTGGCCACTGCAGCGGCGTTCTCGCGCATCTCGGTGCCCGAGATGCTCAAGGCCAAGTACGACCCGGCGCTGGCCACGGGCTGCGTGGCCTCGGCCGGCACGCTGGGATCTCTGATTCCCCCCTCCATCTTGATGATCATCTTCGGCATCATGGCCGACGTGTCCATCTCGCGCCTGTTCATGGCCGGGGTGGTGCCCGGCATCCTGTCGGCACTGATGTTCATCGGCTACATCACCCTGCGGGTGGTGATCAACCCGAAGCTGGCGCCGCGTGATCACACGGTCTACAGCCGCGAGGAAAAACTCGCTGCGCTCAAGGATGTGTGGCCACTGCCGGTGCTGATCGTAGGTGTGCTCGGTGGCATTTTTTCGGGCGCCTTTACTGCCACCGAAGCGGGTGCCATTGGCGCGGCGATCGCCTGTGTCATCGCGGCTGGGCGGCGTTCGCTCAACCGCGATACCTTCCGCCAGGCAGTGGTGGACACCGCCGAGGGCACATCGGCCATCTTCATCATCGTGGTGGGTGCAGCCATCTTCGCGCGCTTCATGTCCTACAGCCAGTTGCCGGCCAGCATGTCGCAATGGCTGATGGGTGTCACCGACAGCCAGATCGTGATGATGCTGGCCATCGCCGCCATCTACCTCTTGCTGGGCACGGTGCTGGAGAGCGTCTCCATCATGCTGCTGACCATGCCGCTGCTGCTGCCCATCCTGAATCAGATGAACGTCGATCTGGTCTGGTTCGGCATCATCGTCATCAAACTGCTGGAGATCGGGCTGTGCACACCGCCGGTGGGCATGAACGTCTATGTGATCAAGAGCTCACTAGGTGACCGCATCCAGCTCGGCACCATCTTCCGTGGTGTCGGCGGTTTCATTCTGGCCGACCTCGTCACCCTCGGCCTGCTGATCGCGTTTCCTGTTATCAGCCTGTGGCTGCCCGACCTGCTGGCCAAGTAGCACCGGCATGTCATCAACGCTTTCGTTTTCACCCCAACCCAATGGAGACACCATGAAATCTGTCAAACACGTCATTGCCTTGGCCGCGCTGTGCGCTGTCTCGGGCGCCGCGCTGGCGCAAAAGGCCCACATGGCCACCAACTGGATGGCACCGGTGCACATCCTCAACGACGTCACCTACCAGCAGTGGGCGGCCGACGTGGCCAAGGCCAGCAACGGCACACTAAAGTTCGAGGTGCACTCCAACGGTTCACTGGTGCCGGCCCGCTCCACCATGCAGGGCATCCGCGACAGCGTGGCAGTGGTCGGCATCGTCTATCCCGCCTACACGCCAGCTGAATTCCCACTGAACAACGTCGTCAATGACCTGGTTTTCGTGTCCGACGACGACATCGCAGCGGCTTTCGCTTACACCGAACTCGCCATGACACACCCCAAGCTGCAAGCAGAGTGGAAGAAGAATGGCGGCGTGTTCGGTGGTGGTTATTCGACCCCGGTGTACAACTTCATCTGTGGCAAAGCGATCCGCAAACTCGACGACACCAAGGGACTGAAGATCCGCACCGCCGGTGGCGCACAGTCAGAATGGGTCAAAGCCATCGGCGCGGTGCCGGTGTCGGTCCCTTCGCCCGACATCTATTCGGGCATCGAACGCGGCTCCATTGACTGCTCGATGAGCGACCCGTCCATGCTGGACAAAGGCGCCAAGCTCTGGGAAGTAGCCAAGTCCGTCACCCTGCTGCCAATGGGCGTGGTGGTGGGGGCCAACTACATCTACAACCCGGACTTCTGGAAAGGCCTCAAGCCTTCCGAACGCAAGATGTTGCTCGACACCATGGCCCGAGCCACCGCACGTGCCCAGGTGGCCTATCACAAGAGCGTGCAGGAGGCGCTGGACGGCGCACGCAAGCGCGGTCTCGAACTGGTGGAGCCGTCAGCCGATCTGAAGGCGCGCCTGGCCACCTACAACAAACAGACCATCGACAACCTGCCCAAGGCATCGATGGAATCGCGCAAGATCGCCGACCCGACCGACCTGATCAAGGCCTACCTCGAGTTGGAAACCAAGTGGAAAGGCCTGCTCAAGGGCGTGGACCGCAACAGCGACGATGCGGTCTACAAGGTGCTCCACGACAACCTTTACAGCAAGCTCGATCCGGCCAAGTTCGGGCTCTGATCTTCACCTGAAACTGCCCCAAGCCGGCACGCCAATGACGTGCCGGCTTGGCTTGAAATCCCCATGGCCACACCCCCCCTCGCTTCACACGCCCTGGTCACCGGCGCTGCCGCAGGCATAGGGCTGGAAATCGCCCGCCAGCTGGCTCAAGCCGGCCATGTGGTGCACCTGCTCGACCGCAACGCGGCCGGCGTGCGCACTGCCGAACTTGCCCTGCGCGATGCTGGTTTTTCCGCCCACGGGCACACGCTGGACATCACAGATGAAGATGCGGTGGCTGCGCTGGTAGGTGGCTTACCGGCGCTGTCGGTGCTGGTGAACAACGCCGGCATCTTTGAGGTCAAGCCGTTTTTCGAAGTTGATGCGGCGGACTTCCGCCGCATGTACGAAGTCAACACGGTGGCCATGTTCACGCTCTCGCGCACCGTGGCGCGACGCATGCCGCAGGGCGGGCGCATCGTCAACCTGGCCTCGCGTGCCATGCTGGGTGCGCGTCATTACCCGCACTACGTCGCATCCAAGGCGGCAGTGGTGGGCCTGACCCGCGCCATGGCGCTGGAACTGGCGCCGCAGGGCATCACGGTCAATGCCGTGGCGCCCGGCGTGATCGAGACGGACATGCTCAAGGCGCGTTCGGACACCAACCTCGATGGGCTGCGCGCCCTACAGCCTCTGGGGCGCCTGGGCACACCGGCCGACATCGCCCGCACTGTGGTTTTCCTGGCGGCACCCGAAGCCGACTTCATCACCGGCCAAACGCTGCTGGTGGACGGTGGGCGTTCACTCGGCGGCGCCACAAGCATCTGATTTATTCATTCTCTTCTTAACACCATGAATCTGTTGCACAACAAGCTGGCCCTGATCACAGGTGCCGGCGGTGGCCTGGGCTCGGCGATTGCCGAGGGCTTTGCACGCGAAGGTGCACGTGTCATCGTGGCCGACATCTCACTGGAACGGGCCACCGAGGTAGCTGGTCGCATCGTTGCCGCCGGCGGTCAGGCATGGGCCGAGGCGGTGGATGTGACCGACCGCACAGCCACGGCGTCGTGGGCACTTGACATCGAAGCGCGCATCGGCGCGATCGACGTGCTGGTCAACAACGCCGGTATCTCCGGCCGTGGCAAGCTGGACGATCCGCAGGCACCCGAGTTGTGGGATCGCATCATGCGGGTCAACCTCGACGGGGTGTTCAACGTCACCCACGCCTTCATTCCGGCACTCAAGCGCACACGCGGCAACATCGTCAACCTGGCGTCCATCGTATCGTTCGCCAGCGGAATTTCAACGCCGGCCTATGTGGCGTCCAAAGGCGCGGTGCGCTCCTTCACCCAGGTGAGTGCACGCGAACTGGCGCCGCACGGGGTGCGCGTCAATGCGGTGGCACCTGGTCTGATGTTGACCGAGATGGTTCGCCCGCAGCTAGACACACCGGGCGGTACCGACTGGTTCATGAACCGTGCGCCGATGGCACGCGGGGGCGAGCCGGCCGAGGTCGTCGGCCCGATTCTTTTCCTGGCGTCCGCCATGGCCAGCTACGTCAATGGCGTGGTGTTGCCGGTGGACGGTGGTTTCCTTTCCGCTTGAGACAAACATGACACAACTTCCTTTGGCCCTGGTCACGGGCGGCGCCAGCGGCATGGGCCTGGCCACGGTCGAACGCCTGGCGCGCGACGGTTTCGAGGTGGCGCTCGTGGACCGCAACGCCGAGTTGACACAAAAAGAGTCCGCGCGCCTGCGTGACCAGGGACTGACCGTTTCCGCCCACGTGGTCGACCTCACCGACGAGGCCGCCGTGCGTGCCCTGGTGCGTGGACTGCGTCCGATCAGCGCGCTGGTCAACAACGCCGGCATCTTCGACGAGCGCAAGTTTTTGGACGTCAGCAACGCCGACTTCCGCCGCGCCTACGAGGTCAACCTGATCGCGGTAGCGACGCTGACGCAGGAGAGCGTGCGCACCATGCCGGACGGTGGTCGCATCGTCAACATCGCCTCGCGCGCCTACCTCGGTGCGAAGAACCACCCACACTATGTGGCGTCCAAAGCGGCGCTGGTGGGCTACACCCGCGCCAGTGCCATGGAACTGGCGCCCCGTGGCATCCTGGTCAACGCCATCGCGCCCGGCCTGATCGACACGCCCATCCTGCGCGCGCTCACGCCTGAGCGCCTCGCCGCACAGCTGGCCCTGCAGCCGACCGGGCAGGCCGGTCGGCCAGAGGACATCGCTCAGGCGGTGTCCTTTCTGGTGTCACCGCAAACCGGCTTCATCACCGGACAGGTACTTTTTGTCGATGGTGGTAAATCGCTTGGAGGCACCACCTCATGACGCCGCGAACATGGGACGCTGAATACGACGTCGTGGTGGTGGGGTCGGGTGCGGGCGGTCTTTCAGCAGCCGTCACCGCCGCCGCAGAAGGCTTGAAAGTGCTGGTCGTCGAGAAGACCGATCGCGTCGGTGGCTCCACGGCGGTCTCTGGTGGCGCGGTGTGGGCGCCGCTGAACGCCCAGACCGCGCAGGTAGGCCATCCGGACACCGCCGAGCGGGTGCGCACCTACATGCGCAACGTGGTGGGTGAGGCGGCGCCACTGGCGATGCAGAACGCGTTTCTCGACGCCGCGCCGGCGATGGTCGCGTGGTTTGAGACACACACTGAGGTCAAGCTGGCGGCCCGCACCTATTCACCCGACTACTACCCGGACCGGGAAGGCGCAGCGTTGGGCGGCCGTTCGTTAGACCCGCTGATGTTCGACGGCCGGCTACTGGACCAACACTTCCGCAACCTGCGGGACCCGCTGCCCGAGTTCATGGTGCTCGGCGGCATGATGATCACCATGACCGATGCCAAACATCTGCTGGCGGTCACGCGCTCTTTCAAATCCTGGCGCGAAGGCATGAAGCTGGTGTTGCGCTACTTTGCTGATCGGCTTCGAGGTCACCACCGCGGCACGCGGTTGGTGCTGGGCAACGCATTGGCCGCGCGCCTGTTCAAAAGCGCGCTCGACCGAGGCGTCCCCTATTGGCTCAATGCCCCGTTGCGTCAATTGCACCTGGAGGCTGGCCGTGTGGTCGGAGTGACCGTGGTCCGCGATGGCCAGCCTGTGTCGATCCATGCCCGGCGAGGCGTGGTGGTGGCCACGGGCGGTTTTCCCTGGAACGACAGCTTGCGGCAGGCCCACTACCCGAAACCCACCGGCCCGTGGTCGATGGTGCCGCAGGGCAACAGCGGAGACGGCATCCAGCTTGCTCGCGAGGTGGGCGCCACCCTGGGCAGCGGCCATGTGTCGCCAGCGTTTTGGACCCCCGTGTCGATTCTCAAACGCCCTGATGGCAGTGAACTGCGCTACCCGCACCTGGTATGGGATCGCGCCAAACCGGGGCTGATGGCGGTCAATGGTGCGGGCGAACGCTTCGTCAACGAATCGACCTCGTACCACGAGTTTGTCAACGGCATGTACCGCTCGAACAAGACCGTGCCAACCTTTCCAGCCTTCCTACTCTGCGACAGCCCTTTCATGGAACGCTGGGGCCTGGGGCTGGCGTTGCCGGGCGGGCGCCCACGGGAGCACCTGGTCCGCGCCGGCTATCTCTTCAAAGCCGACAGTCTGGCCGCACTGGCCAGTCAGTTGGGTATCGAGGCTGCGGCGCTGGCGCGATCGGCCGAGCGCTTCAACCACTGGGCCGAAACCGGTCACGACGAGGATTTTGGCAAGGGCAGCACGGCCTACAACCAGTACCTCGGTGACGCCGAACACCGACCGAACCCGTGCCTGGGGCCGCTGCACCAGGGACCGTTCTATGCGGTCAAGGTGTATGCCGGCGACATAGGCACCGCGCTGGGTATCCGCTGCAATGAAAATGCTCAAGCACTGGACACCCAAGGCCAGCCGATCACCGGGCTGTACGCCGCCGGCAACGACATGCATTCGGTGATGGGCGGGCAATACCCGGCACCCGGCATCACCCTGGGACCAGCCATGACCTTTGGCTGGATCGCCGCGCGCCACCTGGCCCGTCAACCTGCTTAAAACACAACACCATGAAGATTCTTTTTTCACCCTTTTCGCCCTACGTTCGCAAATGCCTGGTTGCTGGCATGGAACTGGGCTTGAACGATCGAATCCAGCTGCTTCCGTCGAACGCCCACCCGGTCAACCGCGACCGCGAGATCATTGCTGTCAATCCGCTCGGCAAGGTACCAACCCTCTTCACAGACAGCGGGCAGTCGTTGTACGACAGCCGCGTGATTTGCGAGTACCTCAACGACCTGGCCAAAGGCACGTTGTTTCCGAGCGGTCCGCAACGCTGGGCAACTCTCACGCTGCAATCCTTAGGGGACGGCATGCTCGACGCCGCCCTGCTGGCACGCTACGAAGACGTGGCCCGCCCCGAGCCATACCAGTGGGCCGACTGGAAGACCGCACAACTCGACAAAGTCCACACGTCGCTGGCGGCGCTCGACGTTGCCCCGCAAAATCTTGTCGACAGGGTCGACATCGGCACGATCGCGGTGGGTTGTGCGCTGTGGTACCTGGATCTGCGTTTCCCCGACATCGGCTGGCGCGACCGCTCCCCACAAGTGGCCGCCTGGTATGCGGCGTACAGCCAGCGGCCAGCAATGCGCATGACCTGGAGCCTGCAAGGCTGAAACCACGGCTGGCCGCGCAAGACAGCAAATACCGGCGCGTCCACCCACCGGCATCGGACGGCATACAACACCCGCCGCAGACCGGCCGAGAAAAACGCTCAGGCTCTCAGTGTGTGCCGGCCAAAAACCGCGTCACCAGGTCCAGCTGGTCCGGCACGTTGAGGGCCGGCGCATGCCCACAACCGGGCACGGTCACCACCAGCGCGCGCGGGCCACGTTCGCGCATGGCGTCGGCCGTGTCGGCCAGCAGCAGATCGGACGTTTCGCCGCGCAGGCACAGCACCGGCACGTCGATGCGCTCGTAGTCGTCCCACCGGTCGTAGTCGGTGGGGTGGTGCACAAACTGCTGCACCATGGCCGGGTCGTAGTGGGGGGTGACGCGGCCATCGGGCAGGCGGCGGGTGGAGGTTTCGGTGAGGCGGCGCCACTGCGCGTCGCTCAGCCAGCCATAGGGCTTGTACACGGTGCGGAAATAGGCCTCCAACTCGCCCACCGTGTCGAAGGCGGGCGGGCTGCCGGCGTAGCTGCGGATGCGCTGGATGGCGGCATCCGCCAGCTTGGGTCCGATGTCGTTGAGCACCAGGCGCGTGATGCGCTCCTTGAGCGGCCCGGCCGCGCACACCAGGCCAATGGCACCGCCCATGGACGTGCCCACCCAGTGGAAGCGCTGCAGCCCAAGCTGGTCCACCAAAGCCACCGCCAGGCGGCTGTAGAAGGCCAGGTTGTATTCCTGCTCGGGCTGCGGGCTCCACTGGCTCAGGCCACGGCCGATGGTGTCGGGGCAGATCACCCGGTAACGGGTGCTGAGGTGCTCGGCCAGCTCATCCATGTCGCGGCTGGTGCGGGCCAAGCCGTGCCAGGCGATCACGGTGTCGGTGTGCTGCGCCCCCCACTCCATGAAGTGGATTTCGCGGCCTTCGCAATTCAGGTAACGAGACTCGGGCGACATGGGGCTGCCTTGTTCAGAAGTGGGAAACGATGGAACTCAGTCGGGCACGGCCACGCTGCCACTGCCCACCACGATGCGGTCGGCCGCTGCCGGCTGCGTGGCGATGGCGGGCAGGTTGGCCGGTGTGAGCGCGGGCGCGGCACCGGGCGTGCCGCCGCGTGGCACGGTGCGCACCACCTGGCTGGGCGGTAGGGCTGCACCGGTGTCCAGGTGGGCGTACATGGCGTCCAGCGCACGGTTGAGGTAGACGTGCAACGGCACAAAGCGGCTGTCGTAACCCGGCAGAACGGTGGGCAGGCCAATGAAGCCGTCGAAGTGCTGGGCGTTGGTCACCTCCACGTAGCTGAGCTTGCTGCCGCTGCCTTCCACCTTGCGGTTGAGCGCCACATAGGGGCGCGAGGTGTGGTTGACGGGCAGCAGCGCGTCGTTGCGGCCGTGCACGATGATGGCCGGCTTGCCCCGCAGATTGCCGTTGCGGCGCGCTTCGTCCACGCCGGCTTGCAGGCGCTTGGCCCAGTCGTCGGAGCCGGTGACGAGGTTGCGCAGGCACAGCGCGCCGTCGAGGTTCCAGTCGGCCACGCCCTGGGCGTTGAAGGACAGGAAGTCGCGCGCCGGGCCGAACTTGCCGTTGTTGTTGACCAGGTTCACGCCGGTGGAAGGCGGCACACCGTTGCCCACGGCGAACATGCCAGCCAGCGCGGCCGGCGCCAGCGTGGCGACAGCGCCGTTCGCCGCCGTGGCCGCGTAGCTGAAGCCACACAGGTTGTCGCTGACGCGTGCGCGGGCGTGGGCGTTGGCAAACGTGGTGGCCACCGCGGGCGCGACTTCAAAGGCCGCGTGCGAGGGGTGCAGCTCCGAGGCATCGGCCTCCCAGCCGTAAGCCAGCAGCTTGCCCAAGGCCTCTTCGGCCTGGGCGGCGGCGGTGTCGGCACTCAGCAAGCCCTGGGCCTTGAGCGCCGCACAGCGGTTGGGCGCCACCGGGAAAGCCGCCCCCGCAAAACCGGCAGCAAACGCGCCCGCGAACGGACCACCCGCCACCGACGGCGCGAGCGATGCGCAGGCCTGGTAGAGGTTGGCGTAGGTGGTGAAGTCCACCAGCGGTTTGCCCACCACGGCCACCGTGGTGTTGCCGCGCTGCACGGTCACGCCGTGGTTGGCGGGCAGCTCCACGGCGGGCTCCGACACCGCCACGCCGTCGATCAGGCCGCGCGTGTCTTGCTCGGCCGCAGCCAACGCCGCGCCGCCGCCGTTGGACAGGCTGGACGCGATCACGAGGGTGTTGGATGGGCGGAAGGTCTGCAAGCGCTGGCCCAGCAGGTCGCGCTCACCCAGCTGTTCGTTGAGCACATAAAACGCCATCTCCACCGCCTTGAGCGTGCTCTGGCCCCAATCCTTTTCAACGTTCTGGCCGGAGTGGGCGTGCTTGAACGCGAAGCGGTTGGGCGTGGCGGTGTTGAAAGCGGCCAGCTCGGTGGCCGACAGGCCCGCGTTGAACGCGGCGTTTTTGCCCGCTGCGGTGGCGCTGCTGCGCGTGCCGTCGATCAGCGGCACGGTGTCGTTCTGCAGGTCGTGTGGCGCCGCGCCCGTGCCCTTGTCGGTGTAGGCCACGGCACAGCCGCGCTTGAGGCCCCATTCGCCGGTGGAGATGCCGCCGTACACACCGCGCGACCCCGAGGCGGTGGCGGTGATGATGCAGGGCTTGGCCGGGTTGAAGCTGGCGGGCACCTGCACCATCAGGCCCACGTTGAGGCGACCGGTGCCATCGTCGGCAAAGGCGTGGTATTCGCGGCCGGCGATCTTGCCTTCGTCGGTGGTGACGGTGCCATCCGCCCGCACGTTGGGGCCGTAGAACACACCGTAACCACCGGCTTCGGTCATGTCCACCAGCGCGCGGTAGTTGGTGTGGATGGCGGTGCGGCGCAGCTCGGCAGCCGTGGGCACCAGCGGGTCGGCGTAGGCGGGTGCCAGCGGCGCGGCCAGGCCACTTTTGCCCAGGCCTGCGGTCAACAGGTCATCGCTGTTGCCGTCCAGGCTGGCGGCAGCCACCTGGCCCAGCCAGACAGGTTTCACATTGAGGGCGGTGTCGCCTCCGCCGCAGGCGCTCAGGCCCAGCCAAGCCAGCGCGGCCGGGGCCATGCGCACCCATGTTTTTTTCTGGTTCATCCGGTGTCTCCTCTTGTGTGAATGGGGAAGGTTCAGCGCTTGGCGCGGTCACGCAGCCGCCCCACGATGCCGGTGGGGAAGTAATAGACCGACAACACGAACAGCAGGCCCAGCCAGAGCAGCCAGCGGTCGGGCGTGAGCAAGGCAGGCAGCAGCGGCAGGCCTTCGGTGGCGCTGCCGGCCAGGCGCAGCAAATCCTGCAAGTAGCTTTGCGCCAGCAGGAACAGGGTGCTGCCCAGGATGGCGCCGTAGAGCGTGCCCATGCCGCCAATGACAACGATGAGCAGGATGTCCAGCATGATCTCGAAGGACAGCGAGGTGTCGGGCCCGTTGTAGCGCAGCCAGAGCGCGAGCAGGCAGCCCGCCAGGGTGGCGAACAGCGCAGCCAGCACGTTGGAGAGCGTGCGGTAGACCACGGTGCGGTAGCCCAGGGCCTCGGCGCGGAAATCGTTCTCGCGGATCGCCTGCAGCACGCGGCCAAAGGGCGAGTTGACGATGCGCAGCATCACCAGGAACATGCCCGTGACCACCGCGAACAGCAGGTAGTAGGTGATGAAGCGGCCGTTGAGGGCCACCGCACCAAAGGGCCCCTCCCAATCGTCCTCCATCAGCGCAAAGCCGGGTGTCAGCAGTTCGGGCACCTTGAAACTCAGGCCGTCCTCGCCACCAGTGATGTCCGACAGCTGCGATGCCAGCGTGAGAAAGGCCGACGCCACGGCCAGGGTGATCATGGCGAAAAAGATGGCCCGCACCCGCAGCGAGAACAGCCCGATCACCAGCGACAACACCAGCGAGATGGCCAGCGCCGACACCGTGCCCAGCGCGATGGCGCCCCAAGTGGGGCCCATGGCATTGAGCGCAATGGCCAGGCCGTAGGCGCCAATACCGAAGAACATGGTGTGGGCAAAACTCACGATGCCGGTGTAGCCCAGCAGCAGGTCAAAGCTCACCACCAGCGCAATGAAAATCAGCACCTTGGCCGCCACGTTGATGGACTTGACGCCGGTGAACAGGAAAGGCGCGAAGGCCAGGCCCAGCACGATAACCACCAACATCAATGCAAGCCAGCGGCTGCGCGGCAGGTCGTGGGAGAGGAGTCTTGAAAACATCTGAGGCCTCTCTTCAACGGTTCGCAACGGGGTACACACCCTGGGGGCGCCACAACAGGATGGCGACCATCAAAGCGATGTTGGAAAACAGCGCCACCTTGGGCGCGAGAAAACCGGTGTAGTTGGCCATCAGGCCCACCAGCAGCGCGCCGATCAGTGCGCCCGTGGTCGAGCCCAGGCCGCCGATGATGATGACGATGAAGATGAGCACGTTGACCTGCGCGCCCATCTGCGGGATGACGGTCTGCTGGTACAGGCCCCACATCACACCGCCCAGACCGGCCAAGGCGCTGCCCGCCACAAACACACCGATGAACAAACGAACGATGCGGTAGCCCAGGGACTCGACCATCTCGCGGTCCTGCACACCAGCGCGGATCAGCAGGCCGACCTTGGTGCGGTTGAGCGTCCAGACCATGGCGAGGAAGACCAGCAGGCCCACCAGCACGGCCAGCACGCGGTACTTCTCCACCGCCGCCTCGCCGAAGATGAACGCGCCACGCAGCGACACCGGCAGCGGCATGGCAATCTGTTGTGGGCCCCAGATGACCTTGATCAGCTCCTCGCCAATGATCATGCCGCCCATGGTGATCAGGATCTGCTTGAGGTGCTGGCCGTACACCGGCTTGACGATGACACGCTCGAACACGTAGCCCAGCGCACCCGCCACCGCCATGGCCACCAACATGGCTGGCAACAGCGCCACCATGTTGAGCCAGAAGCTGTCGGCTTCCACATAGCTGCCCATGGCGGCAAACACCGAGGTGGCCACAAAAGCCCCCAGCGCGATGAACACGCCATGGCCGAAGTTGAGCACGTCCATCAGGCCGAACACCAGGGTGAGGCCCGACGCGATGACAAACACGATCATGCCCATGGCCAGACCCGCCACTGTGAGCGTGAGCCAGGTGGAGGCGCTGCCGGTGAGCGGCAAGGCGATGAGCGCCAGCAGCGGCACCAGCAACAGCGGCTTGTAGTCGAAGTCTTTGTTCATTGGTGCGCCTTGAGAGAAAGACCCAAGAGACGGGCCTGCAAGGTCTCGTCTTCCGCCAGTTCGGCCATGCGGCCGCTGTGCACCACGCGGCCATCGTCCATCACGGCCACGCTGTCGCCCAGCTGGCGCGCGAAGTTGAAGTTCTGCTCCACCAGCAGGATGGTGGTTTGTGCTTCCTTGAGCGCCTTGAAGGCGGCGATCATGTTCTGGATGATGGCCGGCGCCAGGCCTTTGCTGGGCTCGTCGATGAGCAGCAACTGGCGCGGCTCGACGATGGCACGCGACACCGCCAGCATCTGCTTTTGCCCGCCCGAGAGCTTGCCCGCCGGGTGGTTCCAGAACTTCTTCATCGCGGGGAACAGATCGAAGATCCACTCCAGCCGCTTGGTGTCGATGTCGTCGATGGAGCGCGCGCCGCGCGCGGCCAGCAGCATGTTTTCTTTCACGCTGAGGTCGGCAAAGATGCCCATGTTCTCGGGCACGTAGGCCACGCCGCTGCGCGAGATGTCGGGCGTGTGGGCAGCGGTGATGTCGCGCCCGGCCAAGGTGACGCGGCCTTGGCTGGCATGCCACAGGCCCATGATGGTGCGCAGCGTGGTGGTCTTGCCGGCGCCGTTGCGGCCCAGCAGCATGGTGAGCTGGTTGGCGGGCACGTTCAGATCGACACCATGAAGGATGTGGTACGCGCCGATGTGGGTGTGCACGCCTTCGAGCGTGAGCAGGTTTTGGGCGCTCATGCGGCCTCCGCTTCTTGGGGGCTGATGCCCAGATAGGCTTGCTGCACCACCGGCGACGCGATCACGGTTTCGGGCTCACCATCGGCCACCAACTCACCGTTGTGCAGCACGATGATGCGGTCCGAGAGTTCGCGCACCACGTCCATCTTGTGCTCCACCAGCAGAATGGTTTTGGTCTTGTCGTTCTTGAGCTGGCGAATGAGGTTGAGGATGACCGGCACCTCGTCCACGCTCATGCCGGCGGTGGGTTCGTCGAACATGAACACCTGCGGCTCCAGCGCCATCAGGATGCCCACCTCCAGCTTGCGCTGGTCGCCGTGCGGCAGGCTGGCGGCCAGCGCATCGCGCTTGTCGGCCAGGGCCACGGCTTCGAGCACACGGTCGGCCTTTTCCAGCAGGTCGCGCCGGTCGCTCCAGATGCGCCAGAGGTTGAGCCCCGCACCCGCGCGGGCCTGCACCGCCAGGCGCACGTTCTCGCGCACGCTCAATTGCGGGAACAGGTTGGTGAGCTGGAACGCACGCCCCAGGCCCGCCTGGGCCCGGGCCGCCGCGCCCAGCGGCGTGAGGTCCTGGCCGTTCAGCGCCACCGTACCGGCAGACGCCTTGATCTGCCCCGAGATCAGGTTGAAGTAGGTCGTCTTGCCCGCGCCGTTGGGGCCAACGATGGCGGTGAGCGTGCCCGGCGCAAACGCGCAGGACACAGCATTCACCGCCACGTGCCCGCCAAAGCGGACCGTGAGATCGCGTGTTTCAAGCATGGGTTTCCTCTGAACGCGCACCCGCAGCAGGCGAGCGTGTCTTAGCCGGGAACACGGCGGATCTGGCTTTGCCAGTCCGCTCGTGTTGTCCCCCTCTGGGGGATGACGCGCCCTTGGGCGCGGCGCAGGGGGTTACCGTTTATTCCGGATGGGAACGTTCATTTCTTCAGGCTTGATCTCGCGCACCAGCTCAGGCACGCCCCAGGCAAACGCAGGGTCGGCCTTGATCTTGAAGTGGTACATGCTCTGCATGGCCTGGTGGTCTTCCTTGCGGAAGGTCATCTTGCCCTTGGGCGTGTCAAAGCTCATGCCTTCCATGGCCGGGATCAGGGCCGAGGCCTTGGCGTCGCCATTGGTTTTCTTGAGCGCGGTCACCAGGGCCATGGCGGCGCTGAAGCCACCGGCGGTGAAGAAGTCGGGCGGGCTCTTGAACTCCTTGTAGTGGCGGGCCACCATGGCCTCGTTCACCGGGTTCTTGGGGATGCCGAAGTAGTAGTAGGCCGCGCCTTCCATGCCGGGGAACTGCTTGTAAGTCACCATTGCGGGAAGAATGTTGCCGCCCGAGGCCATCTCGATCCCGTGGCGTTTTTGCAGTTCAAGTTCGGCAAACTTCGAGAAAGGCGAGTTGGGACGCGACCACACAATCCACACAAATTTTCGGCCAGGTACGCCTTTGAATTTGTCGATGATGCGCTGAATGGCCGGGGTGAAGTCGGTCGTCGACGGAGGCTGGAACTCCTCATGGATCACCTTGGCTTTCTTGATGGCTTCTCGAAAGGCTTTGACACCGTCGCGACCAAACGCATCGTCTTGACCCAGCGTGATGATGGTGTTTTCAGCCTTGTCCAACGCCACGGCGTTGGAAATCGCGTCCTGCGAGCTGTTGCGGCCGGTGCGGAAGATGTACTTGTTCCACTTGTCGCCGGTGATGGAGTCGGCCACGGCGGGCTCGACCAGCAGGATCTTGCGGTATTCCTCGGCCACCGGCAGCATGGCCAGGGCCACGGGCGAGGCGGTGGGGCCCACGGCGATGTCGGCCTTGTCGTCGCCGTAGGCGGCGGCCAGCAGGCTCTTGCCCAGGTCGGGCTTGCCCTGGTCGTCCTTCTCGATGATCACCAGCTTCTTGCCGGCCACTTCCATGGTGCCGCCGGTGGCGTAGTCCAGGCCCATCATCAGGCCCACGTGGGTCTGCTTGGCGTAGGCTTCCAGCGGGCCGGTCTTGCTGTAGACGTGGGCGATGCGGATTTCCTTGGACTGGGCGAATGCCAGGGTGGAAGCGCAGGCCAGGGCAACGACGGCCAGGCGACGGGTGGTCTGAATCATGTGTGTCTCCGTTGTGTGGGAATGGGCGACGGCAGCCGCCACCTGCGCTCTCTGATGCACAAGCCATGCCAGGTGAACAAGCCATTGATTCACAACGGCATTTTCTCCGGTGGCACGAGACATGCCTGATTTTCAGACATCACATCCAGCACTTAATGTCTGAATAACAGACATGTGTCTGTTATTCAGACACGGCCAGTTTGTCGTAAAAGCTGGCCCGCGACATGCCCAACAAACGGGCCGCCGCCGCACGGTTGCCGCCGGTTTGCGCCAGGGCGGCACGCATGGCCCTGCGCTCCAGTTCGGCCACCTGCTCAGACAGGGGACGCAACAAGCCATCTTCCGCGACCACACCGAGAACTGGCACGGGCTCGGGCACCGCCAGCGGCGCCAGCCCATCCGTTCGCAACACCCCGGCCAACATGGCGGCATCGATGTGGTGGTCGTCGGTGCGCAAAGCCACCTGCTCCAACACGTTGCGCAATTCGCGGATGTTGCCGCGCCAGGCCTGCGCCTGCAGCAGCGCCAGGGCATCGGGCGCCAACTCCATCAGCACGCCACCGCTGCGCGCGGCAATGTCTTCGCACAACACCTCCACCAGTTGCGGGATGTCGCTGCGGCGTTCGCGCAAGGGCGGCAGGCGGATGGGCAAGACGTTGAGTCGGTAGAACAAGTCTTCGCGGAAACGGCCCTCGCGCACCAGTTGCGGCAGGTCGCGCGAGGTGGCGGCCACCACCCGCACGTCCACCCGCACCAGCTTGTTGGAGCCCAGCGGTTCCACCTCACCCTCCTGCAACACACGCAGCAATTTGGCTTGCACAGCGGGGGGCATGTCGCCCACCTCGTCGAGGAACAGGGTGCCCCCATCGGCCAGCTTGAACTTGCCGTCGCGCCCCTTGCGGTCGGCACCGGTGTAGGCACCGGGCGCCACGCCAAAAAACTCAGCCTCCAGCAAGGTGTCGGGCACGGCCGCGATGTTGATGCCCACAAAGGCGCGCCCCGCCCGCTCCGATGTGGCGTGGATGGCGTGTGCCAGCAATTCTTTGCCGGTGCCGGTTTCACCCAGCAACAGCACCGGGCTGTGGGATGAGGCCGCGCGGCGCGCCTGGCGTTTCACGTCGAGCGCCGCCGGGCTGCTGCCAACAAAACTGGCAAAGGTGTATTTGCTGCGGCGCTGGCTGGCCAGCTCGCGGCGGGCATCGCTCAGGTCCTGCTCCAGCCGGGCGAACTTGGTGATCAGCGGCTGCAGCGTGGTTTCGGGGTGGTCGAACAGCACGATGCCGAGGACGCCAATCACCTCACCGCCATCGTCCCGCAAAGGTATGCGGCTCACGACAAACGTGCCAGCCTTGTTGGTCAGCAAATCGATGAGGATGGGTTTGCCGGTGGACAACACCTGGTGCATTTGCGTGTTCTGCACCACGCTGGAGACCGGGTGGCCGACAAAATCTTCCTCACGTTCGTACCCGAGGGCGGGCAGAAAACGGCGGTACTGGTCGTTGATCCACACCACCCGTGCGTTGCGGTCCACCAGCATCATGCCCTCGCTGGCATTGGCGAACAGATCGAACATGGAGCGCGCGGCCAGCTCCAGGATGCTCTGGGCGTCGCGTGGCAGGCGGGTGTCGGGGGCGGGTCCGGTGGGCATGGCGTGCATGGTAGCGGGCCTGTCGCACAATCCGGTCAGGCCCCAACATCCATCGCCCAAACCACCGACCATGAGCCCGACCACCACCGCACTCGCCCCCACCGGCCGCCTGCGCGCCGCCATCAACCTGGGCAACCCCATCCTGGCCAAACGTGACGCCACCTCCGGCGAGCCCGTTGGCGTGTCCATCGACCTCGCACGCGAACTCGCGCACCGAATGGGCCTGGAACTCGACCTGCTGGCGTTCGACACCGCCGCCCAGTCGGTGGACTGCGTCACCGCCGAGGCAGCCGACTTTGGCTTCTTTGCGGTGGACCCCGCACGCGGCAAAGGCATTGCCTTCACCTCGCCGTACGTGTTGATCGAAGGCAGCTACCTGGTGCGCCAGGACTCACCCTTGCAGCACAACGACGAGGTGGACCGCGTGGGTACACGCGTGGTTGTGGGCCAGGGCAGCGCCTACGATCTGTTCCTCAGCCGAGAACTCCAACACGCGACCATCGAGCGCGCTCCTTCATCGCCTGCGGTGGTGGAGGTGTTTGTGCAGACGCAGGCCGATGTGGCCGCAGGCGTCAAACAACAGATCGAAGCGGAGCTGTCGCGTTTTCCTGGCCACCGCCTGCTGCCCGGGCGCTTCATGGTCATCCAGCAGGCCATGGGGTGCCCCAAAGGCCGCAGCCCCGACGCTTCAGCCTACCTGGCCGCCTTTGTGGAGGAGATGAAGACCTCGGGTTTTGTGGCCGAGGCACTCAAGCGCCACGGCATCCAGGGCGCCTCGGTGGCACCGGCCGCAACGCAGGGCTGACTCGACCAGATCAAGCCCGGCGGTGCCAGGCCAGCAGGCGCGGCGTCAGCAGCACCAGGACCACCACCACCAGCAGGGTCAGCGACATCGGGCGTTCGAAGAACACCGTCCAGTCGCCCGAACCGATGGACAAGGCGTTGCGCAGCTGCGCTTCCGCCAGCGGGCCCAGGATGAGGCCAACGATGACCGGCGCGATGGGAAAGTCGTAGCGGCGCATCAACACGCCCACCAGAGCCAGTCCGTACATCAGGTAGAGGTCAAACGCGCTCTGGCGCATGCCGTACACACCAACCGTGGCAAAAATCAGGATGCCGGCGTACAGCGGCGCCTTGGGGATTTTGAGCAGCTTGACCCACAGGCCCACCATGGGCAGGTTGAGCACCAGCAGCATGACGTTGCCGATGTAGAGCGAGGCGATCAGCGCCCACACCAGGGTGGACGAGGTCTGGAACAGCTGCGGCCCGGCGTTGATGCCGTAGTTCTGAAAGGCGTTGAGCAAAATGGCCGCCGTCACCGAGGTGGGGATGCCCAGCGTCAGCAGCGGCACCAGGGTGGCGGTCACGGCCGAGTTGTTGGCAGCCTCGGGGCCGGCCACACCTTCGATGGCGCCCGTGGTGCCGAACTCTTCCTTGTGTTTGGACAGCTTGCGTTCGGTGGCGTAGCTCAAAAAGGTGGGGATCTCGGTGCCACCGGCCGGAATGGTGCCGAAGGGAAAGCCAATGACCGTGCCACGCATCCACGCTGGCCACGAGCGTTTCCACTCGGCGCGTGTCATGTGGGCCTTGTTCATCTTGTTCATCTGGCTCACGCTGCGGCCTTCGTACAAGGCGTTGTAAAGCGCCTCGGCCACCGCAAACAGGCCCACGGCCACCAGCACCACTTCCACACCGTCCATGAGTTCGGGCACACCACCGGCGTAGCGCAGCTGGCCGGTGATCTGGTCGATGCCGACCACGCCCATGGCCAGGCCCAGGAACAGGGATGTGAGGCCACGCAGCGTGCTCTGGCCCAGCACCGCACTCACGGTGGTGAAGGCCAGCAGCATGAGGCAGAAGTACTCGGGCGGCCCGAGCTTGACGGCGAACGACGCCATCAGCGGCGCGGCCAGCGTAACCAGTATGGTGGCGATGGTGCCGGCCACAAAGGAGCCGATGGCCGACGTGGCCAGCGCCGCACCGGCGCGCCCGCTTTTGGCCATCTTGAAGCCTTCCAGCGCGGTCACCATCGTGCCGGTCTCACCGGGGGTGTTGAGCAGGATGGAGGTGGTGGAGCCGCCGTACATGGCGCCGTAGTAGATGCCGCAGAAAAAGATCATCGACGCGGTGGGCTCCACCTGCGAGGTGATGGGCAACAACATGGCCACGGTGACGGCCGGGCCCAGGCCGGGCAACACGCCAATGGCGGTGCCCAATGCGCAGCCCACAAAGGCCCACAGCAGGTTGATCGGCGTGGCGGCGGTGGCAAAGCCACCCATCAGCAGGTTCCAGGTATCCATGGGGTGCTTTCAGAGCCAGCCGGTGGAGGTGAGGCCGGGCAGGTTGACCGCCAGCACTTTGGTGAACAGCCAGTACACAGGCGCGGCAATCAGCAGCCCCACCATGGCGTCCTTGACGGACTGGCGCCAGCCACCGCCACCCTTGCCTTCGGCCAGGCGCAGACCACGCACGGCCAGCACAAAACACAAGGCACAACTGAGGATGAAGCCCAAGGTGGTGATCAGCGCAGCGTTGGCCAGAATGCCGGCCGACACCCACACAAAGGCCGGCCAGTCGCCCTTGTCGGCGCCCGAGGGGGGCTCGCGGTCGCGGTAGCCGCCAGTGCGGGCCTCCCACAACAGCCAGACGCCGCAGGCGGCCAGCGCCGCCGACACCACCCAAGGCAAAAAATTGGGGCCCACACCGGCGTAGCCCGCTTCCGCCGAGATGCCGGTGGCACCCCAGGCCAGGAAGGCGGCCAGCGCCAGGACGCCCACGCCGATGAGGACTTCAGGCAGAGCCGCCTGCTCCACGCGGTTCGGTGCTTCACCCATGCTGGCCTCCTCGGGTGTCAGATCATGCCGGACTTGACCATGACGGCACGCAGGCTCGCAAAGTCGCGGTCCACGAACTCGTCAAACGCCTTGCCGGTCAGCAGGGCGGGCGTCCAGCCGTTTTTCTCGATGGCTTCGGCCCAGGCCTTGCTCTTGGTGGCCTTGACGATCATCTCGGTCAACGCATCGCGCTGGGCCGGGGTGATGCCGGCAGCGCCGTACACGCCGCGCCAGTTGCCGATCTCGACGTTGATGCCCTGCTCTTTCAGCGTGGGCACGTTGATGCCCTTGAGGCGGGCGCCCGAGGTCACGCCGATGGCCTTCATCTTGCCGGCCTCGATGTACTGCTGGAACTCGCTGTAGCCGCTGCCGCCCACGGTGACGTTGCCACCCAGGATGGCCGCCGTGGCCTCACCGCCCCCACGGAAGGGCACGTAGTTGATCTTGGCCGCATCCACACCCACTTCGCGGGCGATCATCGCTGCGGCCACGTGTTCGGTGGAGCCACGCGAACCGCCGCCCCACTTCACGCTGCCAGGGTCCTTCTTCATCTGTGCGATCACGTCGGCCATGGTCTTGAAGGGCGAGTTCTCGGGCAACACGAACACGTTGTATTCGGTGGTCAGGCGCGCAATGGGCGTGACCTGGGTGATGGACACCGGCGGTTTGCCGGTGATGATGCCGCCCAGCATGACCGCGCCCATCACCATCATGGCGTTCGGGTCGCCCTTGCTGGCGTTGAAGAACTGCGCCAGGCCGATGGCGCCTGCCGCACCACCCTTGTTTTCATAGGTGACCGACGAGGCCACGGCGGCATCCTGCAGGGCCTTGCCCAGCGCACGGCCGGTGCTGTCCCAGCCACCACCGGGGTTGGCGGGAATCATCATCTTCACGTTGGCAGCGGCCCACGCTTGCATGGGCAGGGCACCGCTGGCGGCCAGGGCGGCCAGGGACTTGAGGAAGGTGTCGCGACGCATGGAAGTCTCCTGTTGTGGTTTGGGACAGGCGTGATGGTGGCGGCGCTGCCTGTCAGTCCACTGTCCAGACCGTCAGTGAAAACCCTAGGATGACCAACGGTCCGGGCGGCGCTGGTATGGTTGCCACATGAAGCTGTTGCTGGTCGAAGACAACCCCCAGATGCGCGCCACCTTGCAGCGGGCGCTGGAGCGCCAGGGCATGGCGGTGGTCACCTGCGATGACGGCTTGCAGGCGCTGGCCCTGTGGCGCAGCACCCGCCCCGACGCCGTGCTGCTCGACCTCAGCCTGCCTGGTCAAGATGGGCTGGAGGTGCTGGCGCAGGCGCGCGCCGCCGGGCTGCGCACGCCGGTCATCATCCTCACCGCGCGCGGCACCGTGGGCGACCGCATCCTGGGCCTGAACACAGGCGCCGACGACTACCTGGCCAAACCCTTTGACCTGGACGAGCTGGAGGCCCGCGTGCGTGCCTTGGTGCGCCGCGCGGGCAGCAGCAGCGTGGCCGAGCCGGTGGCCCCGCCGGCACCGGTGGGCGGTTTGTATGTGGACACCGGCAGCGGGGCCGTCTACCACCACAACCAGCCCATGGAGCTGGCGCCGCGCGAACTGGCCCTGCTGCGCGCCCTGCTGGCCCGGCCGGGCCAGGCCATCACCAAAGAGAAGCTGTTTGAGCTGGTGTTTCCGGGCGAAAGCGACGTGCAGTACGAAGCCATTGAGGTGGTGGTCTACCGCCTGCGCAAAAAACTCGCCGACACCGGGGTACAACTGGTCACGCTGCGTGGGCTGGGCTATTTGCTCAAGGCGCCGGCATGAACGCGCTGAACCCGGTGCAGCGCTGGTGGCAGGCGCGGTCGCTGCGCAGCCAACTCATGCTGGGCATTCTGGTGCCTGTGCTGCTGCTGGTGCTCTTCAACAGCACGGTGCTCTACCGCCAGGCCCTGCGTGCGGCCGACACGGCTTACGACCGCACCCTGCTGGCCACCGCCAAGTCCATTGGTGAGACGCTGGAACTGGTGGGCGAGGGCGACCGCGCCCGGGTGCGCGCCACGCTGCCCTACTCGGCGCTCGAACCGTTCGAAGCCGACAACCGCAGCCGCCTCTACTACCGCGTCAGCGGCTTCAAGGGCGAAATGGTGTCGGGTTTTGAAGACCTGCCCCTGTGGAGCGGCACCCTGCCAACCAAAAGCCTGTACGCCGCGTTGGTGGACTTCTACGACGGCGAGTACCGGGGCGAAAACGTGCGCGTGGCGGTGTTGCTGCAGCCTGTGGCCGGCCCGGGTGGCCAGGGCATGGTCACCATCCAGGTGGCCGAAACCCTGGAGCTGCGCCACACGCTGGCGCGCCAGATGCTGGTGGACACGCTCTGGCGGCAGGCGCTGCTGCTGGCGGTGATTGCCGGTGTGGTGGTGCTGGTGGTGCAACGCGCCACGCGCCCGGTGCGCCGCCTGAGCGCCGCGCTGGCCGCGCGCAGCGACAGCGACCTCACGCCGCTGCAGGCCGAACAGGCGCCGCGCGAGGTGCGCCCGCTGATCGAGGCCACCAACCAGCACATGACCCGCCTGGCCCACCTGCTGAACCACCAGAAGCGTTTTGTGCGCGACACCGCCCACCAGCTGCGCACGCCGCTGGCCGTCCTCAAGACCCAGGTGCAGTCCGCCCGGCGCGGCGACGTGGCGCCCCAAACCGCGCTGGGCGAGATCGAACACACCGTCAACCGCGCCACCGAACTGGCCAACCAGATGCTCTCGCTGGCCAAGGTGGAGCAGTTGCGCCAGCAGGACGACGCGCCCGTGCTGGACTGGGCCGAGGTGGTGCGCGCCGTGGCGCTCGACTTGGCACCGCTGATCGCCGAGCGCCAGCTCGACTTCGCGCTCGACATCCAGCCCGCCCCGGTGCGCGCCCACGAATGGGCCTTGCGCGAGCTGGTGCGCAACCTGCTGCACAACGCCATCAAACACATCCCGCCTGGCGCCATCCTCGAAGTGCGCCTGCTGCGCGACGAGCGCACAGCGGCACTGACCATCGCCGACAGCGGGCCGGGCATACCACCGGCCTTGCGCGCCCACCTGTTTGAGCCGTTTGCCCGCCACCAGCACGCCCACGCCCTGCCCGGTGGCAGCGGTCTGGGCCTGGCCATCTGCCAGGAAATCACCCGCTCGCTGGGCGGCGAAATGGCGCTCGACAACCGCCAACACCATGGCCAGGTGGTGGGCCTGGACGCCACCGTGCGCCTGCCCCTGGCGCCACACCCATGAACCCACCTGCCCACCCCCCATCGACCGAACGCCTTCGCCTGGACAAATGGCTCTGGGCGGCCCGATTTTTCAAAACCCGCGCGCTCGCCGTCGAGGCGATCGAAAAACACCGTGTCCGCCTCAACGGCGCCCACACCAAGCCGTCGCGGGAGGTGCACGCCGATGACGAACTGGAGATTGCACAAGGCCCGGTGCTGCGCACGGTCAAGGTGCTGGGCTTGAGCGCCACCCGGGGGCCGGCCCCCCAGGCGGCCTTGCTGTACAGCGAAACCGAGGCGTCGGTGGCCCAACGCCTGGCCCAGGCCGAGCAGCGGCGCCTGGCCCCGGAACCCGCCTTGGCGCTGACACAAGGCCGCCCCACCAAACGCCAGCGCCGCGACATCGACGCGCTGCGCGGCCACCCGGGCGAACACGCGCCCCACTGGAACGAGCGCTGGAGCGCCAGTCTGCCACCGGACGACACCCGGTCGTGAGCAGGGGCATTGCCCGGCGGGTGGGGAGACACGCCTCGATTGTTAAAATTTAAGCCCCAGAACCTTGACATTGCGGCCCACATCCGCCCCACCCTCCCACACGAATGGTTCTGCCCATCCCGCCCGACCACCCCGGCCCATTGCCGTCGGCCGACGACCTCGAAGTTGTCCGGCTCGATGAGCTGCGCGCCTACGGGGTGCTCGACACCGCCCCCGAACAGGCACTCGACGAACTGACCCGGCTGGCGGCTCAGCTCTTTCGCGTGCCCGTGGCGCTGGTGTCGCTGGTGGACGAACACCGCCAATGGTTCATGTCGCGGGTGGGGGTGGACTTCACGGAAACCCCGCGCGAACAGGCCTTTTGTGCCCACGCCATCCGCAGCCCCGATGTGATGGTGGTGGAAGACGCCCGCAGCGACCCGCGTTTCGAGGCCAACCCGCTGGTCACCCACGCGCCCGGCATCCGCTTCTATGCCGGTGCACCGCTGCTCACCCCGGGCGGCCAGGCGTTGGGCACCCTGTGTGTGATCGACACCCAACCGCGTCAGTTTGGCGCTGGCGAGCGCGATGCGCTGCAGGTGTTGTCGCACCAGGTGATGGCCCAGCTGGAACTGCGGCGCCACAACCGGCTGTTGCAGGAGGCGCTGCAAGCCAAGACCGAACAACACCGCCAACTGGTCCTGCTGCAGCAACAGATGCAGGCACGCGAAACCCGGCTGGAGCTGGTGCTCAAGGGCGCCAACGACGGCTGGTGGGACTGGGACCTGCGCACGGGGGAGCGCTTCAACTCGGAGCGCGGCTGGACCATGCTGGGCTATGGCGAACACGACCGCCCGGCCCACCAAAACGACTGGGAGGCGATGATCCACCCGGACGACCGCGCCCACGCAGCGGCCCAGTTCCGCGCCGCCGCCCTGGGCCGGGGCAGCCAGTACCAGGTGGAGTTCCGCATCCGCCACAAAGACGGGCACTACCTGCCCATCCTGTCACGCGGCCACATCCTGCGCGACGACAAAGGCCACGCGGTGCGCCTGTCGGGCACCAACACCGACCTGAGCGAAACCCGGCGCGTCGAACGCGAACGCCGCGCCACCCAAGCCAACTACGAACTGCTGTTCAACAGCAGCCTGGACGGCATGTTGCAGACGCGCCCCGGTGGTGCCGTGTTGTCGGCCAACCCCGCCGCCTGCCAGATGCTGGGACGCAGCGCTGCCGACATCTGTGTGCTGCCGCGCGGCATCCTGCTGGACCTGAACGACCCGCGCCTGGTGCCCTTGCTTCAGGAGCGCGAACGCAACGGCGGCGCGCGCGGTGTGGTGGCCATGTACCGCGCCAACGGCGAACGCTTCGATGTCGAAGCCAGCTCGGTGCTGTACACCGACGACGACGGCCAGCCCATGGCCAGCTTCGTGTTCCGTGACATCAGCGAGCGCGAGCAATGGGCGCTCAAGCTCAAACAAAGCCTGGACCTGCTCAACAACCTGGCGCGCCGGGTGCCCGGTGTGCTCTACCAGTTCCAGCGCCACCCCGACGGGCACGTCAGCATGCCGTTTGCCAGCGATGGCATCTGGTCCATCTGGGAACACCACGCTGCCGATGTGACCGACAACGCCGATCTGTTGATGGCGCGTGTGCACCCCGAAGACCGCGAGGCGTTCCAGGCCTCCGTCGACCTGTCCACCCAGCAGCTTTCGCCGTGGCACCACGAATTCCGTGTGGTGCTGCCGCTGCAGGGCCAACGCTGGCGGCTGGGCGACGCCATACCCGAACGCCTGCCCGACGGCAGTGTGTTGTGGCACGGCTTCATCTCCGACATCAGCGAGCGCAAGGCCAGCGAGGAACACACCCACCGGCTGGCCTACTTCGACGCCCTGACCGGCCTGCCGAACCGGCGCATGCTGGTGGACCGCATCACCCACGCGCTGGCCTCGGCGCAGCGCACCGGCCAGTTCGGCGCGCTGATGTTCCTGGACCTGGACCACTTCAAACACATCAACGACGCGCGCGGCCATTCGGTGGGCGACGCGCT
Source organism: Hydrogenophaga atypica (assembly GCF_042665215.1). NCBI lineage: Bacteria > Pseudomonadati > Pseudomonadota > Betaproteobacteria > Burkholderiales > Comamonadaceae > Hydrogenophaga > Hydrogenophaga atypica. The sequence continues at coordinate 47,319 of NZ_JBHTCA010000023.1, forward strand.
CTTGCAACAGGTGGCCCAACGCCTGGCGGTGATGCTGCGTGGCGAGGACACCGTGGCCCGCCTGGGTGGCGACGAATTTGTGGTGCTCATCAGCGACCTCGGCACCCACGCCGACCAGGCCGCGCGTGGCGCCATGGCGGTGGCCGAAAAAGTGCGCGCCGAGCTGGACCGCCCGCACGACATCGAAGGCGTGCACTACTCCACCACCGGCAGCATCGGGCTGACGCTGTTCCCACGCCACGGCACCGCCGTGGACGACCTGTTGCGCGAGGCCGACACCGCCATGTACCGCGCCAAAGGCAGCGGTCGCAACCGCACCGCGTTTTTCCAGGTCGAGATGCAGGCCGAGGTGGAGGAGCGCCTGGCCATCGAACAAGACCTCAAGGTGGCGCTGCCGCTGGGTCAGTTCGAAGTCCATGCGCAGCCGCAGGTGGACGCCGGCGGCCAGCCGTGTGGCGCGGAGTTGCTGCTGCGCTGGCGCCACCCCAAGCGCGGTCTCGTGTCGCCGCTGAGTTTCATCCCGGTGGCTGAAGCCAATGGTCTGATCGTGCCCATCGGTCACTGGATGCTCCAGCAAGCCTGCCAGAGCTTGCAGCGTCTGCACGCCGCTGGCATCCGGCAGACCCTGTCGGTCAACGTCAGCCCGCGCCAATTCCGCGCCGATGATTTTGTGCAGCAGGTGCGTCAGGCCCTGGCTGAGACCGGCGCACCCGCCGATGCGCTGGTGTTTGAGGTGACCGAGGGCTTGCTGATCGACCACCTGGACGACACCGTGGCCCGCATGGCCGAACTGGTGGCCATGGGCATACGCTTCTCCATCGATGACTTTGGCACCGGCTACTCCAGCATGACCTACCTGCAGCGGCTGCCCTTGTACGAACTCAAGATCGACAAAGGTTTTGTGCACGATGTGCCCACAGGGGCCGGCAACGCCGCCATCGTGCGCGCCATCCTGTCCATGGCCAGCCACCTCAAACTGCGGGTGGTGGCCGAAGGCGTGGAAACACAAGCCCAGGCCGACTTCCTGTGTGCCAGTGGCTGCCAGGCCATGCAGGGCTACCACTTTGCCCGGCCGGCGCCACTTGCGCTGTGGCTGCAAGCCACCGTGTCGCCAACGGAACCCGCCCCCGAACCCGATCCAGGCGATCAGATGTAACTCACGCCGGCCATCATCTCCGTTTTTTGGTAACATAGTTACATCAACAACGAGAGACAACCGCCCGTGAGCACCGCACCCACTCCCCCACTGGACATGGTCATCTTCGGCGGTGCCGGCGACCTGGCCTGGCGCAAGCTGCTGCCTGCGCTCTGCATGGCCCACCTGCACCAGCGCCTGCCCAACGACTGCCGCATCATTGGTGTGGGCCGGCACAACTGGACACGCGACGACTACGTGGCCTTCGTGGACAAGGCCTCGCGCCCCCATGTGGGCGGCGACGCCCTGGACCGCGACGCCTGGGCCAGCTTCCTGGCACGGCTGGACTTCGTGAGCCTGGATGCCACGGTCGCAGAGGGTTACCAGCGCTTGCACGCCAGCTGCCGCAGCGGCGCCACCAAGGTGTTCTACCTGGCCACCGCACCCAGCCTGTTCACCGACATCTGCCGCCACCTCGACCAGGCCCAGTTGATCGACGCCGACGCCCGCGTGGTGCTGGAAAAACCCCTGGGCCACGACCTCCCCTCGGCCCAGGCCATCAACGAAGCGGTGGCGCGGCACTTCAGCGAAAAGCAGATCTACCGCATCGACCACTACCTCGGCAAAGAGACGGTGCAAAACCTCATGGTGCTGCGTTTTGGCAACGCCATCTTCGAACCCCTCTGGCGCGCGCCCACCATCAAAAGCGTGCAGATCACCGTGTCAGAAACCGTGGGCGTGGGCACGCGGGCGGGCTTTTACGACCACACCGGCGCCATGCGCGACATGGTGCAAAACCACCTGTTGCAGCTCTTGTGCATCGTGGCCATGGAGGCCCCCATCTCGCTCGACCCCGACGACGTGCGCGACGAAAAACTCAAGGTCTTGCGCTCGCTGCGCAAGTTCGAGCTGGCCGACGTCTTGCGCGACACGGTGCGCGGCCAGTACACGGCGGGTGTGGTTGATGGCGCCCAGGTCAAGGGCTATCTGGACGAGGCCGACGTGCCCGCCGGCAGCCAGACCGAAACCTTTGTGGCCATCAAGGCCCAGGTGCACAACAGCCGCTGGGCCGGCGTGCCCTTCTTTTTGCGCACCGGCAAACGCATGTTGAAACGGCAGTCGGAAATCATCATCGAATTCTCCGAGCCGCCTTTCTCCATCTTCGCCGGCGAACCCTCGCAGTCCCACCCCAACCGCCTCATCATCACGCTGCAGCCAGAAGAATCCATCCAGTTGCAGATGATGGCCAAGGAGCCGGGCTCGGGCATGAAGATGCGCCCGGTCTTCCTCAACCTCGACCTGCAATCGGCCTTCACCGAACGCCGCGCGGAAGCCTACGAGCGCCTGCTCATCGACGTCATCAAAGGCCGCCTGACCCACTTCATGCGGCGCGACGAACTGGAAGCCGCCTGGCGCTGGGCCGACCCCATCCTTGAAGGCTGGCAGCAACTGGGCGAACGGCCCAAGACCTACCCTGCCGGCAGTTGGGGGCCGGCCGCCGCGTCGGCCCTGGTGGCGCGCGAAGGTGCGGTGTGGTTCGAGGCGCAGTGAGACCGTGAACATCGCCCTCCACCCTTGCCCAAACGCGACCACACTCGCGCAAACGCTGGCCGCCGACATCGCCCAGCGCCTGCGCGACGCCGTGGCCGAGCGCGGCCAGGCCTTGCTCGCGGTGTCGGGCGGCAAATCGCCTGTGCCACTGTTCCAACAACTGAGCCAACAGGCCCTGCCCTGGGCGCAGGTGACGGTGCTGCTGGTGGACGAACGCTGTGTGCCACCCGACCACCCCGACAGCAACAGCGCCCTGGTCCGCCAGCACCTGCTGCAAGGCGAAGCTGCCGCTGCACGCTGGCTGCCGTTTTTTGACACCCTGCCCCACTTCGACGCCGACACCGACCTGCCCGCCCTCACCACCGCCACCAACCAGCGAATGCGAGGGCTGCCCTGGCCGCTGGACGTGGCGGTGCTGGGCATGGGCGAGGACGGCCACACCGCGTCGCTGTTCCCCCACGCGCCCGGCGTTGAGGTGGCGCTGACGAGCACCGCTCCGGTGGCCTGGACGCGGCCCTCCACGGCCCCCCACGCCCGCCTCACGCTCACCCTGCCCACGCTGCTGGCCGCGCGCTGCCTGGTGCTGCCGCTGCCAGGCCCGGCCAAACAAGCCGTGTTTCAACGCGCTGGTGTGGCGCCCACGGCCGACCTGCCCATCTCGCTGGTGATCCACCCTTCCCCCTCGCCCGTCCATGTGTGGACGGCCCCCTGAATGCCGAAAGTTCGCCATGGCTGACACCACCCCTTCTCTGAACCCCGCGCTGCAGCGTGTGACCGAACGCATCGTCGAGCGCAGCCGCAGCAGCCGCGCGGCCTACCTGACCACCCTGGCCGGGCTGCGCAAACCCGGCCCATACCGCGCAGGTTTGGGCTGCGCCAACATGGCCCACGCCTTCGCGGCGATGCCTGGCAACGACAAGCTGGTGCTCCACCAGGAGCGCCAGCCCAACATCGGTATCGTCACCGCCTACAACGACATGCTCTCGGCCCACCAACCGTATGAGCACTACCCCGAACACATCCGCGCCACCGCGCGCACGCTGGGCGCCACCGCCCAGGTGGCCGGCGGCGTGCCGGCCATGTGCGACGGCGTGACACAAGGCTACGAGGGCATGGAGTTGTCGCTGTTCTCGCGCGACGTGATCGCACTCGCCACAGCCGTGGCGCTCTCGCACAACGTGTTCGATGGCGTGTTGTGCCTGGGCATCTGCGACAAGATCGTGCCGGGCCTGGTGATCGGTGCGCTGCAGTTCGGCCACCTGCCAGTGGTGATGGTGCCGGCCGGACCCATGACCTCGGGGCTGTCCAACGACGAGAAAGCGAAGGTGCGCCAGCAGTACGCCCAAGGCTTGGTGGACCGCGCCGCCTTGCTGGCGGCCGAAGAAGCCGCCTACCATGGCGCGGGCACCTGCACCTTCTACGGCACGGCCAACTCCAACCAGATGCTGATGGAGATCATGGGCTTGCAGCTGCCCGGTTCGTCCTTCGTCAACCCTGGCACACCGCTGCGCACGGCACTCACCGAACACGCGGTGGCTTGCGCGCTGCGCGCGCCGACCATGGGCCAGATCGTCACCGAAAAAACCATCGTCAACGCCATCGTCGGCCTGCTCGCCACCGGCGGCTCCACCAACCACACGCTGCACCTGGTGGCCATGGCGCGTGCCGCCGGCATACGCATCGACTGGGACGACTTCGCCGAGCTCTCCAGCGTGGTGCCGCTGCTGGCCAAGGTCTACCCCAACGGCAAGGCCGACGTGAACCACTTCCACGCCGCCGGTGGCATGGGCTTCCTGATCGGGCAACTGCTCTCGGTGGGCCTGCTGCATGCGGATGTGAGCACCCTCCTCGGCGAAGGCCTGCAGCGCTACGCCACCGAACCGTGGCTGGACCAGGGCCAGCTGGCCTGGCGCGCCGCGCCCGCCGCCTCTGGCGACACATCGGTGCTGCGCCCGGTGAGCGAGCCCTTCACGCCCGACGGTGGCCTCAAGCGCCTGCAAGGCAAGCTGGGCCGTGCGGTGGTCAAGACCGCGGCCGTCAAGCCCGAACACCAGCGCGTGTTGGCACCCGCCGTGGTGGTGGACAGCCAGCAGGCCTTGAGCGATCTGTTCAAGCAGGGCCAGCTGGAACGCGACTTTGTGGCCATCGTGCGCCACCAGGGTCCGCAGGCCAATGGCATGCCCGAGCTGCACAAGCTGACGCCGATTTTGGGCATCCAGCAGGACAAGGGCTTCAAGGTGGCGCTGGTCACCGACGGTCGCATGTCGGGCGCCTCGGGCAAGGTGCCCGCCGCCATCCACGTCACACCCGAAGCCGTGTGTGGCGGCCACATCGCCCGCGTGCGCGACGGCGACATGGTGCTGCTGGACTGTGAAACCGGCACCCTGGACGTGCTGGTGGACGAGGCCGAGCTGGCCCAGCGCCCGCTGCCCGAGGTGAACCTGAGCGCCAACGGCCACGGCCATGGGCGCGAGCTGTTTGGCCTGTTCCGCCGCCAGGCGGGCCTGGCCGAAAACGGCGCCTCCGCCCTCTTCGGAAATGATTGAACTGCCCCACAACTGGCACACTCCGGCAACCCCATGAACACACCTGCTTCTCTGCCCCCCTTCCAATCCCGCGTGGTGCCCGTGGTCGTCGTCACCGACCCGGCCCAGGCCGTGCCCATGGCCGAGGCCCTGCTGGCCGGCGGCGTGGACGTGATCGAGATCACCCTGCGCAGCGCCGCCGGTCTGGCCGCCATCGAGGCCGTGGCGAAAGCCGTGCCCGCCATGCAGGTGGGCGCCGGCACCGTGACACGCGCCAGCGAGGTTGCACAGGTGTTGAACGCGGGCGCGCGTTTTGCGCTCTCGCCCGGCAGCACACCCGCGCTGATCGACGCGGTGTTGCAAGCCCGCCTGCCCTTCATCCCCGGCGTCGGTTCACCCAGCGAGGCCATGGCCATGCGCGACGCCGGCTTCACGCTGATGAAATGTTTCCCGGCTGCGCAGCTCGGCGGCGTGGAGGTGCTCAAGGCCTGGGGCGGCCCGCTGCCCGACCTGCGCTTCTGCCCCACGGGTGGCGTGTCGCTGGCCAACATGGCGCAGTTCCTGGCCCTGCCCAACGTGGCCATGGTCGGTGGCTCGTGGCTCACGCCGGCAGCGGCCGTGGCCGCAGGTGATTGGGCACACATCACCCGCCTGGCGCGCGAAGCCACCGAAGCCGTACGGGCCATTGCCTGAACACACCAGGCCACGCACACTTTTTTGTTTGCCTCACGCATGACACCCACCTTCGTCCCCCCCCAGCAGCGCGCCGCTTGGGTGCATCTGCAACAGCTGGCGTCCCAGCCCTTGCCCCACCTGCGCGAGCTGCTCGCGGGCGGGCACAACGTGCGCCACGCCAGCCTGCAGTTCGAGGTGGCGGGCCTGCGGCTGGACGCGAGCCGACAACAGGTCACGCCCGAGGTGCTGGCTGCGCTGCTGGACCTGGCGCAGGAGTCGGGCGTGCTGGCCCAGGCCCAGGCCCAGGCGCGGGGCGAACACATCAACCGCACCGAAGACCGCGCGGCCCTGCACGTGGCCCTGAGGGGTTCACACATGGCGCAACCGCCCTGGGGTGAGCACATTTCAGACCTGGTGCAGGCCGAGCTGGAGCGTTTCCTGGGCGCGGCCGAACGCATACGCAATGGTCAGTGGCGCGGCTTCCGGGGCCGGCGCATCACCAACGTGGTCAACATCGGCATCGGCGGCTCCGATCTGGGGCCACGCATGGCCGTGCAGGCGCTGGACGCCTACTGCGACCCCGACGTGCGGGTGCACTTCATCTCCAACCCCGACGCCTGGTCGCTGCACAGCATCTTGCGCTGGCTCAACCCCGACCAAACCATCTTTGTGGTGCAGAGCAAAACCTTCACCACGCAGGAAACCATGACGCTGGCCGCCTCGGTCAAGCGCTGGTTGGCCGACCACGGTCTGGTGTCCGAAGCACAACAGGTGCCCCACCTCATCGCCGTGACCGCCTCGCCCCAGATCTCGGCAGGCCAGGGCTACGCCGCAGAAAACACCTTCGGTTTCTGGGACTGGGTGGGCGGGCGCTACTCGGTGTGGTCGGCCATCGGCTTGCCGCTGGCCATCGCCATCGGTCCCGACCGCTTCCGCGAGTTCCTGGCCGGTGGCCACGCCATGGACAAACACTTCTGGCGCGCCGCCCCCGCCCGCAACATGCCGCTGATGATGGCGCTGCTGGGCGTGTGGAACCGCAACTTTCTGAGTTGCCCCACCCACCTGATCGCGGCCTACGCCAGCCGCATGTTCCACTTCGCCCGATTTCTGCAACAGCTGGACATGGAGTCCAACGGCAAAAGCACCCACGTGGACGGCTCACCGGTCGAGATCGACACCGGCCCCATCGTCTGGGGCGGCCTGGGCATCGAAGGCCAGCACGCCTACTTCCAATTGCTGCACCAGGGCCAGCACCGGGTGCCGGTCGACTTCATCGGCGTCGAGTCCGAGGACACGCCCCTGCCCCTGGCGGCCGAACACCACCGGGTGGCCCTGCTCAACCTCCAGGCCCAGGCGCAAGCCCTGGCCCTGGGGCGCGACGCCGCCGCCACCGAAACCGAGCTGCGCGCCGCCGGCCTGGGCGATGCACATATCGCCGAGATGCTCAACCACCGCACCTTCCGTGGCAACGTGCCCAATTCCAGCCTGTGGCTGGAAGCGCTCACGCCCCACACGCTGGGCGCGATGGTGGCTTTGTACGAACACAAGGTGTTTTGCCAGGCCGCGCTGTGGGGCGTGCATGCCTACGACCAATGGGGCGTTGAACTGGGCAAAACCATGGCCAAACAGATGGAAAACCCCTGAGCTCGCCACCCCCACGCAACAGCGTGGGTGGTGATGTCACCAGGCATGGAGAGGGGGCGCGTCAGGGGTGACGCGCGGCGTCCACCACACAGCGTGCGGCGGCCAGATCCCAACCCGCCCAGCCACAACTCTTGAAGAACACCGGGCCGCTGCGCGCGCCGGCGGCGCCGCGCACCACGTCGCCCAAACTGGGCAATGGGCCCACGTCCAAACCCGCCTGCAACAGATCGCCGGCTTCGTGGTCAGCGTCCCGTGTGTCCACCACCAAGGTGCCGGTGTGGGCGAGCTGCCGGCAAACCTCGGGCGCCCATTCCACCATGCGCGGCGTGAACGCCCCCACCGCCGCCACAAAGGCGTCGCTGCGAGGCAGGCCGCGCAGCGCCACCGCTTGCGCCGAGGTGGCGCTGACGACCAGGGGGCAGTCGGCCAGCGCGGCATCGGCATCGTCCACACGCCGCGCTTGAAGGCCCAGCGCCTTCGCGTGGCGCACCAGGGTGTCGGCGCTGGCGGGGCTGCGCGATGCCACCAGAACCTCACGCACGCCCAGCCCCTCGTGAAAGGCCTCCAGGTGGGCCAGCCCCTGCACACCAGCGCCCACGATGAGCAAGGGGCCATCGGTGCGCGGCGCCAAGTGGCGTGCGGCCAACAAAGACACCGCCGCCGTGCGCCGTGCGGTCACGGTGGGGCCGTCGAGCACGGTGAGCCGGCGCCCATCCTGGGCATCAAACACCACGATGTCGCCCTGGATGGCGGGCAGGCCACGCGCACCGTTGTCGGGCACAAAGGTGATGAGTTTGGTGATGGCCACACGCGCGTCGGTGGCAGGCATCACGAACAGGCTGCCGCCGCCCGCCAGCGGCTGCACCAAGCGCGGTGGCACCACCACCGTGGGGTCGCGCAGCAGCGCTTCGATCTGATCGGCCAAGGCGCCATACGGCAGGGCAGCGGCGGTGTAGGCGGGGCTCATGGGTGCTTCATGTTCGGCTCAACAGCCGCACCGGGTTGAGTACCACACGGACTTCGTCGAAAGGCACGGCGGCTTTGACTTCAAACGGCCGCTCCATGGTGTCGCGGGGGGCTGGCTCACCCAGGGGCATGCCCTGGCGCCCCACGATGCTGGACACCAGCGGGGTGTTGGCGCGCCGCCCACGTTTGACCACCACGGCCACTTCGTCGTTGGCCAACCGCACGAAACTGCCGGGCGGGTAGATGCCCAGCGTGCGTATGAACGCCGCCCCCAGTGGCGTGGGCTCGCCCTTGTCGTTGAGGTAGACGCCGCGCGCGGCCTGAGGCGATGGCAAAGCGGGCCGGGCGCCACGTGGCGTCATGCGGGCCACGTAGACATCGGCCAGCCGCAGCAGCGCCAAAGCGGCCTCGGCGTCGCCCGTTTCGGCGGCCGTCGCGTGGTGCTCGGCCACCAGGTGCAGCCACAGCGTGTCGCCCACGCCCATGCTGCGCAACAGGGCCACACTGCGCTGCGGGTGTTCGGCCACCTCACGCTGCTGTTCGACGGTCAGCGGTGCGGACTGGCGGGCCAGGTCGTCCTGCAGGCGGGCCATGCCCAGGTTCATGGTGATGGCGGCACGGAACAGGGAGGGCTGCTGCGCCTCGTCCACGCCGGCCGCAGGTGCCACCAGGTGGCAGACCGACGCCACCAGCAGGGCATGGGCAGCGCAGTAGCTGAGGTTGCGTTCCTGCAACAGTGTGACCAGCATGAACAGCGCGTGGTCGGGGCGGTAGGCCACGAGGCGCTGGGCCTTGGCTTCCAGCTGGGTCAGGCGCGTCACAAAGTCCTGCGCCTGCGCGCCCTGGTGCAGCAGGGTGGCCAGCGAAGCATGCAGATCGGGCCAGTCGGTCACCGGGTCCAACGTCTCGCGTTCGGTGTTGGTGGGCACCTCGGAAGGCAGGCCTGCCTGGGCAATTTCATCCAGCGTGTTGTTGCGCCGGACCATCTGATCCAGTTGGGTGGTGTAGCTGTAGCTCCAGGCCCGGTAGTCGGTCTCGGTGATGACGGGCGAATGGGCCATCAGGTTCTGCAGGTGCCGCTCGCCCTCGATGATTTCGCCTTTTCGCAACAACAGCGTGCCATTGGGCTCCCAGATGTTGACCGGGATGGGCTTGTTGAGCTGAAGGCCTTCCAGGGGCAGGGGAACGTAGAACGCCATTGGCTTGAAGAGTGGGAACGGGGCGGCAGAACTGTGAAGAAGTTTAGACAGGCGGATTCAAGTACGAAGTGCAACACAAGTAAACCGAGTTGGGCCAAGAGTGCATAGGATGCATTTTTGTGACCAGCCAGTCCCAAACGTTGCACCATGACCTATACCCACTTGACCCGAGAAG
>NZ_JBHTCA010000024.1:0-53675 GCF_042665215.1 Hydrogenophaga atypica
TCTGTGAATCTCATCTTCCGGTTCTCCTGCATGTAGCGGGCCCGGCTCATGGGGGCGTGTTGCATCGCTCCTCCACAAACCGGACAGATTACTTGCTACGAACCGGACAACTCATTTGCTGCTGACAAGCATGTTGTCTCCTCTTGACACCCCAAAAAAGGGATGCAATCGTAAGGCAGAAGTCAGCTCAAATTAACATTTCTTACCGCTTGAAACCAGTTGTTTTAGGGCCTCGCACCGAGTGCTGTCAGCGTCCGTCCACCACCTCGGCGGCCGTGCGCATGGCCTCTACTGCGGTGGGTACCCCGCAATAAATGCTGGCGTGCAGCAGCACTTCTCGCACTTCTTCAGGCGTGGCACCGTTGTTGAGGGCACCCCGCACGTGGCCTTTGAGCTCGTGCTGTTTGCCCAGCGCGGTGAGCATGGCCACAGTGATCAAGCTGCGGGTTTTCAGGTCCAGGCCCGGACGCTGCCAGACATCACCCCAGGCGTTGTGGGTGATGTAGTCCTGCATGGGGCGGGTGAACTCGGTGGCGTTGCCAAAGGCCTTGGCCACAAAGTCTTCGCCCATCACGCGTTTGCGCATGGCCAGGCCTTTGTCGTACTGATCGGGGTTCATGGGTGTGTCCTTCGGTTGGAAAACCCAAGGATAAACTTGGCCGAACAACCACGGAGACACGCATGAGCCATACCCCCCGCTACCCCATCCCCGATCTCAACAGCCTGCCCGAGGACATCAAGGCCAAGGTGCTGGAGGTGCAAGAGAAGGCGGGCTTTGTGCCCAACGTGTTCCTGGCGCTGGCGCGGCGCCCAGCCGAGTGGCGGGCGTTTTTTGCCTACCACGACGCGCTGATGCTCAAGGAGGACTCGGGCCTGAGCAAGGGCGACCGCGAGATGATCGTGACCACCACGAGCGCGGCCAACAACTGCCTGTACTGCGTGGTGGCCCACGGCGCGATTTTGCGCATTTACGAGAAGAAGCCGCTGGTGGCCGACCAGGTGGCGGTGAACTACCGCAAGGCGGACATCACGCCACGGCAGCGCGCCATGCTGGACTTCGCGATGAAGGTGTGCCAGCGCTCGGATGAGATCGAAGACGCGGACTTTGCGATCCTCCATGCGCATGGTTTTACCGACGAAGACGCATGGGACATCGGGGCCATCACCGCCTTCTTTGGGCTGAGCAACCGCATCGCCAGCTTCAGCGGGATGATGCCGAATCCGGAGTTTTATCTGATGGGGCGGGTACCCAAGGCCAAGTGAAGCGCCTGCTTCGTTGCGCCCGAGGACATGGGGCGCTTGGCTCCGCGGCTGTCCCCCGCCGGCTGCGCCGGCTCCTCCTTTATGCCGCTGCTCCAAGCACCCCATGCCCTCAGGCATCCAACATGTCGGCAAACCAACGATTGCGCGCCAACATCACTTTAGATCGGGGTGGTGGGGCGCTCTGCAGAGCGAGGTAAAGGAGGAGCCGGCGCAGCCGGCGGGGGACACGAGCGGCGCAGAGCGCCCCGCCACCCCGATCCCGCCCACCCAGTGGCAAAAACCCTCAGGACACCAATGAACGCAACCACTCCGGCATAGGCGCCGACCGCTTGGCCTGGTAATCCACCCACACCGTGGTAGCACCACCCGACGCATACACCGTGTCCGGATCATCCACCCGCGACAACACACACCAGGTCTCGAACGAACTGCGCCCCGGGTCGCTCACATACGTGCGCACACGCACATCGCCCGGGTATTCCAGCTGCTGGTGGAAATTGCAGAAGGCATTCACCACCAGTGGGCCATGACCAGAAGGCGCAGGCGGGCAGCCGATGGCCGTCATCCAGTCGATGCGCGCCACCTCCATGTAGCGAAAGTAGACCGTGTTGTTCACATGGCCCATCGCGTCCATGTCGCCCCAGCGGATGGGCAGGGTCATGTCGTGAACCAGCTTCTTCTGGCTCGGCAGTTCCAATTTCACAGGTGCACCTCATCGATCGCGGGCTCGCGGTGCGCGCGCACCGAAGCCACAATGCCCAACACAAACAGGATCGCCGCCACCCACTGCACTGGCAATGGCCAGGTGGCGTCCCACACAAACGAATAGACCAGCGCGAACAGCGTCTCGCTGACGATCAACTGGCCACACAGGCTGGCACTCAAACGGCGGCTGGCCATGGTCCACAACAAAGAGGCCAACCAGGCCGAGCCCACGCCGGTCAACACACACACCATCAGGCCCGACACAAACCCGGGCAAGGCCACCAGTTCGGCCCAGGGGGTGCCCAGCGCCAACCACAACAGCAAGGCGCCCAGCCCGGTGGCCACGCCCAGCCAATTGGTCCACTGGGCCGAATCGACCTCCGGGTGGGCTTTGACCCAGCGCGCGTTGAGCAGCGCAAAAGCCGTCCAGCTGACCATGGACAGCACCGCCAACGCCATGCCCCAGCCGTATTGACCCGACGCCGCATCGCCCAGCGTCACGTGCGCCAGATCGGCCCACACCATCAGCGCCAGCCCTGCGGCCGTGCACACCAGGCCTGGCCAGAGCGCACGCCAGCTGAGGTGGGCCGGTTTGCCCAGCACCATCAGCCACAGCGGGATGGTGCCGATGATCAGTGCCGGCACCGCCGTGCCAGCCCAGCCAATGGCCAGCGCCAGCAGTGTGTAGTACCCAGTGAAGCCCAGCACGCTCAAACCCAGGGCCGCTCGCATCTGAGCCCCGGTGGGTTGCAGCTCACCGTGCCGCAGGCGCCAGGCCAAAAGCACGGCAGACATCAGCCCGAAGCTCATGAAGCGGAACGAGGCCACGTCCACACCCGTGAAACCGGGCGCCATGCGCGGCGCCACAAACACCAGCCCCCACAGCGCGCCCGCACCCAGCCCCGCCGACAAGCCCACCGTGACACGGCGCTGGGCCAGGGCTGCGTTCGGGTCGGCACCCACCGCCACGTTGGTGGCGCTCACACCGGGCATCCCATGTGGGCGGCCATCGCGCCCCGCAGCCGCAGTGTCGTCGCGCCAGCGTGCCGGGTAGCCCAGACGACATGGTCGGTCCAATCGATGTGATACGACATGAGCGTGCTCTCTAGAAAATGGCTTACTTGAAAATGACAGGATCGAGATTGTCTGTGAAGCCCCACTAAAATCCGTCGCGAGCTAGACAAGACCGCCCTGCCCTCGCCCGGGGGCGTGGTGCCACACAACTTCTACCGAGACCCCTCATGACCCACGACGAGATACTGGCGCAGTTCGGCCCCCGCGAATCCATGGAATACGACGTGGTGATCGTGGGCGGTGGCCCGGCTGGCCTGGCCACCGCCATCCGCTTGAAGCAGATCGCCGCCGACAAGGGCCAGGAAATTTCGGTCGTGGTGCTGGAAAAAGGGTCTGAGCCCGGCGCCCACATCCTGAGTGGCGCCGTGATGGACCCGCGCGCCATCACCGAACTCTTCCCCAACTGGAAAGAGCTGGGCGCACCGCTGGCGCAGGAAGTGACCGGCGACGACGTGCTGTTCCTGTCGGAAACCGGCAGCACCCGCACGCCCGACTGGCTGGTGCCCCGCAACTTCCACAACCACGGCTGCTACGTCATTTCCCTGTCCAACGTGGTCAAGTGGATGGCCCAGCAAGCCGAGAACCTGAGCGTGGAAATTTTCCCCGGCTTCGCCGCTGCCGAAGTGCTGTACGACGAGCAGGGCCGCGTCAAAGGCGTGGCCACCGGCAACATGGGCGTGGGCAAGGACGGCGAACCCATGGACAGCTTCCAGCTGGGCATGGAGTTGCTGGGCAAGTACACCATCTTCGCTGAAGGCGCGCGTGGCCACCTGGGCAAGCAGCTGCTGGCCAAGTACGACCTGACGGCCGGCAAGGACGCGCAGACCTTCGCCATCGGCATCAAGGAACTGTGGGAAGTGCCTGCCGACAAGGCCCAGCCCGGCCGCGTGGTGCACACCGCCGGCTGGCCCATGGTGGACGACAGCTTTGGCGGTGGCTTCCTCTACCACCTGGAGGGCAACAAGGTCACGCTGGGCTTCGTCATCGGGCTCGACTACAAAAACCCCTGGATGTCGCCCTTCGAGGAAATGCAGCGCTGGAAGACCCACCCGGCCATCAAGGCGCACATCGAAGGCGGCAAACGCATCGGCTACGGCGCGCGCGCCATCAACAACGGCACGCCCCAGGCCTTGCCCAAGACCGTGTTCCCGGGCGGCGCACTCATCGGTTGCGACGCCGGCTACCTGAATGCCGCGCGCATCAAGGGCAGCCACGCAGCCATCAAGAGCGGCATGTTGTGCGCCGACGCCCTGGCCGAGGCCCTGGCCGCCGGCCGCGCACAAGACGAACTGAGCGCCTACCCCGCCGCCTTCGAGAAAAGCTGGCTCAACGAAGAACTGCAGCAGACCCGCAACTTCAAGAACTGGTTCAAGAAGGGCAAGCTGGTCGGCCAAGCCATGACCGGCATCGAGCAATGGCTGCTGCCCAAGGTGGGCGTGGCCAACCCGCCCTGGACGCTGCACAACACCACGCCCGACCATGTGAAGCTGCGCCCAGCCGCCGAGATGCCGCAGATCAGCTACCCCAAGCCCGACGGCAAGATCAGCTTCGACCGCCTCTCCAGCGTGTTCATCAGCAACACCAACCACGAAGAACAGCAGCCGGCCCACCTCACACTCAAGAACGCTGGCGTGCCGGTGAGTGTGAACCTGTCCAAGTTCGCCGGCCCCGAAAGCCGCTACTGCCCGGCCGGTGTGTACGAGTTCGTCAACAAGGACGGCGCCGACCAGCTGGTGATCAACGCACAGAACTGCGTGCACTGCAAAACCTGCGACATCAAGGACCCGACCCAGAACATCGTGTGGGTGACGCCGGAAGGCGGCGGCGGGCCGAACTACGTGGGCATGTGATTCGCCCCGGCCTCAACCCCAAAAGCGGCCTCGGCCGCTTTTTTTCTTTCAAGCGGGCGACAGATGCCCCGCCAGCGAGCGCCCTAAATCCCCCTTGACCTGCGCCCAATCGGTACGAACGCCCTGGGTCAGCAAGGCCTGAAAAACCGCGCCATAGGTCAGCACATGCACCGCGCGCGCCAGGGGTTGCAAGGCATCGGCCTCGGGCGCATCACACGCGCAAGCCAAGGCCATGGTCCAGGCGTCCACATAACGCCGGTAGTTTTTGCGGTAAGCCTCTGGCGGTGAGATTTCGCGCTCCAGCTGATAAAGCGCCGCCCACGCCCGCACGTCACCGCGCATGCTCTCGATCTGCTGCTCCACCAGCAGCGGCACCAAGCGCGCCAACGGCAGGCCCGCATGGGCCTGCGCCGTGCTCACCAGTTGTTGGCCCACCGCGCGCACCCGGCGGTGGATGGTCAAGGCGGCCAGGGCCTGCTTGTCGCTCACATAGTCGTAGAACGTGCCAATGCCCACACCGGCCACGCCGGCCAGTTCGCGCACGGTCATGGCGGCATAACCCCGGTCCAACAAAACCCGAACAAAGGCGTCCTGCAAGGCCTCGGAGCTGGCGCGGGCGCGCGACTGCTGAGGGCGCCGCCGCAGCGCCACCGGGGTGGCGGGAATCCGAACACGTTCGCGGGCCATGGTGCCTAAACTTCTCCGAGACAAACACACACGCGGAGACATTAGCATGGGCTGGCCCACTCACGACGTCACCAACCAGTTCGACGAACTGCAGGACTACAACCTCTACGCGACCGACCACGCCCTGCAGGAGGCCGTTACCCGCCACGGCGGCGCCTCCGCCCACGGCCGGCTGGGCGACTACGGCGCGCTGATGGGCACGGCCGACAGCTACGCGAAGGCCGACCTGGCGAATCGCTTCCTGCCGGAACTCAAAACTTTTGACGCCCGTGGTCGCCGCATCGATCAGGTAACTTTCCACCTCGCCTGGCACAAGCTGCTGGCGCGCTACCGGCAGGCCGGCCTGATCTCCAGTCCGTTCCGCGACAACGCCTCTGGCCGTTGGGCTGCGTGGGCCGCCGGCTTCTACATGCACGCCCAGATCGAGGCCGGCACCTTGTGTCCCTCCACCATGACGCTGGGCGCCATCCCGCTGCTGCAGCGCGAGCCGGCGCTGTGGGCGCAGGTGGGCGACAAGCTCTTCAGCGATGGCTACGACCCGCGCGACCTGCCCATCGCGCAGAAAACCGCCATTTACATCGGCATGGGCATGACCGAAAAGCAAGGCGGCTCCGACGTGCGCGCCAACCAGACCACGGCCACGCCCATCGGTACCGGCGGGCGCGGCGGCGACTACCTGCTGCGCGGCCACAAGTGGTTTTTCTCAGCCCCCATGTGCGATGCCCACCTGGTGGTGGCGCGCACGCCCGAAGACGGCCTGGCCTGCTTCTTTGTGCCGCGCTGGCGGCCCGATGGCAGCAAGAACGCCATCCACATCCAGCGCCTGAAGAACAAGGTGGGCAACAAGAGCAACTCCAGCAGCGAGGTGGAGTTCCACGACGCCTGGGGCGTGCTGATGGGCGAGGCCGGGCGCGGCATCCCCACCATCATCGAGATGGCCACCTACACCCGTCTGACCTGCGTGCTGGGCAGCGCCGCCATGATGCGCCAGGCCCTGGTGCAAGGCATCGCCTACGCCCGCCAGCGCAAGGCCTTTGGCTACACCCTGGCCCAGCAGCCGCTGATGCGCGCGGTGCTGTCCGATATGGCGCTGGAAAGCGAGGCCGCGCTGGTGCTGGGCATGCACCTGGCCGAGGCCTACGAACACGACACGCCCGAGGCTGCGGCCTGGCACCGGCTGATGACGCCTGCCGCCAAGTTCTGGGTCTGCAAGCGCGCAGTGGAACTCACCGGCGAGGCGATGGAAGTGTTTGGCGGCAACGGCTACGTGGAAGATGGCATCATGGGCCGCCTGTTCCGCGAGGCACCGGTCAACTCCATCTGGGAAGGCTCGGGCAACGTGATGTGCCTGGACGTGATGCGTGGCATCGCCCGCCAGCCCGCACACGCCGAGGTGCTGCTGGCCGACCTGATGCGCCGTGCGGGCGACGACAAAACCCTCACGCAAGAAGCTTTGGCCCTGAGCCAGATGCTGCAGCGCAAGCCGGAGGAACTGGAAGGCATAGGGCGCCAGTTC
Organism: Hydrogenophaga atypica; assembly: GCF_042665215.1. Classification (NCBI taxonomy): domain Bacteria; kingdom Pseudomonadati; phylum Pseudomonadota; class Betaproteobacteria; order Burkholderiales; family Comamonadaceae; genus Hydrogenophaga; species Hydrogenophaga atypica. The sequence goes on from NZ_JBHTCA010000024.1 coordinate 7,096, forward strand.
ACCACCCGCCTGTGTGTGCTGGCCCAGGCCTGCCTGCTGCGCCAGTACGCGCCCGAGCACGTGGCCCAGGCCTTCGTGGCCACCCGTTTCAGCGGCCACTGGGGCGCCGTCACCGGCCTGGTGGACCCCAGCGCGCTGGACGTGGACCGCCTGCTGGAGCGTGCCCTGCCCAGATAACCGCACTGAAGGTGATGAACAAATGGAGAAACATGCTGCAAGCTTCGTGTAGTGGCGGGCGTCTACGGAGGACGCCCCATGGCTGATACCGGTTGCCCACCCGGTTTCAAACCCCTGTTTCGCACGAGTCCTTTTCTCGACGCCACAGGCCCCTATTTCTACAAGCCAGAAGAACGTGGTTTTGTGGTTGGGCTGCGGGTAGAAACCAGGCACACCAACAACACCGGGACCGTGCATGGTGGCCTGTTGGCCACCATGGCAGACGTATCGCTTGGGTATGTGACGGCGATGTCGCAGCAGCCACCCGTTCGCATGCTGACCACCAGCCTGGGACTGGACTACGTGGGCACCGCCAACGTGGGCGATTGGCTGGAAGCCCACGTGTCGGTGGTCAAAGTAGGGAGCCGCCTGGCATTTGCCAACCTGTTGATCGTCGCCAATGCCGCACCCATCGTCACCGCACGGGCCACTTTTTTGGTGACGGAGCCTACCGCCACACGGTAGGGCATGGCAACTGCAGCGCCCGCTTGCGCGGTCAACATTCATGTAGTAACGTAACTACATTTGAAGCCGTAGGAGGTGCAACATGACCGTGACCACCCTGTCCAGCCGTGAGCTGAACCAAGACGTGACCCGCGCCAAGCGCGCGACCCAGAACGGGCCCGTGTTCATCACCGACCGAGGCAAGCCTGCGCATGTGCTGTTGAGCTTCGAGGCATACCAGCGGCTGACCCGGCAACGGCGCCAAATCGCCGACGCGCTGGCCATGCCGGGTGGAGAGGACATCGCGTTTGAGCCGCCGCGTGTGACCATCGCTACCCGGCCGGCTGATTTGTCGTGATGTACCTGCTCGACACCAACGTGGTGTCCGAACTGCGCAAGGTGCGGCTGGGCAAGGCCGACGCGCATGTGGCCGCCTGGGCCGACAGCGTCGATGCCGCCGATCTGTTTGTGTCGGCCATCACCGTCATGGAACTGGAGCTGGGCGTATTGGCCATTGAGCGCAAGGACGCCATCCAGGGCGCCTTGCTGCGCACGTGGTTGGACCAACAGGTCTTGCCGGAGTTTGTGGCGCGCACGCTGCCGATCGACACCGCTGTGGCACAACGCTGCGCCCGGCTCCACGTGCCCGACAAGCGTGGCGAGCGAGACGCGCTGATCGCCGCGACGGCGTTGGTGCACGGCATGACCGTGGTCACCCGCAACGTGGCCGATTTCGAACCCACTGGCGTGACGCTCATCAATCCGTGGTTGCGCCAGACCTGATCAAACGCACCGCCCCGTTTTTTTTGATATCAGTTGCCCAACACGGCCATGCGCCGCCTTGGCACGGCGCTACAATCGCGCCCACGTCAGGAGAGTGTCGCCCCGAGCGACCGCCGAAGGCGCAGGCGGTTTGCACATGCAAACCCTGAACGCTCAGGCAAAAGGACTGGCAGACGCCCGGCAACGGGCGATTCCCCCCTGGAGAGAGGCCATAGAACATGGCCCACCGAAGGAGCAAACGCGGCATCGCCCGCGTGAATCTCTCAGGTAAAGCGGACAGTGGGGCTGGTGCACGGCATGGCCGTGTGTGGCCCCTGCATTTCAAGTCCGCTCCATGTCCTCCGACACCCTGTTGACCACCCCGTTGAACGCCTTGCACCTCGAACTGGGTGCGCGCATGGTGCCTTTTGCAGGCTACAGCATGCCGGTGCAGTACAAGCCCGGCCTGATGGCCGAACACCTCCACACCCGCCAGGCCGCTGGCCTGTTCGATGTGTCGCACATGGGCCAGTTGCGCCTGGTCGGGCCCGACGCGGCAGCGGCTTTCGAAACCCTGATGCCAGTGGACGTGATAGGCCTGGGCGAACACAAACAACGCTACGGCCTGCTGCTCAACGACGAGGGCGGCATCATCGACGACCTGATGTTCGTCAACCGGGGCCGGGACATCTTCGTCATCGTCAACGGCGCGTGCAAACATGGCGACCTTGCCCACATGTTGGCCCGCATCGGCGGTCGCTGCCAAATCGATGTGTTATTTGACCGGGGCCTGCTCGCCCTGCAAGGCCCCCAGGCCGTGACCGCCCTCGCCCGCCTGCTGCCCGGCGTCGAGAAACTGGTCTTCATGACCGGTGGCGACTTCAGCTGGAACGGCGCCGACCTCTACGTCACACGCAGCGGCTACACCGGCGAAGACGGCTTTGAGATCTCGGTGCCTGCTGCACAGGCCGAGGCCCTGGCCCGCGCCCTGCTGGCTCAACCCGAAGTGAATCCTGTGGGCCTGGGCGCACGCAACTCGCTGCGGCTGGAAGCTGGCCTGTGCCTCTACGGCAACGACATCGATACAGTAACCACCCCCGTCGAGGCTGGCCTGAACTGGGCGATGCAGAAGGTGCGCAGAACCGGCGGCGAACGTGCCGGCGGCTTTGCGGGCGCGGCGCGCGTGCTGGCGCAGCTGGACGGCGCAGAAGCTCTGACCCGCAAACGCGTGGGCCTGGTGGCCCTGGAGCGGGTGCCGGTGCGCGAACACACCGAACTGCAGAACAGCGATGGCGCAACCATAGGCGAAGTCACCAGCGGCCTGCTGGGCCCCAGCGTGGACAAGCCGGTGGCCATGGGCTATGTGGGCGCAGAATACGCCGCCGTGGGCACCCGCGTGAGCGCCATCGTACGTGGCAAAGTGGTGCCCATGGAAGTGGCCGCGATGCCTTTCCTGCCGCCCAACTACTTCCGCGGCTGAACCCTTTTTTCATCTTCTCAACGGAGTCCTCCATGACCAAGCAATACACCGAAGACCACGAATGGGTCGAAGTCAGTGGCGATGTCGCCACCGTCGGCATCACCCACCACGCGCAGGACGCGCTGGGCGACGTGGTGTTTGTCGATCTGCCCGAAGTGGGCAAGGCCATCGCACAAAAAGAAGTGGCCGGTGTGGTCGAGTCGGTCAAGGCCGCCGCCGATGTCTACATGCCCATCAGCGGCGAGATCGTGGAAGTGAACGAAGCCCTGCGCGCCGATCCTTCACTGGCCAACAGCGACCCGCTGGGTGCCGGCTGGTTCTTCAAGGTCAAGCTGTCGGACGCCGGCCAACTCGCCGGCTTGCTGACCGAAACCGCCTACGCCGATTTCGCGGCCAAGGGCTGACCAGAGCCGTGCGTGAGCGGCGTTGCCCTGGTAGCGCCGCTTGCAGACTGTTCTGGAGCCCCCCATGCTGAAGCCCGCCACGCCCCCGCTCGAAGCCCTCGAAAACCCCAGCGAATTCATCGCCCGCCACATCGGCATCAGTGCCGAGGACGAGGCCATGATGTTGTCCGTGATCGGCGAGGCCTCGCGCCGTGCGCTCATCGAAAGCATCGTGCCACGCAGCATCGCACGGTCCACCGGCATGAAGCTGCCCGAGGCCGTGACCGAAGCCGTCGCACTGGCCGAACTGAAAGCCATCGCGCAGCAAAACCAGGTGTTCAAGAGCTTCATCGGCCAGGGCTACTACGGCACCCACACGCCCGGCGTGATCCTGCGCAACATCCTGGAAAACCCCGCCTGGTACACCGCCTACACGCCCTACCAGGCCGAGATCTCGCAAGGCCGCATGGAGGCACTGGTCAACTTCCAGACCATGGTGACCGACCTCACCGGCATGGCGATTGCCAACGCGTCCATGCTGGACGAAGCCACCGCCGCCGCCGAGGCGATGACGCTGGCCATGCGGGTGGGCAAGTCGAAGTCCAACGTGTTTTATGTGGACGACCAAGTGCTCCCCCAAACACTGGAGGTGGTGCGCACCCGCGCCAAACCCTTGGGGATCGACGTCCGCATTTGCACTGGCCCCGAAGCCTTGGAGAACGACAGTTTTGGGGTGCTGCTGCAATACCCCGCGCTGAATGGCGAAGTGCGCGACCTGCGTGACTGGACCACCCAGTACAAGACAAAAGGCGGCAGCGTGATCGTCGCTGCCGACCTGCTGGCTCTCACCCTGCTGGCGCCCCCAGGCGAATGGGGAGCGGACATCGTGGTCGGTACCACCCAGCGCTTTGGCATGCCCATGGGTGCCGGCGGCCCCCACGCCGCCTACATGGCCTGCCGCGACGAGTTCAAGCGCTCCCTGCCCGGCCGCTTGGTGGGCGTGAGCGTGGACGTGCACGGCAACCCGGCCTACCGCCTGGCGCTGCAAACGCGCGAGCAACACATCCGCCGCGAAAAGGCCACCAGCAACATCTGCACCGCGCAGGTACTGCCGGCCGTCATCGCCAGCATGTACGCCGTTTACCACGGTCCAGAAGGATTGAAACGCATCGCCCAGCGCGTGGCCGCTTACACCGCCATCCTGGCCCAAGGCCTCAAAACGCTGGGCCACACGCTCACCAGCGACAGCGCTTTCGACACCCTGACCGTGAAACTGCCCGATGCCGCCACCGCCCAGGCCGTGGCCGCCAAGGCCCGCGCCAAGCAGGCCAACCTGCGCGTGAGCTGGGGCCAGTTCGTGTCCATGTCGCTCGACGAAACCACGGCCCGCGCCGACATCGAGCTGTTGTGGGGCGTGTTCGCCGCCGAAGGCCAAAGCCTGCCGCGTGTGGCCGACTTTGACGCCGGCGTGGAGCCGCTGATCCCAGCCAGCCTGCGCCGCGCCAGCAGCTTCCTCACGCACCCGGTGTTCAACAGCCACCACAGTGAGACGGGCATGCTGCGCTACATCCGCGCGCTGAGCGACAAGGACTTGGCACTGGACCGCAGCATGATCCCGCTGGGCTCGTGCACCATGAAGCTCAACGCCACCAGCGAGATGATTCCCATCACCTGGCCGGAGTTCGCCAACGTCCACCCGTTCGCCCCCGCCGACCAGCTCAAGGGCTACCAGCAGCTTGACGAGCAACTGCGCGCCTGGCTGTGCGAGGCCACTGGTTACAAGGGCATCAGCCTGCAACCTAACGCGGGCTCGCAAGGCGAATACGCCGGCCTGCTGGCCATCCAGGCCTACCACGCCTCGCGCGGCGAAAGCCACCGCAACATCTGCCTGATTCCCAGCAGCGCCCACGGCACCAACCCGGCCAGCGCGCAGATGGTGGGCCTGCAGGTGGTGGTCACCAAGTGCGACGACAACGGCAACGTGGACATGGCGGACCTGCAAGCCAAGTGCGAGCAGCACAGCGACAAGCTGGCCGCGATGATGATCACCTACCCCTCCACCCACGGTGTGTTCGAGACCACCGTCAAAGAGCTGTGTGCCCTGGTGCACCGCCATGGCGGCCGCGTGTACGTGGACGGCGCCAACATGAACGCCCTGGTGGGCGTGGCCGCACCGGGCGAGTTCGGCGGTGACGTGAGCCACCTCAACCTACACAAGACCTTCTGCATCCCGCACGGCGGCGGCGGCCCCGGCGTGGGCCCGGTGTGTGTGGTCGACGACCTCGTGCCCTTCCTGCCCGGTCACGAAACGGGTGGCGTGAAAAGTGGCGTGGGCGCCGTCAGCGCGGCCCCGCTGGGCAACGCCGCCGTCCTCCCCATTTCGTGGATGTACATCCGCATGATGGGCGCCGACGGCCTGAAGCACGCCACCGAAGCCGCCATCCTGAGCGCCAACTACATCAGCAAGCGCCTGGCCGACCACTACCCCACGCTGTACGCCAGCGAAAACGGCCACGTGGCGCACGAGTGCATCCTGGACCTGCGCGGCCTCAAGGAAACCAGCGGCGTGATGGCCGAGGACGTGGCCAAGCGCCTGATGGACTACGGTTTTCACGCGCCCACGTTGAGCTTCCCGGTGGCCAACACCTTGATGGTGGAGCCGACCGAAAGCGAAACGCGGGAGGAACTGGACCGCTTCATCGCCGCCATGATCGCCATCCGCGAGGAAATCCGACGTGTGGAAAAAGGCGAGTGGCCGCAGGACAACAACCCGCTCAAACACGCACCGCACACCGCAGCCACCGTGCTGCAAAGCGATTGGAACCGCCCCTACCCGCGCGAGCTGGCCGCCGCAGCCAAGGGCCATGCGGTCAACACCAAGTACTGGCCCTCGGTCGGCCGGGTGGACAACGTCTACGGCGACCGCAACCTGTTCTGCAGCTGCGTGCCGGTGGGGGAACTCGCCACCGATTGATTTTTTCGGGTCTGTAAGGCCCCACGCAGGATCGGGAGAGACCGCGCGCCTGAGAAGGCAGCGCGGCGCCGAAGGAGCAACCGCCCCGGAAACTCTCAGGCCAAAGGACCGGTCTTGCGAACAAAACTCTGAAGAGCGGTCGGGATTCGTCACCCGGCCCACCGCAGGAGCAAGCCCGCCGCCTAAAAGGCACACAGCGGGTGAATCTCTCAGGTCACAAACAGAGGGGGCGTGCCATGCACACGGTGTGTGTGGCGCTCCCATCCTCGACGTTTGGAGCCTGAAACCATGCAGCAATCAATCGCCGTGATCGGCGGTGGCATCACCGGTGTCACCACAGCCTACGCGCTCGCCAAGCGCGGTTTTTCCGTCACCCTGTTCGAGCGGCACCGCTACGCCGCCATGGAAACCTCGTTCGCCAACGGCGGCCAGCTCTCGGCCTCCAATGCCGAGGTCTGGAACCACACATCCACCGTGCTCAAGGGCCTGAAATGGATGCTCAAGAGCGACGCGCCTCTGTTGGTCAACCCCAAGCCGAGCTGGCACAAGCTCTCGTGGTTTGCCGAGTTCATCGCCCACATCCCGCGTTACCGCGACAACACCGTGGAAACCGCCCGCTTGGCCATTGCGGCGCGCGAGCACCTGTTTGGCTGGGCGCAGGCCGAGGACATTGACTTCGACCTGAAGAAGCAGGGCATCCTGCACATCTACCGCGACAAAAAGGGCTTTGACCACGCGGCCGAAGTCTCCAAGCTGCTGGCCGAGGGCGGCCTGCCGCGCCGCGCCGTCACGCCCGACGAGATGCGCGCCATCGAGCCCACCCTGGCCGGCACCTACTTTGGTGGCTTCTACACCGAGAGCGATTCGACCGGCGACATCCACAAGTTCACCGTGGGCCTGGCCGCCGCCGCCGAGCGCCTGGGCGTGCGCACGCTCTATGGCCAGCAGGTGCAACGCCTGGTGAGCGACGGCCAGCGCGCCAGCGTCACCGCCACCGACGAGCACGGCCAGCAGACGCACAGCTTCGACGCCCTCGTGGTCTGCGCCGGCGTGGGCAGCCGCGAGTTGGGCGCACAGTTGGGCGACCGCCTCAACGTCTATCCCGTCAAGGGCTACTCCATCACCGTCAACCTGCTGGACGAACCAAGCCAACGTGCCGCCCCCAACGTGAGCCTGCTGGACGACGAAACCAAACTGGTGACCAGCCGCCTGGGTGTGGACCGCTTCCGCGTGGCCGGCACGGCCGAGTTCAACGGCTTCAACCGCGACATCCGCGCCGACCGCATCCGCCCGCTGATCGACTGGGTGAACCAGTGTTTCCCCGGCGTCAACACCCGCCAGGTGGTGCCCTGGGCCGGCCTGCGGCCCATGATGCCCAACATGCTGCCGCGCGTGGGCGCCGGCCAGCGCGCCAATGTGTTCTACAACACCGGCCACGGCCACCTGGGCTGGACCTTGTCGGCCGTGACGGCGGACATGGTGGCGGGGCATGTGGCACAGTGGCAGCAACAGCAGCGCCCCACCCAGCTCGGCGTACCCGCCCACGCTGTCTGACCCACACACCACCGACGGAGCACCCCATGGCCATCTCCGCCTTCGATCTCTTCAAAATCGGCATCGGCCCCAGCAGCTCACACACGGTGGGCCCGATGCGGGCGGCGCGGCTGTTTGTGGCGGGCATGCAGAACCAGGGGGTGCTGGCGCAGGTGGCGCGGGTGCACTGCGGGTTACACGGCTCGCTGGGCGCCACCGGCAAAGGCCACGGCAGCGACACAGCGGTGCTGCTGGGCCTGGCCGGCCACGAGCCCGAGACCGTGCCCATCGAATCGGTGGCGGCGACCGTGGCCGAGATCCGTGGCACGGCGCACATCCGGCTGTTGGGCCAACACGAGATCGGTTGGAACGAGCGCGAAGACCTGTCCTTCTACCGCCAGCCCCTGCCCTTCCACGCCAACGCCATGCGGCTGCAAGCCTGGGACGCGGTGGGTGGCTTGCTGGTCGAACGCGTGTACTACTCGGTGGGCGGGGGTTTTGTGGTCACCGACGAACTGGCCGCTGATGGCAGCCGCCAGAAAACCATCGCCCCCGACACCACCGCCCTGCCCATCCCCTTCCGCTCGGGCGACGAGTTGTTGCAACGCTGCCGCGAACACGGCTTGTCGGTTGCCGGCGTGATGCGTGCCAACGAAGCCCATTGGCGCAGCGAAGGCGAGGTGCGCGACGGCCTGCTGCACATCTGGGCGGTGATGCAGGCCTGCGTGGTGCGCGGTTGCCAAACGGAAGGTGTGCTGCCCGGTGGCTTCAAGGTCAAACGCCGCGCGCCCGGCCTCTACAAAGACCTGACCGGCCACCCCGAAAAAGCCCTGACCGACCCGCTGGCCGTGCTCGACTGGGTCAACCTCTACGCGCTGGCCGTCAACGAAGAAAACGCCGCCGGTGGCCGCGTGGTGACGGCGCCCACCAACGGCGCGGCAGGCATTGTGCCGGCGGTGCTGCACTACTACCGCCGCTTCGTGCCCGGCGCCACCGACGAAGGTGTGGTGGACTTCCTGCTCACGGCGGCGGCCATCGGCATCCTCTACAAAGAAAACGCCAGCATCAGCGGCGCCGAGGTGGGCTGCCAGGGCGAGGTGGGCGTGGCCTGCTCCATGGCCGCCGGGGCCTTGTGCGCGGTGCTGGGCGGCACCCCCGAACAGGTGGAAAACGCCGCCGAAATCGGCATGGAACACCACCTGGGCCTGACCTGCGACCCCGTGGGCGGCCTGGTGCAAATCCCCTGCATCGAGCGCAACGCCATCGCCTCCGTCAAGGCCATCAACGCCGCGCGCATGGCGCTGCGCGGCGACGGCTCACACTTCGTCAGCCTCGACAAAGTCATCAAGACCATGCGCGAAACCGGCGCCGACATGAAAACCAAATACAAGGAAACCGCGCGCGGCGGGCTGGCGGTCAACATCGTCGAGTGTTGACCCCGCGCGACCTGGGCTAAGCTCGCAGCCTTTGTTGTCACCGCGCACGCCCATGGCCCCCGAATTCCGCGTGTTGAGCCTCATCCCCCCGATGACGCAGCTCAACACGCCCTACCCCTCAACCGCCTACCTCACCGGCTTCCTGCGTTCGCGTGGTGTGCCAGCGGTGCAGGAAGACCTGGCATTGGCCCTGGTGCTGCGCCTGTTCACCCCTGCCGGGCTCGACGCCGTGCACGAGCGTGCCCAAGCCCTGCCCGAAGCCGAACGCTCCGCCAGCGTGCACGCCTTTCTGGACCAGTTCGCGCTCTACCGCAGCACCATCGCCACATCCATCGCCTTTCTGCAAGGGCGCGACTCGACACTGGCCCACCGCATCGCTGCGCGTGGCCTGCTGCCCGAAGGCCCGCGCTTTGCGGCGCTGGACGCTTACATCGACGACGGCAGCGGCGACCCACTGGCCTGGGCCTTCGGCGCCCTGGGCGTGCAGGACAAGGCTCGCCACCTGTGCACCCTGTTCCTCAACGACCTGGCCGACGTGTTGCGCGACGCGGTGGATGGGCGTTTCGAGTTCGTGCGCTACGCCGAATCCCTGGCCGCCAGCCAACCCCGCTTCGACCCGCTGGCGCAAGCCCTGGCGGCACCGCCCACGCTGGTGGACGATCTGCTGCGCGAATTGACGCTCGCCGCCATCCAACGGCACCAGCCCCGGCTGGTGTTGCTCTCCGTGCCCTTCCCCGGTTCGGTGTACGCGGCCTTTCGCATCGCGCAGGCCATCAAGGCGCACGATCCCTCCATCGCCGTCGCCCTGGGCGGCGGCTTCGTCAACACCGAGCTGCGCGAACTGAGCGACCCGCGCGTGTTCGACTTCGTGGACTTCGTGACGCTGGACGCGGGCGAGCGGCCGGTGTTGTCGCTGGTGGAGCACCTGCAAGGCCAGCGCGGGCGCCAACGCCTGCAGCGCACCTTTGTGCGCAACGACAACGGTGCCGTGCAGTACGTGAACCTGACCGAGCCCGACATCCCGTTTGAAGACGTGGGCACACCCACCTGGGACGGCCTGCCGCTGGACCGCTACCTGAGCCTGCTCGACATGCTCAACCCCATGCACCGGCTGTGGAGCGACGGGCGCTGGAACAAGCTCACCGTCGCACACGGTTGCTACTGGAAAAAGTGCAGCTTCTGCGATGTGAGCCTGGACTACATCGGTCGCTACGAGACCGCCACCGCCCACAAGCTGGCCGACCGCATCCAGCAGATCGTGGAAGAAACGGGCCAGACCGGCTTCCACTTCGTGGACGAGGCCGCACCACCCAAAGCCCTCAAGGCCCTGGCCGAGGAACTGATCCGCCGCCAGTTGCACATCTCATGGTGGGGCAACATCCGGTTTGAAAAGACCTTCACGCCCGAGCTGGCCGACCTGCTGGCCCAAAGCGGCTGTATTGCCATGAGCGGTGGGCTGGAGGTGGCCAGCGACCGGCTGCTGGGCCTGATGAAAAAGGGCGTGTCGGTGGAGCAGGTGGCGCGTGTGACCAAAGGCTTTTCGGACGCCGGCATCCTCGTGCACGCCTACCTGATGTACGGCTTTCCCACCCAGACGCTGCAAGACACGGTGGATGCCCTGGAGTACGTGCGCCAGCTGTTCGAAAACGGCTGCATCCAAAGCGGCTTTTTCCACCGCTTCACCTGTACCGTGCATTCGCCCGTGGGCAAAAACCCCGAGGCCTACGGCATCGAACTCATTCCCCTGCCGGCGGTGAGTTTCGCCAAGAACGACATCGGCTTCATCGACCCCACCCCCATGCCACCGGGCGTGGACCACGACGCCCTGGGCCAGGGCCTGCGCAAGGCCATCTACAACTTCATGCACGGCCTGTGCCTGGAGGACGACGTGCGCCGCTGGTTCGAACACCTGCCGTGCAAGGTGCCCAAACCCACGGTGAAGCGGCAGCACATTGGCCGGGCGCTGGCGGGTCAGTGAAACCGCCTGCATCAAGCGCGCTGGACCACCACCTTGTCGCGTTCGATGATGCGGCGAAACGATTCGCTGGTGGTCGCCCAGTCCACCACATCCACTTTCCACGGTAGATCGGATTCTGAGAAGTCGTCCGCCAGGGCCGCCAACACAGCCAAGCCAAGCGGCTGGTCACCCCGAATGGCGAGGTCGAGATCGGAAAAGGGTTTGGCCGTGTGCCGGGCACGGGAACCAAAAACCCAGACCTCCCTTCCCGGCACGTGCTGGCGCAAGGTGCTCTGGACGATGGCCCAATGTTCAGGCCGCACGTCAATGTCGGGCGCGACAGACGACGGCGTGGCCATGGTCATTTCACTCTCGCCAGCAAGCGCTCGCACAAGTGCTGCGCCTCAGTCAGGAATGCCGGAATCTCGGCCACCACCTGCAACGCCAGCGCCTCGTCGTACGTGTGGCTGGTTTTGCCCCGCATGTCACGAAACTGGCGCCAACGCGGCCAGTCGCTCAACAGCAGCCCCTGCTCGTTGCCCGAGCGGACAAGATCGGCAAAAGGCATACCGTCAAACTGCTCTGGTGTGGGCGACACCATCTCGAGGTAGCGCTTGAGCATCTTGTGGCTGATTTCGTAGGTGAACTCAAAACGCTGGATCAGGCCGTCGCGGATCTGCGTGTCGGTCACGTCTTGCTGGTAGCGCACCAGACCCTCATTCAGACGCTGGATGGCGTTGGTGAGCGGTCTCAAATCCAAAGTGGCATCGCTCATGACAGTTGCTCGGGCAGATTCAGGCGCATGACCGGAATTTATCAGCTTGGCCGTGCGGATGTGCCAACCCGCTGAACTCGGCCGCACCGGCTCCCATCAGACGGCTCCCAAGGGCTTGAGCAGCTCCGCCAGGTCGCCCTCGCCAAACAGCGGCTCGCGCCGTGCCGTTGAGCCGCTGTACACGCCATCGGCCAGCGCGGCCTTGCGCTCCTGCAGCGCCAGGATGCGTTCTTCAATCGTGCCCTGGGCCACCAGCTTGAGCACCCACACGCTCTGGGTCTGGCCGATGCGGTGGGCGCGGTCGGTGGCCTGGTTTTCAACCGCCGGGTTCCACCAGGGGTCGTAGTGGATGACGGTGTCAGCCTGGGCAAGGTTCAGGCCCACACCGCCGGCCTTTAGGCTGATGAGAAACAGCGGCACCTCACCGCTGGTGAAACGTTCGATGAGCTGCTCGCGGTTCTGGCTCTGCCCGGTGAGTTTGACCCAGCACAGATCGCGCTTTTTCAACTCGGTTTCGATCAAGTTCAACATGCTGGTGAACTGCGAAAACAGCAACACTCGCCGGCCCTCGGCCAACATCTCTGGCAGGAGCTCCATCAGGTGATCGAGTTTGGCCGAGTTCTTCACCGTTTTTGCCGCATCGAGTTTGAGCAACCGCGGATCGCAGCACGCCTGGCGCAGCTTGAGCAACGCGTCCAGGATGGTGATCTGTGACTTCGCCAGGCCTTTGGTGGCGAGCGCCTCGCGCACGGTCTTTTCCATGCTCAAGCGAATCGTTTCGTACAGATCGGCCTGTTTGCCGCTGAGCACCACACGCGCCATCGATTCCACCTTGGGCGGCAATTCGTTCGCGACCAACGCCTTGGTCCGGCGCAGCATGAAAGGGGTGATGCGTGCACGCAATTGCGCCAAACGCTGTGGGTCACCCTGGCGCTCGATGGGGGTGCGGAACAGTTGTTTGAAGCGCTGCTGGCTGCCCAAAAACCCGGGCATGAGGAAGTGGAACAGGCTCCAGATTTCGCCCAGGTGGTTTTCCATCGGTGTGCCCGAGAGGCACAGCCGGTGGCGTGTGTCGAGTTCACACGCCACCTGAGCGGCGTGGGTGCTGGCGTTCTTGATGTTGTGGGCTTCGTCAAGCACCACCAAATGCCACTGCGCCTGCAGCCAGTTTTCGCGGTCGCGTTGCAGCAGAGAGTACGGTGCGATCACCACATCGTGCTCGGCCAGCGTATGGGCTTTTTCGTGCCGTTCCTGACCATGCAACACCAGACAGCGCAGCCCTGGGCAAAAGCGCTTGGCCTCGTTGAACCAGTTGGCCAGCAGGCTCACGGGCGCGATGATGAGGGCGGGTCGATCGAGCCGGCCGGCGTCTTTTTCCACCTGGATGTGGGCCAGCGTTTGCAGGGTCTTGCCCAGACCCATGTCGTCGGCCAGGATGCCGGCAAGCGCGTTTTCGCGCAGGAACTGCAACCAGTTCAGGCCGTGTTGCTGGTAGGGGCGCAGGGTGGCCATCACGCCACTGGGCAGCGGCACAGCGGGCAGGCTTTGTGTGCCTTTCATGCGCGCCACCAGATCGCGCAGGTGCTGTGCGCCCGCCCACACCACGCCTTCGCCCAGGGCGGCGCTGGTGCGCAGCGCCTCCAGGCGCGAGAGGCGAACGCTGTTGCCGCTGAAGTCCAGCGTGCGCTCGCCCACCAGTTCCAGCAGCGCACCCAGCCAAGCGTGCAAGGCATGGCTGGGCACGCGCACAAAGCCGGTGTCGCCGCTGGTGCGCAGGTACAAAAAGTCAGGCAGTTGGGGCAAACCTGTGTGGGCATCCAGCGGGCAGCTCGCAGCCATCGCCAGTATTTCGGGCAGCCAGGGCAACACGTTGTGGCGCTGGCCGTTGACCTCCATGCCCAGCGACAACTCGAACCAGGGCGAGGTGCCCGCGTCCTCAGCGCGCTCGCCGCCGACGGCCGACATGCCCAACTGCACGTTGTCGGCGTGCATCACCCAGTCGCGCATATCGTCGTCCACGCTGACCTCAAACCCAGCTTCACGCAACGTGGCCCAACCGCTGTCGGCCCATTGGACCCACAACAGCGGCGGTTCGTTGGTGCCCAGGCGGACCTCGCCCCGCTCAGATGTCCACAGTCCCAGCACCTGCAAGCGCTTCAAGGCTTGGTGTTCGGCGGCCAAGTCGCGCAGAAGTCGCAGGCGTTGGCCGTTGTCGCCGCCAGACAACAGCACTTTCGATTCCATGGGGGTCCAGAAACCACGGTGCCCCGCATAGTCAAACAACACCTGACCCACCACCAGACCCTGCAGGTGAATCTCCGCTGCTGGTACCCGGCGCAGGTGCAGGCAGGGTTGGGGCGGCACGCCCGCAATTTGCGCTACGCTGGGCAACCCTGGCGGCAGCGGTACCGCCATCAGCCGCTGGGCAAGCAGATCGGCGTGTTTGTGCAACGCCGCCTCGGGCACCACCGGGGCCTTCAACAAGGCATGGAGCGTTTCAGGCGCCAGGCCCTCGGCCACCACCGGACCCAGCACACCGGCCTCGGTGTCGAGGTAGAGCGGTGGCTCGTTGGCGCACAGCAGCAGGCCGGGACGCGCCATGCCGGCTTGCAGGCGCCAACCGCTTGCCTGCGGCGCGGTGGCAGGCACCTCGGCCCAGGCCCATTGCAGCGCTTCGGGCTCGCCCCAGCGCAACGCGGCCTGCGGGTAACCGGTGTCGCCGCGCACCAACAGGCGCCCGGTGGAGGCGGCCAGGCGCAGCATCATGGCGCCCGCTTCGCCAGTGGGAAGCACCGTATCCACAAAGCCGTAGGTGTAGCCATCGCGCGCGCTCTTGTTGGCGCGCATGAGCCGCCGCACCTCGTGGTCGGCCGCCGAGGCGCTTTTGTAGGCGCCGTGTGTTGATTGTGGCTCGTGGTTCACCGCTCGCGGCTTGGCCCACTGGCCGTTGACCTTGGTGGATGCGGTCACCAGACTCATTTGCAGGCGCGGCAGGCCTTGTGTGTGGGTGGCGGCAACCAGGTAGAGGAAGGATTCCGGGCGTGGTGCCGCCTTGCCCGAGCGGCGGTTGCTCATCAGCCCTTGCAGGCGGGCTTCGTGGGGGTCCTGCGCCGCTTCCACCTGGTTGAGCCAGGCCAGCAGCTGGCGCTCGGCGGCGGCCTCGGCCTGTTGTGCCAGCCGGGCCTGGGCCTGTTCAATGGCCTCCAACATCACATCGGTGGGCTGCTTGTGGGGTACGGCTACCAAACGCCGTCCCTGGTAGGCCGCCTTGATGCTCAGTGCCACCGCATGTTTGCAATTCATGCCCACCGGACAAGTGCAATCACCGTACCAATCGACCAAGCGCCCCTTCGGGTCGAGCGTGATCTCCACCTCGGTGTGGTAAGGCTGTCGCTGGGTGCCTTGTACCTCTCCGGTGATCACCCAGCCAACGCCGTCAAAATCCACCTCCATGGAGAGCACACGGTTCTGCAAGAACATCCCATGGCCCCGATCCCAAGTGGCCGGATCAACCTCGTATTGGATGGCTTGGGGCGGGAACCACATGCCTGTCGCGGCGCTGGTGTGGGGCATGGTGTGATACGAAAAAAAACCGTATCACACCACAAAATGCCAGGGATTTAGGTCGGCGGCAAATCTTCGGCTCCCCCTGGATGGCGGGCAAACCGACCTCGATCAGGACCATGGTGCGGCGCCTCGTTCTGCCAGGGCCACCCACCAAAACGGGTGCGCTGGTAATCGCTGAAAGCCTGGTGGATTTCGGCCTGCGTGTTCATCACGAAGGGGCCGTACTGGGCCACGGGCTCGGCGATGGGCCGGCCTTGCAGCATCAGGCATTCGGCAGCGGTGTCGCCATTCACCAGCTCCACCGCTGCGGCTGCGTCCAGTTCCAACGCGGCGTGCCGATCGACCAGATGCCCCCCAACGCGCAGGGCGGTGCCCGCAAAAAAGTACAGCATGCGCCGCGTACCCTGCCCTTGCGCTGCGGGCAAGGTGAAGCGGGCGCCGGGGGCGAGCTTGAGCGTCCAGATGGCCACGTCGGCATCGGGCTGAGCAGCCCAGGATTCGGGCGGCGGGGCCAGGGGAGCCGGTGCGCCATTCAGGGCACCTGCCACCACACTGACCTCCACGCCGCCGGCCTGCAGGGCCGGGATGTCCTGGCCCCAGAACATGGTGAAGTGCGGGGCGGCCATCTTGCGCGCGGCGGGCAGGTTGAGCCAGATCTGGAACAGCTCGCAAGGGTTGGGTTGATCGGCTTGCAGCAGCGGAAACATCTCGGAATGCACGATGCCACGCCCAGCCGTGAGCCACTGCACGTCGCCCTCGCCAAAACGCGCGGCGGCCCCCAGCGAATCCGAATGGTCAATCAGCCCACGGCGCGCGATCGTCACTGTCTCGAAGCCCCGGTGCGGGTGGGCCGGGAAACCGGGCACCTGCTCGCCGTGGTACATGCTCCAGCCGTCCTTCTGCGAGAAGTCCTGCCCGATCTGGCGGCCGGCCAGCGACGCCGCGGGCCCCAACTGGGCATTGCCCGGCGGGTAGTGGTCGTTGTGGTGCACGCAGAACAGAAACGGGTCCAGCGTGGGCCACTGGAAGCCCAACGCCTGCGCGCTCAGGATGGGGTGGGTGTTGCTCACGTCGTCTCCTTTGAAGTGATGCGCTGCAGCCAGGCGATCCACTGCTGCAGTTCGGCCGGGCGCAACTCGTGCCCACCGGGGAAATCGGCACCGTCCAGCGCCACCGGCAAGGCGCCAAAGTGCTCGCGGATACGCTGTGCCTGCGCCAGGGGGATGACCATGTCCTGCAAACCGTGGCTGACCCACAGGCGTTTGCCGACCAACTCAGCGGCAGGCGCGGCCAGCGTCAGCACCTCGGGCAGCAGGCGGCTGTGCAGCGCAAAGGCGGCTTGCATCAGCGAAGGCTGCGTCAACAACAGGCTCAAGCCCATGATGCCACCCTGACTGAAGCCGCCCACCAGCACACGCGCAGGTGGCACACCAAGACGTTGCGCGTGGGCCGCGATCTCACGTGTGAGCGCTTCGCGGCTGGCCAGCTCCTGCTCGCCGTCGATGGCGCGCGAGCCATCGGGGCGCACATCTAACTCAAACCAGGCGTAACTGCCCGGCCCCAGCACAAAGGGTGCGCGCAGGCTCAGCACATGAAAGTGCGGCGGCACATAGGGTGCGAGGCCAAACAGGTCTTGCTCGTTGCTGCCCACGCCGTGCATGAGCACCAGCAGCCAGGTGTGGGTGCCCGCTGCCGGGCGCTCCAGAAAAGTGAGAGGGGTGGTGTTCATGCCAGTGCAAAGGCGTCCATGGCCAGGTAGCGGTACATGATTTCGCGCGTCAGGTAGTTGGGGGCCACAGCGGCGTCGCTGCCCCACCCGGCCGCGCCCAGCGCGAAAAAGATGGGCAGGAAATGCTCTTCGGTGGGGTGGGCGCGCACGGCGTGGGGCGCGCGGACGCGGTAGTCCAGCAGCGCATCCACATCGGCACGCGCCACCACGTCTTCGATCCAGCGGCTGAACTCATTGGCGTAGGCGGCGGCGGGATCGTCCTGCTGCGGCATGCCGCTGAAGAACTCGCCCAGGTTGTGCGTCATGCTGCCGGAGCCGATGACCAGCACGCCCTCGTTGCGCAGCCCGGCCAGGGCCTGGCCCATGGCAAACACCTCGCGCGGGCCGGCGCTGGCGGGCAGCGCCACCTGCACCACCGGCACGTTGGCCTGCGGGAACAGGTGCATCAGCGGCACCCAGGCGCCATGGTCCAGCGGGCGCTGGGCATCGGGCACGGCGGGCACACCGGCCGCCTGCAGCAGCCCCAGCACCTGCTCGGCCAGTGCGGGCGCGCCGGGCGCGGGGTATTGCAGACGGTACAAGGGTTCGGGGAAGCCGCCAAAGTCGTGCCAGGTGGCGGGCTGCGCGTTGGTCATCACCGCCGGCTGGCGCGCCATCCAGTGGGGCGACATGAGCACGATGCCGCGCAAGGGCTGGCCGTCGGCGGCCAGCCGCTCACGCAAACCCTCTGCCCAGTGGGTGAGCGCCGGGCCGGACGCCCCGGGCTCCAGCGCCCACATGGGCGAGCCGTGGGAGAGGAACAGGGTGGGCAAGGCGGCGTGTGACATGGCGTTTTCCTCGGGGTCTGGGATGTGTCAAGGATGGCAGCACAACCCGCCATCCACAAGCGCCGCCCGCTGAAGTCAACGTTCAAATAATTTGTTGCTTTTCACCCATTTGATTCAGACGATGTTCAAGCCGCGGGCCCCACCAGGTAGTCGCGCTTGCCCAGCGGCACGCCGTTGTGGCGCAGGATGGCGTAGGCCGTGGTGACGTGGAAGAAGACGTTGGGCAAGGCCCAGCTCTTGAGGTAGTCCTCGCCCAACATGGTGCGGGTGCCGGCCTTGCCCACCGGGAAGGTGATTTCGCGCGCCTCCTGGCCGTCGATGGCGCTGGCGGGCACGGTGGCCAGCCAGTCCAGCGTCTTCTGGATGCGGCCTTGCAGCTCCTCGAGCGTGTTTTCGGTGTCGTCGAACTTGGGGGCGTCCAGGCCACCGAGGCGGGCCAAACACAGCTTGGCGGCGTCGCAGGCGATGAAAACCTGCGACTTGAAAGGCAGCATGTCGGGGGCCAGGCGGTAGCTCACCAGCATTTGCGGGTCGTAGCCCCGGGTGGCGGCGTCGGCGCGGGCTTTTTCCAGCAGGTGGTGCAGGTTGGTGAGCGCGTTGCGGAACACGGGCTGGCTGGCGGAAAACAAGGTGATGCTCATGGTGGCCTCGTTGGAAAAAAGGGTCAGTAGTGCGGCGGCAGTTCGTCGCGCAGGCTGCGGAACACCGCCCCGCCCGCCTCTGGCTGTTGTTGGCGCAGCTGCGCCAGCTCGCGTTCCAGCCGGTCGATCTGTTGCTGCTGGCGGTAGATGATCTGGTTGAGCTGGTCCAGGGTGTCGTCGGCGTAGCTGGCCTTGATCTCCAGCTCGGTCAGCCGGCGCTCCACCTCGGCGGGAGCCAGCGTCATGCCTGGGCCTCAGCGGCGATCTGGCGCAAGGCCTGCTCGAACACCTCGGCTGGCTGGCCGCCGGAGATGAGGTGACGGTCGTTGATGACCACGGCGGGCACGGAGCGGATGCCGGCACGCTGGTACATCAGCTCTTGCGCGCGCACTTCGTCGGCCAGTTCGTCGCTGGCCAGGACGGCTTGCACACGGGCTGGGTCCAGGCCCACCTCGGTGGCCAGGCGCAACAGCACCTCATGCGACTCGGGGCTCTCGGCGCGGCCGTGGTAAGCGGTGAGCAGCGCCTTCTTGAGCGCGTGTTGCTGGCCAGGCTGGCCTTCGTTTTCGGCCAGCAACAGCAGGCGGTGGGCGTCGAACGTGTTGTAGATGCGACCACGGCCTTCGCGCCTGAATTCAAAGCCCACCTCGGCGCCGCGCTGGCGGATCATCTCGCGGATCTCGGCCTGCTTTTCGGGCGTGGAGCCGTACTTCTCCGTCAGGTGTTCGGTGATGTCCTGGCCGCCGGGCGGCATCTGGGGGTTGAGTTCGAAGGGCTGGAAGTGCAGATCGGCCTTCACCGTGCCTTGCAGGCGCTCCAGCGCCTGCTCCAGCGCACCCAGGCCCACGGCACACCAAGGGCAGGAAACGTCGGACACAAAGTCGATCTTGAGAGAGGCGGTCATGGCGCAAAGGCCCACGCGGGGGCCGTCAGTGAAACAGGCCAACATGCTAGGCCATTTCGATGCCCGCCACCGGCGGGCCCACCATGTCCCTACTGGCGGACTTTGAGTGTGTCGTAGGCCTCGCCCACGCGTTTGAACGCCGCTTCGGCCAGTTGGCGCACCAGGGGCGACACGTGGCCGAGCCGGTCCGGATGGTATTGCTGCAGCAGCGAGCGGCGCGCGCGCTCCACCGCCTCCCACGGGCTGCCTTCGGCCAGCCCCAGCACCGCCCAGGGCGAGGTGTCGTCCGCGTCGGCGGCCTGGTCTTCAGGCGCGTCATCAGCCTCCGGTGCGGCGATGCGCTCCACCAGGCAGACGCAGTCTTGCCAGTGCACGGCGTATTCGGTCTGGCAGCCGGGGCAGCGGATTTCGCCGGGTTCAGCCAGGTGCGGCACGCGCAGCCGCTTCTGGCAGCAGCCGCAGCGCAGGATGCCGCTGGGCGGCGGCGCAGCCTGCGCGCTCGGCGCCGGATCGGCGGCAGCGACGGGCCCCAGCGCCGCACGCAACAGCTCGGTTTTGGACATCGGCCGGTGGTTCAATTCGGCCCGAAGCACCGCCACCACGGCCGGATTGCTGCCGTGCGCACGGTGCAAGGCGGCCAGCTCGTCCACCGCCAGACCCTGCAAGGGACGCATCCGGTTGGCCGCAGGCAACAGCAGCAAGGCATCGGGCGTGCGCGCCAAGAGCTGCCGCGCATGCAGGATGTCTTCGCCGCTCAGGTCTTCTTCCGCGAGCGCTTGCGTTGGGTCCAGCAGGCCCGCCAGCATGTCCACGGTCAGGCGGGGCAGATCCAAGTAATCGGCGCAGGCCTGGGCCAGGTCCTCGTCCAAGGTTTCGATGGGCCGAAAACCGATGCGCAACTGGCTCAGGCTCCAGTAGCTCACGCCCATGCGCGTGGCCAGTTCGCTCAGCGACAGCCCCCGCTCTTCTGCGCACTGCAGCAGCGCGGCGATCAAAAGCCCCCCCGGGCGCCCCACGTCGTCCAAGCTCACCCGGCCGCTCCAGGGCACCGGTGCCTCGTCTGCAGGAGCGGAGCGGAAAATGGACGGGCGATCTTGGGTGCGGGCGGTGGGCATAAGGGACCGATGGTAACGACCCGCCGCACCCCACACCCGGTGCTTATGCGCGTCTGTCCAGTGCGCGCAACCGCAGCGCGCAGGCCGTGGCCACCAGCGCACACACGGCCGACAACCAGAACATGCTGGTCAAGCCCCACACGGCACTCAGCGCCCCGCCACCCAACCCACCCAGCACCCCAGGGAAACCGTAGCCCACCACCGAGTACAAGGCCTGGCCGCGACCGCGCAGCCGCCCCGGAAAATGCCGCGACAGCAGCGCGATGCACACCGTGTGGTGGGTGGCGAAGGTGATGGCGTGGAGCATCTGCGCCAACAGCAACAGCGGCCACACCAGCGGCAGGCCGGCGGTCAACACCATGCGAACCACCATCAGCGCGGCGGCCAGCACCAGCCAGCCGCTGTGCGACAGCAAGGGCAGCCAGCGGCCCTGGGTGAAAAACCAGCCGATCTCGATCAGCACCGACACCGCCCACAGCAAGCCAATCACCGTCTTGCTGTAGCCCAGCCCATCGAGGTAGAGCGAAAAAAAGGCGTAGATGAAGATGTGGGCCAGCACATGGAAAAACATGGCCGCAAAAAACCAGCGCACCTGAGGTTGGCGCAGCACCGGCCCGATGTGCCCCTGGTCGTCGGCAGCATGGGGCGCCTCTTTGAGGTTGGGCAACCACCAGGCGCTCAACACCACCGCGATCAGCGTGCCCTGTGCCCAGGCCGGGAAGTGGCCCATGCCAAAACGTTCAAACCAGGCCCCGGCCACCACCACCGTGACCAGAAAACCCAGCGAGCCCCACAGGCGCACCCGGCCATAGCGGGCGGCATCGAACCGCCCGTCCTGGCTCACCAGGTGGGCCATGGCCGCCTCGCTCATGGGCATCATGCCGCTGGTGTTCACGAACATCAGCAGCAGCAAGAACATCAGGCCGTACAACGACCACTCGAACCACAAACCGAGGGACAACAGCAGCGCGGCCAAAGCGCTGTAGCGCAGCAGCTTGACGCGCTCGCCCGTGTGGTCGCTGAACCAGCCCCACGCGTAGGGGGCCACCAGCCGGGTGCCCGACTGCACCGAGGTCAACAAGCCGATGGCGAACAGCCCGTAGCCCAGGTCTTTAAGCCAAAGTGACAGGTAGGGGTTGAAAAACCCGATGTGCGCAAAGTAGGAGGCCGAGAGCGCCGCAAAGGGCGCGAGCTGTCCACCCCCACGTTCCACCGCTGTGCGGGTCACTGCCCCCCGAGGGGGCTGATCCGCCTTGGGACGGCCCGGCGCCGAATCACTTTTCAACGCCGCGCCAGCGCCGCGATGTCGGGCGTGCCCACGGTCACGTCGCCACACTGGGCGCGCTGGCGCAGGGCGTGCTCCATCACCACCAGCGCGAGCAGCGCCTCGGCAATGGGCGTGGCGCGTATGCCCACGCAGGGGTCGTGCCGGCCCTTGGTGATCACCTCGGTGGGCAGGCCTTGCAGGTCGATGGTGTCGCGCGGGATGAGGATGGAGCTGGTGGGCTTGATGGCCATGGCCACCTCCAGGTCCTGCCCGGTGCTGATGCCGCCCAGCACGCCGCCCGCGTTGTTGTTGGCAAAGCCATTGGGCGTGAGCGCGTCGCCGTGGGTGCTGCCCTTGTGGGTCACGCTGTCAAAACCGGCGCCGATCTCCACGCCCTTGACGGCGTTCAGCCCCATCATGGCGTAGGCGATGTCGGCGTCGAGCTTGTCGTACAGCGGCTGGCCCAGGCCCACGGGCATACTGCGGGCCGTGACGCGCAGGCGGGCACCACAGGAATCACCGCTCTTGCGCAGCGCGTTCATGTAGTCCTCCAATGCCGACACATCGGCCACCGGGGCAAAAAACGGGTTGTTGGGCACGTGGTCCCAACTCTCGAAGGGAATGGCCACGTCACCGATCTGCGTCATGCAGCCGTGGAAGGTGGTGCCGTAACGCTCCTTCAGCCACTTCCGAGCCACCGCGCCGGCGGCCACGGTGGGCGCGGTCAGGCGGGCCGAAGAACGGCCGCCGCCGCGCGGATCGCGGATGCCGAATTTGTGCCAATAGGTGTAGTCGGCATGGCCTGGGCGAAAACTCTGCAGGATGTTGCCGTAGTCCTTGCTGCGCTGGTCGGTGTTGCGGATCAGCAGCGCGATGGGGGTGCCGGTGGTTTTGCCTTCGTACACCCCACTCAGGATTTCCACCGCGTCGGGCTCGTTGCGCTGGGTGACGAACTTGCTGGTGCCGGGGCGGCGGCGGTCCAGCTCGATCTGGATGTCGGCCTCGCACAAGTCCATGCCGGGCGGGCAGCCGTCGATGACGCAGCCGATGGCCGGGCCGTGGGATTCACCGAAGTTGGTGACTGCGAAAAGATTGCCGAAGGTGTTGCCGCTCATGGGGCGCGATTATCCCAGAGGGCCGACGGGCGGCGACCTGCTATGGAATGCTTCATGCTTGATGCTGCAGTGCAGCACCTTTGGCTGCGCAAGGAGAACCCCATGCTCGACCGCACTGGCACCCAGTTTTCCCATGTCAAGCCCGCCGACACCGACTATGTGTCGGGAGGGCTGCGCGACTTTTTCCTCTACCGCGATCTGGGCATTGCCGACGCCACCCACGGCAAGGTGATCGCGCACCTCGTCAAGGCCAACATGGCACCGGATGAGGGCACGGGCTGGCACCGGCATGAGGCGGACTTCCAGATCGTGATCATGGTCAAGGGCTGGGCGCGCTTCATGTACGAGGACAAGGAGACCTTGGTGGAAGCAGGCGACGTGGTGCACCAGCGCCCGGGCATACGCCACTACCTGTTCGATTATTCGCCCGACATGGAGTACCTGGAGATCGTCTCGCCGGCCGATTTCAAGACGGTGGACGTGAAGCCGGTGTGTGCGATTCCGGCTTCTACGCCTTGGAAATAGTGCTGTTTTGATCGGTGTGGGGTGGATCGGGATGCCCGGGTGCGCTGCTCCGCGGCTGTCCTCCGCCCCGCTGCGCGGGCTCCCCCTTTATGCCGCTGCGCTGCGCACCCGGCCATCCCGATCTGCAAAGGTGTTGGAGTGCAACCGGTGGTGTGCCTGCATGGTGGTTGCCGGAGCGTGTGGGGTGACGGGTGCAGCGAGGTAAAGGAGGAAGCGGCGAAGCCGCTGGGGGACACGAGCGGAACCCGTCACCCCACACGCTCCGGCGCACGCAACGCTGCACGAAGACTCAAAACTCCGCATCCAACTCGTCAATCTCCTCCGGTTCCTCGCGCGCCGCCGTCACCCACTCCACCATGGCCGGCAAGGCCATGATGCGCTGGCAATACGCGGCACACACCGGCTCCAGTGCCACGTCGTAGGTGAGGAAACGCGTCACCACCGGCGCATACATCGCATCGGCCAAGCCGGGCGTTTTACCGAACAGATACGGGCCGCCGTGCGCCACCAGGCATTCCTTCCAGATGGCCACCACACGTTCGATGTCGGCCACCGCACGCGACCACACCTTGAACCCCGGGAAATGCGCTTTGATGTTCATGGGCAAGGCACTGCGCAGGGCGCTGAACCCCGAGTGCATTTCGCCGCAAATCGCACGGCAGTGCGCGCGCGCCTTCTGGTCGGCCGGCAACAAGCCCGCGCGTGGCTTCACCTCGTGCAAATACTCGCCAATGGCCAGCGTGTCCCACACCTTGATGCCGTTGTGCTGCAGCGAGGGCACCAGCATGCTGGACGAAAGCAGCAGCATCTCGGCCTTCATCGCCGGGTCGTCCGGTGGGATCACGTGCTCGGTGAAATCCAGGCCCGCAAACCGGCACATCAACCACCCACGCAAAGCCCACGCGCCGTAGTTCTTGCTGCTGATCGTCAATTGGGCTTTGGCCATGGGGTTGCTCCTGGTGGTTGAAGAACATCAGCAAGCCCTGTGCCAGATTGAGACGAACCGATGAACGTGGCCGCGAAACACCGTGCTTGGCCCACAAATTGCGTTCACTCACGCACTGGACCACAAGTCCACAGCACGACAGGACCCCCATGCTGTACCAGGCCTACCAGAACCAGTCCGACCTGCTGTCGCCCTTGCGCCTGATGGCGCAACACACCGGCGCCGCCCTCTGGCTGCACAAAACCGAGCGCAGCCTGCTGCGCCGCGTGGCCGCTGCCAGCGAAGTGTTTCACCGCATGAAGCTCACCCACACCCGCCCGCCCTACCGCATAGACAGCGCGCTGGTGGGCAGTGAAAGTGTGCCGGTGACCGAGGAAAAAGCCCTCGAATTGCCATTTGGCATCCTGTTGCACTTCAAGAAACCTGGCGTCAGCGACCAGCCGCCCGTGCTGCTGGTGGCACCGCTGTCCGGCCACTTCGCCACGCTGCTGCGCGAAACCGTGCGCACCCTGCTGCAAGACCACGACGTCTTTATCACCGACTGGCACAACGCGCGCGACGTGTCGCTGCGCCACGGCGCGTTCCGGCTCGACGACTACGTGGACTACATGGTCCGCTTCATCGCCCACATCGGCCCGGGCTGCCACGTGGTGGCGGTGTGCCAGCCTTGCGTGGCCGCGCTGGCCGCCACCGCGTTGATGGCCGAAGACGACCACCCGGCCCAGCCGCGCAGCCTCACGCTGATGGCCGGCCCGGTGGACTGCCGCATCAACCCCACCGAGGTGAACCGGCTGGCGGTCAGCAAGCCCATCGATTGGTTTGAGCACAACCTCATCAGCCACGTGCCCCTGCCCCACGCGGGATTCATGCGGCGGGTGTACCCGGGCTTCGTGCAGGTCAGCGCCTTCATGAGCATGAACCCCGAGCGCCACAAACAGTCGTTTATCGACATGTTCAACCACCTCGTGGAAGGCGACGTGGAGCAAGCCAGCGTGATCCAGAACTTCTACGAGGAGTACCTGGCCGTCAACGATCTGCCGGCCGAGTTCTACCTGGAAACCGTGGAAAAGGTGTTCCAGACCTACGACCTGGCGCGTGGCGAACTGATGGTGAACGGCCGCCGTGTGGACTGCGGGGCCATACGGCGCACCGCCTTGATTACGGTGGAGGGCGAGCGCGACGACATCTGTTCGGTGGGGCAAACCGTGGCGGCCCACGACCTGTGCACCAGCCTGCGGCCCTACCTCAAAACCCACCACATCCAGACCGGCGTGGGCCACTACGGCGTGTTCAGCGGCCGCAAGTGGAACCAGCAGATTTACCCGCGCGTGCGGGCCGTCATCCACGACGCCCACCGCTGAGCCGCTCGCGCAGGTGTTGCGCAAACCGCTCGGCCGCCTCGCTGCGCTGCGGCCCAGGCCGCTGCAACAAGGCCACGCGCCGCTCGATCGCGGGGCGCACCAAGGGCCGCACCACCAGCGTGGGGTCGGCCAGGTGGGTGGTGTAGAGCCGGGGCATGAGTCCCAGGGCCAGGCCACTGCGCACGCAGCCGTACAAGGTCTCGGAATGTTGCACCCGCATCGGCTCGCGCTCAATGCGCGCGAATTGGGCACTCGCCGGCCCGGCCAGCTCCGACACACTGCCGCTGGCGAACAGCACCAGGCGCTCGTGGCGCAGCTGGCGCCAGGCCACCTCGGCGCCCTCGGCCAGCGCGTGCGAGCGCGGCAGCACCAGCACCAGCGGGTCTTCGAACAGCTCGGTCACGGTCAGGCCGTCGGGCGGATCGGTGAGGGCCACCACGGCCAGGTCAATGCGGCCCTGGCGCAGTTCCTCCAGCAAAGCGCTGGAAGGCAGATCCAGCAAATCGACTTTCAGCTCGCCACTGGCCACCGGCGGGTGGGCCTGCAGCGCCTCGGCGACGAGGGCGGCGGCCGAGGGCACCACGCCCAGGCGCAGCAGGGCCTGCCCGCTGGCCAGGATCTGGGCCATGTCCTCCAGCGCCAGGTCCACCGTGTGCACCAGGTACTGGGCGCGGCGCAGCAACTCGGCACCGGCCGGCGTCAGCTCGAAGCGCGGGGTTTCGCGCGCCAGCAGCGGCGTGCCCACCAGGCGCTCCATTTGGCGCATGGCGTTGCTCAAAGCCGGCTGGGTGATGGCCAGGCGCTCGGCCGCGCGGCCGAAATGGCGCTCTTCGGCCAGCGTGACCAGGCAGCGCAGGTGGCGCAAGGTGAGGGCCCGCAGCCCGTGCTCGATCCCATTCATAGTTTGAATGAAGTCATTGAAATTTGAAACTTCGATTATCGATGCACCTGACCTAGACTGGCCCACCTTATGAGCCACCCCGACCCCCTCGAAGCCTTTCTGCGGGCCATGCCCAAGGCCGAGCTGCACTGCCACCTGCTGGGCACCGTGCGGCGCGACACCTTCACCCACCTGGTGCGGCGTGAACACGCGCCTATAAGCGACGCCGAGATCGAGGCCTTCTACACCCGGGGCGAAAAGCCGGTGGGCGTGCTGCGGGTGCTGCGCGCGCTGGACCAGGACCTGATCCGCTCGGCCGACGACCTGCACCGCCTGACCTACGAGTACCTGCAGGACGCCGCCGCGCATTCGGTGCGCTACGCCGAGTTCTTCTGGAACCCCACCGGCACCGCCGAGGTCTCCGGCCTGCCCTACGCCCGCGCGGTCGAGGGCATCGTGCGCGCTATCCACGACGCCCAGCGCGACCACGGCATCACCGGCCGCCTGGTGCCCGCCATCGACCGCGAGGCCAGCCCCGAGGCCGCGCTGGAGATGGTGCGCTGGGTGCTGGCCCACCCGCACGAGGAAGTGATTGGCATCGGCATCGACTACCGCGAGAACGACCGACCACCCGAGCTGTTCGTGGACGCCTACGCCGCCGCGCGCGCCGGTGGCCTGCGCACCACCGCCCACGCGGGCGAGTTCGGCATGCCCTGGCACAACGTGCGCACCGCGCTGGACCTGCTCAAGGTGGACCGCATCGACCACGGCTACACCGTGGTGGACGCGCCCGAGTTCGCGCGCGAATGTGCCGAGCGCGGCGTGCTGTTCACCGTGGTGCCCACCAACTCCTACTACCTGCGCACCCTGGCGCCCGAGCGCTGGGCGCTGGACCACCCGATACGCCACATGCCCGGCCTGGGCCTGCGCGTGCACCCCAACACCGACGACCCCACGCTGCACCACGTCACGCCCACCCGGGCCTGGCAAATGATGGTGCGCGACTTCGGCTTCTCGCTGGACGACCTGCGCGGCTTCATGCTCAACGGCATCGAAGGCGCCTGGACCGACGACAGCACGCGCCGCCAGTGGCGCAGCGAATGGACGGCCGAGTTCGACCGCCTGCGCGCCACGCTCCTGCCCGTTTCCCCATCTTCCACCCTTGCCTGAGGACCACCCATGACCACGCCCCTGCCCCGCCGGCTTTTCACCCTGCTGGCCGCCACCGCCCTGGCCACCCCTTTCACGGCCCAGGCCCAAGCTTGGCCGGCCGCCAAGCCCATCACCCTGGTGGTGCCCTTCACCGCCGGCGGCAGCGTGGACTTCAGCGCGCGGCTGGTGGCCACCAAGCTGGGCGAGCGGCTCAAACAGTCGGTGGTGGTGGAGAACGTGGCCGGCGCCGGTGGCGCCATCGGCGTCTCCAAGGTGGTGCAGGCGAACCCCGACGGCTATACTCTGGTGGTCGGGCCCGACAGCCCCATCGTCATCGGTCGCCTGATCAACCCCTCGGCCTTCCGGTACGACCCGCTCACCGACCTGGCCCCGGTGGGCCTGATCAGCACCGCGCCCATGGTGCTGGTGGCACGCCCCGGTCTGCCCGCCAAGGACTTCGGCGAGTTCGTGAAGCTGGCCAAGAAGGAGCCCGGCAAGTACAACTACGCCACCTCGGGCATCGGAACCGTGCTGCAACTGGCCATGGAATTGCTCAAGGACCAGACCGGCACTTTTGTCACCCACATCCCCTACCGGGGCGGCGCGCAGATCGCCGCTGACGTGATTGGCAACCAGGTCGATCTGGCCATGCTGGTGGCCACCACGGCCATGCCGCACATCAGCGCTGGCCGCATCAAGGCCCTGGGCGTGACCGGCGCCAAGCGCCTGCCCAACCTGCCACAGGTGCCAGCGTTCGCCGAGATGCCCGGCCTCAAGGGTTACGAGATGAACACCTGGATCGGCCTGTTCGCACCGGGCAAAACGCCGCCCGAGGTGGTGGCGCGCATCAACCAGGAACTGAACGAGGTGCTCAAGTCCGACGAGATCAAGGCCAAGTTCAGCGAACAAGGCGCCACGGCCGGCAACAGCAGCCCGGCGCAGTTCGGCGCCTTCGTGCGGGAGGAATACGCGCGCAACCAGAAAATTGTTCAGCGCGCCAACATCAAGGAATGAAAAAAGCGCCCGGTCGGGCGCTTTGTCCTTTGGCCTTGTTCAGAGCTTGGGGCTGTCCGCCTCGCTCTCGGCGTCGGCAGGCCAGTCGCGGATGTAGGCCTTGAGCATCTTGTTCTCGAAGTTCTGACTGTCCACCACGGCCTTGGCCACGTCGTAGAAGCTGATGACGCCCATGAGCATGCGTTTGTCCATCACGGGCATGTAGCGCGCGTGGCGGTCCAACATCATGCGGCGGACTTCGTCGAGTTCGGTCTCCATGGTGCAGGTCAGCGGGGCGTCGTCCATGGCGGTGCGCACGATGGTGGTGCCCACCGCGCCGCCGTTCTTCACCACCAGCTGAATCACTTCGCGGAAGGTCAGCATGCCCACGAGGTCGCCGTGGTCCATCACCACCAGCGAGCCGATGTCCTTCTCGGCCATGAGGTTCAAGGCGCTGGCCAGGGGCTCATCGGGGGTGGCCGTGTAGAGGGTGTTGCCCTTGACACGAAGAATGTCGCTGACTTTCATGGTTTCTCCTCGCGGCCCCGGTATCGGGTGGATGGTTGTGCCTGAAATATAGCCCACAATAATCGCTCACGACACCCACACACCCAGGCCGCGCCTCACTGTGGCGCGGCACACACGGAGACCCTCCCATGCCCGGCTACGCCGACCCCGGCTTCGACACGCTCGCGCTGCACGCGGGCGCCGCCCCCGACCCCAGCACCGGCGCGCGCGCCGTGCCCATCCACCTCACCACCTCCTTCGTCTTCGAGTCCAGCGACCACGCGGCCTCGCTGTTCAACCTGGAACGCGCCGGCCACGTCTACAGCCGCATCAGCAACCCCACCAACGCCGTGCTGGAGCAGCGCGTCTCGGCACTGGAAGGCGGCATTGGTGCCATCGCCACCGCCAGCGGCCAGGCCGCGCTGCACTTGAGCATCGCCACGCTCATGGGCGCGGGTTCGCACATCGTGGCCAGCACCGCGCTCTACGGCGGCAGCCAGAACCTGTTGCACTACACGATGCGCCGTTTCGGCATCGACACCACCTTCGTCAAACCCGGCGACATCGACGGCTGGAAGGCGGCCGTGCGGCCCAACACCAAGCTCTTCTTCGGCGAGACCGTGGGCAACCCCGGTCTGGACGTGCTGGACATCCCCACCGTGTCGCAGATCGCGCACGAGGCCGGCGTGCCCCTGCTGGTCGATTCGACCCTGACCTCGCCCTACCTCATCAAGCCCTTCGAGCACGGCGCGGACATCGTCTACCACTCGGCCACCAAGTTCTTGAGCGGCCACGGCACCGTGATCGGTGGTGTGGTGGTGGACGGCGGCAGCTTCGACTGGGAGGCCTCGGGCAAATTCCCCGAACTCACCCAGGCCTACGAAGGCTTTCACAACATGGTGTTCAGCGAAGAGTCCACCGTGGGCGCCTTCCTGCTGCGCGCCCGCCGCGAGGGCCTGCGCGACTTTGGCGCCTGCATGAGCCCCCACACGGCCTGGCTGATCCTGCAAGGCATCGAAACCCTGCCCCTGCGCATGGAACGCCACATGAGCAACACCGAAAAGGTGGTGCAGTTCCTGGCCAGCCAGCCCATGGTGGAACGTGTGGGCCACCCTTTGCTTGAATCGCACCCCAGCCACACGCTGGCGCACAAGCTGCTGCGCTTTGGCCCCCGTGGCGCCGGCTCGGTGTTCAGCTTCGACATCAAGGGCAACCGCGCCCAGGGCCGCAAGTTCATCGAAACGCTCAAGATCTTCAGCCACCTGGCCAACGTGGGCGACTGCCGCAGCCTGGTGATCCACCCGGCCAGCACCACCCACTTCCGCATGAGCGACGAGGCGCTGGCCGGTGCCGGCATCGCCCAAGGCACCATCCGCCTGTCCATCGGCCTGGAAGACCCGGACGACCTGATCGACGACCTCAAACGCGCGCTCAAGGCCGCAGAGAAAGCGGGGGCCTGACCATGTACCTGCAAGTCAATGGCGCCAAAACCTACTGCTACACCGGCGGCAAGCCCTTCAACCCGGCCCAGCCCACGGTGGTGTTCATCCACGGTGTGCTCAACGACCACAGCGTGTGGATTCTGCAAAGCCGCTACCTGGCCCACCACGGTTTCAACGTGCTGGCGGTGGACCTGCCCGGCCACTGCAAGAGCGGCGGCGACGCGCCGGAAACCGTGGAGCAGGCGGCCGATTTCGTCGCTGCCTTGCTGGACGCGGCCGGGGTGCAAAAAGCGGCGCTGGTGGGACATAGCTGGGGTGGCCTGATTGCACTGGAAGCGGCTGCACGCCTGCGCGAACGGGTCAGCCAACTGGTGCTGGTGGGCGTGGCCTCACCCATGCGGGTGTCGCCTGTGCTGCTGGAAACCTCGATCAGCGATCCCGAACAGGCGCTCAAGCTGGTCAACGTGTTTTCCCGCTCCACCCTGGCTCCCCCCCCTTCGGCCCTCGGACCAGGTACCTGGGTCTATGGTGCGGGCATGGCCCTGGGTCGGCGGGTGCTGCGCAGCAACACCGCCATCAACGTGTTCCACCGGGGTTTCAAGGCCTGCGACAGCTACGCCAACGGCGAAACCGCGATGCGGGCCATCACCTGCCCTGTGCTGTTTGTGCTCGGCGCGCAAGACCAGATGACCCCGCTCAAAGCCGCCCAAAGCCTGATCGGGGCCGCCCGAGACAGCGGCAAGGCCGTTACGGTGCATACCGTGCCGGTGGGCCACCACCAGATGACCGAGGCGCCCGACGACACCTTGTTCGCCCTGGCCAAGTTCCTCAACCGCTGACACACGCCCCGTCATGACCCAGCGCCTCGCCCTCCTCCAACTGGCCCAGGCGCATGGGCTGGATGCCGACGCCCGCACACGGCTGATGACCCTGGCCGGCCTAGCCGGTGAACCCCCCGGCGCCGCGCGCAGTCTGTGGCGGGCCGTGGCCCTGCTGGCCGCCGGGCTGGTGGGCCTGGGCTTGGTGATATGGGTGGCCGCCAACTGGGACGACCTGGGCCGCGCCGGCCGCTTCTGGCTGCTGCAGGGTGTGGTGGTGGCCATGGGCCTGGGCGCCTGCCTGCGCCCCGCCTTGCGAGCGCCGCTGGGTCTGCTCACCCTGCTGGCCGTGGGCGCGCTGTTTGCCTACTTCGGCCAGACCTACCAGACCGGTGCCGATGCCTGGCAACTCTTCGCCCTGTGGGCCGCCCTGACCCTGCCGCTGGCCTTCGGCGTTCGGCACGATGCGGTGTGGGCGCCCTGGGCGCTGGTGGCTGCCACAGGCGTGTCGCTGTGGGTGCAGACCCACACCGGCCACCAGTGGCGCGTGTTGCCCGACGACCTGCGGGTGCACGCCCTGGGTTGGGCAGGTCTGGGTGTGTTGTGCCTGCTGTTTTCACCCGCCTGGGCGCGCTGGACCGGCGCCGGCCCCTGGGCGCGCCGCACCGCACTCACGCTTGCTACCGTGGCCATCACCCTCACCGCCATCGGCGGCCTGTTCCCCAAGGACATTGCCCCACACTACCCGCTGGGCCTGGTGCTGCTGGCGCTGGCCGGTGCCTGGCTGAGTCGGCCCGCGCACTTCGAGGTGTTTGGTCTCAGCGCGGCCGCGATGGGCCTCAATGCGCTGGTGGTGGGCGGCCTGGTGCGGGTGCTGTTTGAACACGGTGGGCGTGACCCGATTGGCCGGCTCATGCTCATCGGTCTGGTCTCGGCCGCGCTGCTGGCGCTGTCGGTCAAATGGATTCTCCGGCTCGTGCGCGAACACGGGGTTCAGGAGGACGCCGCATGACACACCCGCTCGATGCCGTGCTGCGCAACGCCCAGGCCGAAGGCTTGTTGCCACCCAACGCCACCATCCCCTCCATCGAAAGCCGGCCCTGGCCGGTGGTGCTGCTCACCGCACTGGGGGCCTGGCTGGCCGCCGTGCCGCTGATGTCGGTCATCGGCCTGCTGCTGGGCGACCT
Organism: Hydrogenophaga atypica; assembly: GCF_042665215.1. Classification (NCBI taxonomy): domain Bacteria; kingdom Pseudomonadati; phylum Pseudomonadota; class Betaproteobacteria; order Burkholderiales; family Comamonadaceae; genus Hydrogenophaga; species Hydrogenophaga atypica. Next base: position 40,032 of record NZ_JBHTCA010000024.1, read on the forward strand.
GGCCGCGCGTGGGCTGGGCACCCACCTGGTGGGCCTGCTGCTGCTGGCCGGTTCGGTCATCGTGCTGCGGCGGCCCGAGGTGCCCATCTTCGTGGAGCAACTGGCTGTGCCTGCCCTGCTCGCGGGTGCCGGCACCCTGGCCTACGGCCTCACCCGCGACCTCCCCGACCAGGCCGCCTTTGCCGCGCTGGCGCTGCTGGCCCTGGGCATTGCGATGTGGATCGACAGACCCTGGCTGCGCGTGCTGGCGGGCGCCGCGGCGGCCGCATGCGCGGCCCTGGCACTGTGGCCAGGTCGCTTCTGGCGCGCGCCCAACCTGTCTGCCTGGTGGGCGGTGCTGCACGCCCTCACAGGCCTGTGGCTGCTCACGCTGGCCATCCAGCGGCGCTTAAACCGGGGCGCGACACTGCTGGAAAGCACGGGCGCCGGCTGGCTGCTGGCCACGCTGGTGGGCCTGGCCGCGCACTCAGGCCTGGCCTTTTTGGTGCCCGGCGCGCTGGGCGGCGGTCTGGTGGGTGCCGTGGCCATGGGCCTGGCCGGCAGCCTGCCCGCCACCGCCATGGCCTGGCTGCAACACAGTGTGTCGGCGACGCTGGCCATGGCCGGCGCCGCCGTGCTGACGCGCGCCTGGCCCAACTTGGGCACACACAGTCCGTGGAGCGGCCAGCTGGCCGCTCTGTGCCTGGCGGCGCTGGCCTTTTTCATTCCCACGCTGGGCGCTGCCCTGCTGGCCCTGGCCCTGCTGCTGGGCACGCGGCGCTGGCAGCTCGCCGGCGCTGCTGGCCTGGCTGCGGTGTGGATGCTCGGCAGCTTTTACTACGCGCTGGCCTGGCCCTTGGCACAGAAGGCCGTGGTGCTGGTGGCCTGCGGCGCCGCCCTCGGTGCACTGGCCTGGTGGAGGCTGCGGGACGGCACGCCCACCAAAGCCGTTGAACGCACCCCGCGCTCGCTGCCCGCGATGGCCGCCGTCGCCCTCACCGTGCTGGCCACCGTGGTGGTGGCCCAAGGCGCCATCCGCGAAAAGGAAGGCCTGATCGCCCGGGGCCGCCCCGTCTACGTGCCGCTGGCGCCAGTGGACCCGCGCTCGCTGATGCAGGGCGACTACATGCGCCTGAACTTCGCCGTGCCCGGTGGCGCGAGCCGCAACGACACCGGACTGCTGAGCGGCCAGCGCCCCCACGTGGTGGCACGCCTGGACGCGCGCGGCGTGGCCACCTTGGTGCGCCTGCACCAGCCCGGCGAGACCCTGGGCACCGACGAGCTGCGCATCGAACTCACGCCCAAAAACGGGCAATGGACGCTGGTGACCGACGCGTGGTTCTTCCGCGAAGGCGAGGCGGCGCGCTGGCAAGTGGCGCGGTTCGGGGAATTCCGCGTGGACGCCGATGGCCGGGCGCTGCTGGTGGGCCTGGCCGACGACAAGCTCGGCGCGATCAAGCCCTGAGCATGCGCTGCACCTCGTCCACCAACTGCGGGGTGCGCATTTCAACCGCCAGTTGGGCCAGCTTGGGGTCCGACATGAAATGTGTCTGGGCATGGAAGAACTCGGGCCCCACCAGCCGCTCCGGCACCGCGGCCTCCAGGTCGGCCCAGGTTCCACCGGCCAGCTTGTCGGCCACCCGCACGCAGTAGTAGGTCAACGCGTAGCGCGTGGCCTTTTGGGCCGAGAGCTGCTTAGGTGGCGTGGTCACCACCAGGTCGATCTGGCGCACGTCTTCGACGATGGCCACCGGCATGTTCCACGCTTCCAACAACAGACAGCCCAACTCGCCCGCCGCAATACCGACATCGTCCTGCTCGTGCTGGCTGCGCTGCAGGAAATCCTTCCCGGCATCCTGCAGCGACGCTTCGGGCGTGCGCATGGCCAACATGGCCATGTGGCCCACATAGGACAACACCGCTGCCGTCACCATGGCGCCGCTGTCGGGCAAGCCCACACGGCGCGCCAGCATCTGGCAGAGCTGCGCCGCCAGGCGGCTGGCGCGCGCGTGGTTGTCGTAAAGCGCGCTGAGGCGGGCGTCGGCCGGTGCCAGCGCGGGCTCAATGAGGCAACGCACGGCCACCGAGCGCACCGTGTCGCGGCCCAGGTAGGTGATGGCGTCCTGCACGCTGGCCACGGGGCGCGCCAAACCGTAAAAAGGCGAGTTCACCGTGGCCAGCACCTGGGCGGCCAGGTGGGGCTCGCTCAGGATTTCCTGTGCCAACGCGTCGGCACTCGCGCTGTCCATGAAATCGCCCGACAGCAGCTTGAACGCGGCCGCCGCAGGGCGAGGCAAAGCCAGCAAACGCTCGCGCAAGGCGGCCACCCGATCGGGCGGCAGCTCAAAGCCCTCCACCCGCCGGAATTGCACCAGCACGTCAGGGATGACCCACGCCGTGGGCAAAACGATGGGTTTGGGGCCAGGGGGTGGGGCCGAGGCGGTTTGGGGTTCGGCGTCGGGGGGTTTGCGGTTTCGGGCCAAAAGCTGCCAGGCGACAAACGCGGCAGCGGCCAGTGCCAGAGCAATCCAGAGTGCGGTCATGCGAAGGTGATGGACTAGGCGTTGACCCCATGGCTGGCTCGAACGCGGCGCGGCAACGGGGTGGTTAACAAACGTTAACACATTGAAAGCAGCCACCCGCTTCGTTGCCGGGCGGCCACCTCCAGCCGTCGGCTCGCCTTTGCCGAAACATTCGAGCCATTCCATCAAGCCTTGGCGCCATCACCCCAACGACCGCAACAGGTACTCGGCATGCGCCAACTGCCGGGGTGCGTCGGGCATGGCGTCGGCTTCGATCACCACCCAGTCTTGGGTCAGCTCCAGCGCATCGCCGGCGGTGAGGAACACGTCCTGGCTGGCGCCGGGCTGCGTCAGCCAGAGACGGCCGCCGAGCACCTGCAGGCGCATGCCCTGGCCTGCATGCAGGGTGCGTGCCTGGCCGGGGAGCAGGCGTGTGGGGGCGATGTCGCTGTGCGGCGTGGTGCGCGCGGCCAGCGCCCGGCGGGGCAGCAAGGCCAGCAGGCTGGAGAGGAACGACGGGGCGGTGGCGGTGGTCATGGTGGGCTCCTGTGATGGGAGTCCACTGTCGCGCGGCCGCCCTTTTTGCAACAGACACAACGGCCGGCTTTCTGTGCCACCGCACCGGCACACAGCCCCCATCTGTGCTGCACCGGTTGGGGCCTGTCTGTGCCGCTTGGCCGCCACAAAACCACCTGACCCCTTGACCCGGCGCGCTACGATGTTCACACCATGGCCGCCCCGCCCTCGCCCGATCTCATCGCCACCGAACAGCCGCTGCCCGACACACCCTTCAAGGGCCCGTCACCACGCCTGTACGCCCAGCTCGCGCAACGCCTGGCCCGGCTGATCGACAGTGGCGCGCTCAAGGCCGGCTCGCGCCTGCCGTCGATACGCGAGCTGGCGGCCAACGAGGGCGTGTCCATCTCCACGGTGAACCAGGCACTGCGCCAGTTGGAAGAACAAGGGCTGGTGCAAGCCAAGCCCAAGGCCGGCTACTTTGTGCGGCGCGGGCGGCGCGCCACCAGCACGCTGGTGACCACCACGCCGCCGCTGCGAAGCTTCACGCTGGAGGCGCAGCGCCGCTCCGAATCCTTCGCCACGCTGGAGCAGCCGGGCGACCGCGCCTGCTTCGATGGCTACCTGCCGCAGGAGAGCGACCTGTTCGATGAGGAACGCCTGCGCATCGCCATGGGCCGCGCATCGCGCCTGCACCGCCAGAGCCTCACCCGCTACAACAACGCCGACATGGGCACCCCCGCCCTGCGCCAGGCCGTGGCCCGGCGCGCCCTGCACATGGGCTGCACGCTGGCGGCCGAGCACATCATCACCACCGCCAGTTGCACCCAGGCGGTGAGCCTGTGCCTGCAGGCCGTGACGCAGCCGGGCGACGTGGTGGCGCTGGAATCGCCCACTTACTTCGGCTACATCGATTTGCTCGAAGCCCTGGGCCTGCGGGCGCTGGAAATCCCCACCCACCCGCGCAACGGCATCTCCTTGCCCGCGCTGGAACTGGCGCTGGACACCCAGCCGGTGAAGGCCGTGCTGCTGGCGCCCACGCTGTCTAACCCGCTGGGCTCTGTCATGCCATTGGCAAACAAGCAGGCCCTGGTGCGGCTGCTGACGGCGCGCGGCCTGCCGCTGATCGAGGATGTGGTCTTCAACGACCTGCTGGCCAGCGACGAACGCCGCAAGGCGGCCAAGGCCTTTGATACCGACGGCTTCGTGATGGTGTGCGGCTCGTTCGCCAAGACGCTGTCGCCCGGCCTGCGCCTGGGTTGGGTGGAGGCCGGCCGCTGGCGCGACACCGTGGCCAACCGCAAGCGCCTGCAAGGCGCGGCCACCAACGTCATTCTCGAAGAAGCGTTGGCCGACCTGCTCACCCAGGGCTTTTACGAAGCCAACCTGCGCCGCATCAACCTGGCCACCCGCCACCGCCTGAAAGAGGCGCGGCACATCGTGACCGAGCACTTCCCGCGTGGCACCCGCGTGAGCAACCCGCCCGCCGGCTACGCGCTGTGGGTGGAACTGCCCGAAGGCACCGACTGCATGGCCCTGTTCCGTCTGTGCGCCGCCCAAGGCATCACCTTCGGCCCCGGCCCCCTGTTCACCGCCACCGACCGCTACCGCAACTGCCTGCGCCTGAGTTTTTCGGGGGCGTGGGATGTGCCCACACAGGAGGCGCTGGCCGTGGTGGGACAGATGGCGTGCCGGGTGGTGGCGAGTGCCGACACATCACACCCCATGGCCGCCTAGGGCAAATTGTTGATATCAAACTGAAATTTTGATGAAAATCGTTGTCTTAAAAACGAAAACACTTAGAATTTTTGCATGATTCGTCTCGCCTCGCCCCCACCCAACAAAAAGGCGCGCCCCGTTCCCGTGCTGGTGGGCAGCGCCTTGGAGCGCCTGGGCACACGGGTCACCCTGGCCAGAAAACTGCGCGGCCTGACGCAAGAAGAACTGGGGCACCTGGCCGACGTCTCGACGTCCACCGTCCGGTCCCTGGAAGACGGCGCGGACGGCATTGCCCTGGGCAATTTCCTCAAGGTGCTGTTGGCCCTGGGCCTGCTGAGCCAGGCAGAGACACTGCTCAACCCGCGCGACGACCCCGAGACGTTGGCCTACGCCGAACGCAAGCTGGGCCCGCCATGACGGTGGTCACGCCGATCTGGGTCTGGCTCCCCGGCCGGGACGAACCCACCCGGGCCGGCGAACTGGTGAACGGCAACGGTGCCCGCTTCATCTACCGCCCCGACTACGCAAGAACCGACGGTGCGCTGGCACTTGACCCGGTGGAGCTGCGGATCTCGCGCTCGTCCAGGGGCACGGCGGTGTTGGGCGCGGACGGCTTGCCCGGCGTCGTTCGGGACGCGAAGCCAGCGGGTTACGGTGAAGACCGCCTCAAGGCCATCCACGGCGACCACCTGGACGCGCTGCAACTGCTGGAGCTGGGCGTGCCCGACGGCGTGGGCGCGATCGAAGCTTGCAACGACATGGAGCGCAAACTGCAATGGCGCCCCAAGGGCTTGGCAGACCTGCAACAGCTCACCCAGTACCTCGAAACGCACGAACCGGCCAGCCGGGCCTTGCGCCGCCTCAACGACGACCTGGACACCAGCGCCGGAGGTGAACGCCCCAAGGCCACGCTGGTGCACGAAGGGCGCCTGTGGCTGGTGAAGATGCAGGCCCGAGGCGACCGACAGGCCATGCCCGTACGCGAGTTCGTCACCATGCGCCTGGCCGAGTTGGCGGGGCTGCACGTGGCGCCGGTCAAACTGCACACCTTCGGCGCCCACCAGGTGCTGATGGTGCAGCGCTTCGACCGGGCCGGCGACCCCTACAAGCCCACGCGAAAGCTGTATGCCAGCGCGCACACGGTGCTGCGCCTGCGCCTGGATGCCGCCAAGGGCGACCCCGCGCGTTCCTACCTCGCTTTGGCAGACCGGCTGCGCATCTGGACCCGGGACGGCGCGGACGACCACCGCGAGCGCCTGGGCCGGCAACTGGTCGAGCTGTGGAAACGCATGGCCTTCAACGCCTTGGTGGGCAACACCGACGACCACGCGCTGAACACCGGCCTGCTCTTTGACCGGGTGGCCGAAGGCAGCGACCGCATGGCCTGGGGCCTGTCACCGGCCTTTGACATCACACCCCATGTGGTGGGCTTGCCAGCACACATCGAGGACGGCCCCCCGTTGTCGCTGGCGACCGGCACCGATGGCCGCTCGGGCACCAGCGTGGCGCGGCTTGCCGACGCCGCGCAGTGGATGGGGCTGGAGCGTGACGACGCCATCCAATGGCTGATGAACACCGCGCGGCAAGTCGCAGAGGATTGGGCGCCGATGTTGCGCGCGGCAGTCAGCCCCGCCATCGAAGACGCCACACGTTTGGAGCGCCTTGTGGGCGACGTTCGCCCTTCCTTCGCGTATGCGGAGTGGCTGGCGCAGGCAAGCTGAGCCGCTATCAGGCAGACACCAACGCAGGCAGCCGGTAGCCACTCACCCAGGCCGGCAAATCGGCCGCCGGCATGGGGCGGGCGATGCCGTAGCCCTGCACGATGTCGCAGCCCATGGCGCCCAGCACAGCGGCGTGTTCGTGGGTTTCCACGCCCTCGGCCACCACCTCGCGGCCAAAGGCCTGGGCCAGGCCAATGACGGCCTGCACCAGCGCGCGGTCGGTGTCGCTGCTGAGCATGTCGCGCACGAAGGACTGGTCGATCTTGAGGAACTGCGCGGGCAGCCGCTGCAGGTAGCTCAACGACGAGTAGCCGGTGCCAAAGTCGTCGATGGACACGCGCACGCCCAGCGTGAACAAGCGCTCGATGGTCTGGGCCACGAGCGCCAGGTCGTTCATGGTTTCGTATTCGAGGATTTCGATTTCCAGCGTGTAGATGGGCAGCTGGGGAAACTGCAACAGCAGCTTTTCCATGAACTCGATGAACCCGGGCGCGGTGAGCGTGGGCACCGCCATGTTGACGCTGACCGCCACCACCTGCCCACCCTCGCGCCACTGCGCCACGTGCCGCAGCGCGCACTCGGCCACCCAGCGGTCCAGCACCTCTGAAAACGGCGTGCCGGTGATCTCGTCGAGAAACGCGCCGGGCGCCAGCAAACCGCGCTCGGGGTGGCGCCAGCGCAGCAAGGCCTCGGCACCAAACAGGCTGCCATTGGACAGGCGCATCTTGGGCTGGAAGAACAGCTCCAACTCGCCCACCTTCATGGCCTGTTCGATGCGCAGCAACGTGGCGCGGCGCTGCTGCACGCGGGCGTCGCGGCTGGGGTCGAACACCTGCACCTGGTTCTTGCCCAGGTCTTTGGCGCTGTACATGGCCAGGTCGGCGTGGCGCAGCAGGGTGTCGGCGTCGGTGCTGTCCTGCGGGTAAAACGTCACGCCCATGCTGGCGGTGAGCTGCGCCGTGTGGCCCAGGGCCTGCACCGGCTGGCGCAGGCGGTTGGCCAGTTGGTCGATGTCGCGCAGCACGTCGGGGGCGTCGCCGGGCCTGGGCAACACAAACACAAACTCGTCGCCGCCCACGCGGCCAAAGGTGTCGTGCGGCAGCAGGCCGGCCTTGAGGTGTTGGCCCAGCTCACAAATGAGCTGGTCGCCCACCGCCTTGCCCCACTGCTCGTTGAGCTGAGAGAAGTCGTCCAGATCGGCATACACCACCGCCACCACACCGCCGGGCTCGCGCGCCATGGCGGCCTGCAGTTCGCGCAGCACCTGGCTGCGGTTGGGCAGCCCGGTGAGGGGGTCGTAATGCGCCACGCGTTTGAGTTCTTCCTCGTAGCGTTTGGCCTCCGACTGGTCGGTGCAGATGACCACACACTGCTTGAAACGCCCGTCAGCGTGCCGCTGCACATTCATCTTGACGGTGCAGGGAAACACCTCGCCGTTCTTGCGTTGGCGCGAGATGTTGCCCTCGAAGTGACCCTTGGTCTCGATGGCGCGCTGCACCTCGCGCTTGAGCGCTGGGTCGAAATGGGTGGGCCGGGTCACGTCCAGCGAACGGCCCAGCAATTCTTCGCGCGCAAAACCGGTCATGGCACAAAAGGCGGGGTTCGCGTCGAGAAAGGTCTCGTCTTCGTCGAGGATGACGATGCCATCGCGCGCGTGCAAAAACACCTCGGCCGCACGCGCCTGCTCGCGCAACATGGCGTTGATGGCCCGCCCGCGCGCGTGGTAGGCCAGCACACCCTCAAACATCCAGCCAAAGGCCAGCGTGGCCGGCGGAAAAATCAACATCACCGGCAAAACAACGCGTTGCAGCACCTCCAGCCGTATGGCAGCGGGCAGCAGCAACACCAACACCACGGCCAAGGCCGAACACGCCACACCCAAGCTGAACAACCACAAGGTGCCGGCATAGACCGAGCCCGGCCCACCCAACGCGCGCAACAAACGCTTGCGCTGCGCGCCCCACACAAGCCCCAACAGCGTGACCCCCACCAGAATGGCCACGCCCGGCACCACGCCAGCGCCGCCCAAATGCCAGCGGTACGAACCCGCCACCAGCAACGCGATGCCCGCGCCCAGCGGGTGCAGGTAGGCCCCCGCCAGCGAAAGGATGACCGTCTTGCCATCCACGATCACGCCCTGCACCACCGTCACCGGCAAGTTCATGGTGAGGATGGCGCCCAAGCCAAACAACAGCCCACACACCAGGCGCCGCCGGTTGATGCGCCGCGCCCGCTCCTGCCGGTCGGCCTCCTCAAACGGCCAGCTCAGCGCCGCGTAAACCAGCACCAAGGCCACCAACACACCCGCGTTGGTGGCCACGTTTTGCAGCAAAGCGGTAACAACCACAGCGCCTCGGCGGGGTCAGGGAGTGGGCAAGGGGTGAACGGATACAACACGCGGCGGGGTCATGAATTCACCATAAGCAAGCCTGAAAGGCACCACAACGGCACCAAGCGCCCTCAATGTGCCACGGATTTGACATTCAACAAACCATTTGAGGGTGGATTCGCTCGAGTTGCCCGCACACGGTGCGCGACCATGATAAATGGTCGTTCTGGTCATCATCTTCTTTATTTTCAGACTCCCGAATAAGCCTCGGATCGGAACGCCTCTTGTGGCTAAGGAGAGGATTTTTGGGATGCGAGCTGACGTCGGACACCACCAAGTCTGTTCACTGTGCTGCAGCTTGATGAGCAGGGAGACGGAGAATTTAAATACCTACTGCAATAAACTAGCTCTCACACGGTACGAGGTGCCGACGTAAACACGTCCAAACCTCAAGACGGCCAATTTTTGATCGGATCCATTCAGGATGTTTGAACCAAAGAGGTTGACCAGTGCGTTCCAGTGGGTTGCACCTGAGAGGCGCAAAAGCCCATTTGGACCAATACCTCCGAGGAAGGCTGAAACAAGAACGCCCCGGTTGTGGCTCGCCCGCCGGGCGGGTGAACTGTATTTGGTCAACGAGTCGGAAGAGGTTCTCGAACGCGTCAGCGCTTCGCCCATTGGTTGGCTTCGGATTGGATACGAAGAGAGTGTGGCGCCGCTGGATCAACCTGCCCGAGGTGTTGTCTACAGCGATGTACCGTCGGGGGTTGCTGTGAAAGTGGAGGAGTACGACGATTTCCACGACCTGGATTTCGATCTGGGCGTGGACCTCGAGATTCACTCTCAGGAAATGGGCCGGGTGGAATTCCAGACCCCATTGACCAGGGGCGGCGTTCAGGAGACTGTGCTGCTTTGGAGTAACGGTGAGATAGGACCTGGTGTGTGTTGGAGCCCGTACTGAAACGATTTTGCTTGCACAAAAAAATACAAAATGAACGACATAACAAATGGATTGAAGCATCGATTTGCCGTGCTGCTCCACGACCTCGATCCCATCAACAGCTATTGCCATGCCATCCTGGATATGGAGGACTACTATGAGTCATCCGCCATCAAGATTGTGGAGTTGCACGCGATGGGCTTGCCCTTGCGCCAAGCCGTGTGCCAAGTCTTCGACAGCGACTTTTGGGAAGGTTGCCTGCTCGAAGCCAGGCGGGTGGTGAACCTGGACACCTTGACCTCAGCCCTCGAAGCCGAAATGCAGCGGACAACCAATGCGATGGACTCCGAGAGCCTGCCTGAGCTACACCGCGCGTTGTTCGATCGCTTCATGTTGCCGATACCACGTGCAAGTCGCTGCACCTATTCAAGCTTCTTGCAAGCCTTCCCGGAGCAGCTTTCGCAGGACTGGAACGACATGGGCTACTTCGACCTACGTGCACAGCCACTACTTCAGCTCGCTGACAGCACCAAGCCGGGAGGGGACTTCGACGCGGATGAGGATGAGGATGAGGATGAGGATGACGATATCTGCGTGACATTTCTCGCGGAACGCTCTGTGCCTTTTGCCCCTGACGACATGCCGTTTCTGCACCAACTCTTCTTCGAGAAGATCATGCGACGAGTGCCTGTGGAAATGCGAACCAGCTTTGAAGCGTTCAAGCAGCAGGTATCCCACAGCATCGCAACACCAGTGGAATCGCAAGTTCTCATGCACACGCCAGCGTGAAGAGGGTACAGGCGAGCGGCGGGTTGCCCGCCTTGTATTGCCTTCATTTTCTGACGTGGCATGAGGATGCACCACATGTCGACGTTCATGCCGTTTCCGGCGCTTCATCTCTTGTTTCTTCAAAGGAGTTTCAGCAATGGCCATTGTCAACGCGGTTCAACGAGGACAAGTGATCTACGTCTACGGCGAAAAAGGGCGGCAGATTTTCACGGTCCCGGCAGGTCATGGCCCAGACGATGGTCTGAAGGGCTACACCTCAGCTTCGGTAAACGTGCGTCGTGGGAGCGCGATCTACACCTACGACGAGAGAGGCCGTCAGACTGGCACCGTGCCTGCCCGCTAAAGAGGTCAAGATGGACGATCGACAGCGTGCCTTGACCGTCGCTTGGCAATGGATCCGTGACGCCGATGCCCTGCTGATTTGTGCTGGCGCGGGAATGGGGGTGGACTCAGGTCTGCCCGACTTTCGAGGGCCAGAAGGTCTGTGGCGCCACTACCCAGGACTGGCCCGTGCCCAACTGAGCTTTCAGGAAATTGCCAGCCCATGGGCTTTTCAGCATGACGCGGCACTGGCATGGGGCTTCTACGGACACCGGCTGGCGATGTACCGGCAAGCACAGCCGCACCGGGGATTCGCGCGGTTGCGCCAATGGGGTGAGGCCAAATCTCATGGCTGTGCGGTGTACACCAGCAACGTCGATGGGCAATTTCAGAAAGCCGGTTTCCGTTCACAGCCTATCACCGAGTGCCATGGCTCGCTGCACTTCATGCAATGCACCCAACCCTGCGGCGAGCAGGTTTGGCCCGCAGATGACTTTGTGCCAGAAGTCGACTTGGCCACCAGCCGACTCACCAACAGCCTGCCCCGTTGTCCGCGCTGTGGCGCATTGGCCCGTCCCAATGTCTTGATGTTCGACGACTTGAAATGGGTTGATCACCGGGAACGTGAGCAGCGTCAGGCTCATGACATCTGGCTACAACACCCGAAGAACGGACTGGTTCTGGAAATCGGCGCTGGCGATGCCATTTCAACGGTGCGATCCCATTCCAAAGCACGGCTAGCGCAGGCGTGGAAAATGATCCGTGTCAATCCCGCTTCACCGTTGCATGCATCGCCCAACACGCTTCAGGTTGACATGACGGCAAAAGCCTTTTTTGAAGCAATGGCGATTATCGAAGCCTAGACCGAATGCCCCAAGCACTCCTTTGACAATGGGCCCGCACGCCAGCATGAGGGCTTTCGTGCGATGCCTTCTGATGGGCAAGCCCACGAGTTGCAAGATTGGTTGGCACCAGAATAGTGGCAGAGATTCGATGCACCGGATGCTGCCTGGCTGAACACGCTGACAATCCAGATATTGACCACGGGCGCTGACCAAACACACAAGGCCAACACAATGCACATACGCTTGGGACTGCACCTGGATGGGCAGCGAGGGGATGCAGTTCAATCTGAGCTGGACAGTTTGACGACAGGGCCGCTCGGTCTGCTCAATGTCCTTGAAACCCAGCTGGGTCTGCTGCGGTTGGAGCCCAGCACATCGGACCGAATTTTGCAGGTTCGGGAAATCCTGGCTCGCCTGGACGGTCCCAACCGTTTCTATCACCGCAGCTTCGCCGTGGATGCACTCGGCACTGCAGCCACCTTGCTGGCGTGGTGCGATCTGTGGCACTTGCACGGTTGGAGCACTGAAGCTGGCATCGCTCTGTCGGCATCTCCATCCAGGCGGATGAGAGACATGGCAGCCTTGCTGGCCGCGACGGAGGACACGCACAAGCTGGCGGCTGGCGTGGGCAAACGGCTTGCCATGGTGAAGTCTGCGATGGCGGTGACCAGGCCTCGCATAGAACGCCTCACCCTTTGCGAACCGCTCTCACACTGGCCTCCTGCTTGGCAGCAGGTGCTGTGCGAACTGCAACCTACTGAGCAGGGCGCCTTGCGTCCAGCAGCTCAAGAGGGCACGTTGCTGGGCGATATCCAGCGGGCCTTATTGTCTCAAGACGGTGGGGCACAGGCAGCCCAATTGCGCTGGCGCGACGATGGCAGCGTCTCGGTGATGCAGGCTGAGACGGGCTGGCTGGCCGCCCAAGGTCTGGCTCAACACCTGGCTGACAAGGCAACCGACACGGTGCTGTGCGCCCCCCAGGTCGGCGTTCTCGATGAGGTGATGGCCGCGGCTCAACTGCCGCGTCAGGGGTTCAAAGAGTCCAACGGCTTTCGTCCTGCGCTGCAAGTGCTCCCGCTGGTGCTGGGCCAGTTGTGGAAACCGCTGGATCTGTACGGCCTTCTGCAGTTTCTGACTCACCCCATCTGTCCTTTGCCCTGGGTGGCTCGCTCAAAGCTGGCCGAGATGGTGGCTCGCTCCCCCGGCATCGGTCAGGGGCCGGCTTGGGACCGTGCTTTGGCTGACATCGAAACGGCCTGCGCCGCTTCAGGCAAAGACTGGGCGGAGGTCCGCGAGCGAATTCGACAGTGGATCGAGCAAGAACGCCATGACCCAGTGCAGGGGGCCCCTTTGGCTGCTGTGACCGACCGTCTGAATGCACTGGCACAGTATTTTCAGGGGCGTTTGCGAGACACCGATCCGGCCAAACAGATCGCGTTCACCAGCGGACTGTCGCAGACGCTGACACTGTTGCGGGCACTGAAGGCATTGGCACTTCAAGGCGAAACCCACATTGCCGCTCAGCCTCTGCAGACGTTGTTGGCCCAGGCCACCGCGCAGGGGACGACCCATCCGCTGCTGGTGGCCCAGGTCGGCGCCTGTCGAACCGTGACGCACCCAGGGGCCGTCGTCGACGAAGCCGAGCAGGTGGTCTGGTGGCAGTTGCAGGCGCCACCTGATCTGGCCGGCTATCCATGGTCTCAGGCCGAGCTGGCCGAGTTGCACCGCGCAGGCGTGGCACTGCCCCCATTGGATGACGTGCTCGCTCGCGATGCGCGCGCATGGCAGACCCCCGTTCTGGCGGCCAGGCGGCGTCTGGTCTTGGTGTTGCCCCCGCCTGGTGAGGAAACGCACCCGTTGTGGCTGCTGCTTGAGTCACTTTTTGAGAAAGGGCACGGCCCTGCCATCCAAGCGATGGAAGACAGTCTGACCGATCAGCGGCTGGCCCCTGTGGCGTACAGAC
>NZ_JBHTCA010000025.1:0-53431 GCF_042665215.1 Hydrogenophaga atypica
ACTTCTGCGACCCGCACAGCCCTTGGCAGCGGGGCTCCAACGAGAACATGAACGGGCTGGTACGCCAGTACCTGCCCAAGGGCACCGACCTATCGATCCACAGCCAGGAGCAGCTCGATGCCATTGCCGATCAGATCAACAATCGACCCAGAAAAGGCTTGGGCGTACGATCCCCTCTGGCGGTCTACCGGGACCTGCTCCTGAACAGCCCCCAACACTCCACCCTCGTTCATTGAAACCAAGGGTGTTGCACTTCAGATTTGAATCCGCCAAGCACTATGCACCGCTGCCGACCGCGATCATCGATCCATTGCCAACATGGTGGCGGTGATGATCCGGGAGCACTGCGCGCGGGTGGGCATACCTATTCAGGACAAGCAAGTGCCCGTTAGCGCGCAGCGCGAGACCAATAGACGAGTTGGCACTAAGACCAAGAAATAAAAACACAGTACGACGGGAAACGTAATGCCAAGAATATTCGACAACATAAACAAATCGCTGCTCCCCGCCTTGGAGGAAACGCTGCAAGTCGCCGAACGGGCGGATTTTTGCGTTGGTTACTTCAACCTGCGCGGCTGGCGACACTTGGCCAAGCACGTCGACCGCTGGTCGGGCGGCGATGGTAGCAATTGCCGCCTGCTGGTCGGCATGCACGTCACCCCTACCGACGAATTGCGCCAGGCTCTCCGCTCAACTGACGAAGGGGATGTACTCGACAACCAGACCGCCCTTCGCGAAAAGCGCCGCATTGCCGAAGAATTCCGTCAACAGCTTACCTTTGGCGTTCCGACCAACGACGACGAGGCCGCGCTCAGGCAACTCGCGGGGCAAATTCACAGCAAGAAACTGGTGGTCAAGGTTTATCTGCGCCACCCGCTACATGCCAAGCTCTATTTGCTACACCGGCAGGACGCAAACAATCCTGTCACTGGGTTTCTCGGTAGTAGCAACCTCACTTTTGCAGGCCTTTCCAGGCAGGGTGAATTGAATGTCGATGTTCTTGAGCACGACGCCTGCAGCAAATTGGTGGATTGGTTCGAGGACCGCTGGACCGACCGCTGGTGTATCGACATATCCAAGGAACTCGCGGACATCATTGATGAAAGCTGGGCCAGCGAGCGGCTGGTGCCGCCATACCACGTCTATCTCAAAATGGCCTACCACCTGGCGCAGGAAGCCAGAGCGGGGCTTTCTGAATTTCATATCCCGTCTATCTTCGGCAACACCCTGTTCGATTTTCAGGTGGCCGCTGTCAAGATCGCCGCCCACCATCTCAACAAGCGCGGCGGCGTCCTGATTGGCGACGTGGTCGGTCTCGGCAAATCCATGATGGCTACAGCGTTGGCCAAAGTATTTGAAGACGACTATCACACCGAAACCCTCATCATCTGCCCCAAAAACCTGGTGCCGATGTGGGAGGACTACGCCCATCGTTACCGCCTGCACGCCAAGGTCTTGTCGCTGTCCAGGGTGTTGACGGAACTACCCGAGAAGACCCGCCGCTACCGCGTCGTGCTCATTGATGAATCGCATAACCTGCGCAACAAGGAAGGCAAACGCTGGAAGGTGATTCGCGCCTATATCGAGCGCAACGACAGCCACTGCATTCTGTTGTCGGCCACGCCCTACAACAAGACTTATCTCGACCTCTCTGCGCAACTCTCACTGTTCTTGCGGGAAGACGCCGACATCGGTGTGCGCCCCGAGAAGTTGTTGGCCGAACTTGGTGGAGAGCATGAGTTCATTCGCCGCCACCAGTGCCCTGTGCGTTCGCTCGCCGCGTTCGAGAAAAGCACCGACACCGATGACTGGCGCGATTTGATGCGACTCTACATGGTGCGTCGAACACGCGGCTTCATCATGCAGCACTACTCCGAGCAGGATGAACGCGGCAAATACCTGAAATTTGCGGACGGCACCAAGTCTTATTTCCCGAAGCGCGTGCCTAAAAACCTGAGCTTCGCCATCAACGACGCTGATCCCGCCGATCCCTACGGCCGCTTCTACTCCGACAAGGTAGTGGGCACCATCAATGAGCTAACCCTGCCGCGCTATGGGCTGGGCAACTACATTGCGCCCAAGCCCAAAACGCCTCCTACGCCGCATCAAGACAAGATCATTGACGGCCTGTCGCGCGCTGGCACGCGGCTCATGGGCTTCTGCCGCACCAACTTATTCAAACGCCTAGAGAGCGCTGGCCCGGCATTCTTGCTGTCCATTGAACGGCACATTCTGCGCAACTTCATCGTGCTCTATGCCATCGAACAGGGGCTGGACATCCCACTAGGAACCCAGGGGGCCGAACTGCTCGACACGCGCTTCCACGATGAAGACCCCGAAGATGCGATGGCCGCCGACAGCAATGACGACACCGATGAGGAAGTCTCCGACGACCCCGAGATCGTCGCATCCACCACCAACGGCCTACGCAACGAAGCCGACTACCGCGCGCGCGCCGCAAAAGCCTACACGGCCTATGCGCACACCTTCAAAGGTCGCTTCAAATGGCTGGCCAGCAGCCTGTTCATCAAAGACCTGGGCAATGACCTGCTGGCCGATTCGTTGGCCTTACTCGGCGTGCTCAAGCAATGTGGCGACTGGAATCCCGATCACGATACCAAATTGGCCCAACTGGTAAAGCTCGCCAGTCAAAAGCACGGCAAGGAGAAACTGCTGGTCTTCACCCAGTTCGCCGACACGGCACGCTACCTGAAAACACAGTTGGCCGCACGCGGCATCAAACAGCTTGAAGAGGCTATCGGTCAAAGCGCCGACCCCACGCACCTCGCCTGGCGCTTTTCACCGGTATCCAACGACAAACGCGACGCCGTCAAAGCGGCCGACGAATTGCGCGTGCTGATCGCCACCGACGTACTCTCCGAAGGCCAGAACCTTCAGGATGCCCACATCATCGTCAACTACGACCTGCCCTGGGCCATCATCCGGCTGATACAGCGTGCCGGTCGCGTGGACCGGATTGGACAGCAGTCGGACAAAATTCTTTGCTATTCCTTTGTGCCTGCCGATGGTGTGGAGCGCCTCATCAAGCTGCGTTCTCGCGTTCGCCAGCGTCTGATCGAAAACCGGGAAGTCGTCGGCTCCGACGAAACCTTTTTCGACGATGACAAAGACGACGACCTCATCCGTGACCTTTACACCGAGAAGAACGGCATCCTCGATGACGATGGCGACACCGAGGTTGACCTGGCGTCATACGCCTATCAAATCTGGAAGAACGCCACCGATGCCGACCCGTCGCTGGTAGCCAAAATCGAAACCCTGCCCAATGTGGTGTTCGCGACCAAAGCACACACCGTGACGCCCGCCTCACCCAAGGGCGTTCTCTTGTACATGCGCACCGCTCAGGGTAACGATGCACTGGCCTGGATGGACGAAGCAGGCAAACCGGTGACCCAGTCGCAACTCACCATCCTGAAAGCCGCCGCGTGTACGGCGGAGACAGAAGCTTTGCCGCGCATGGAAGCACACCACGCACTCACCCAGCAGGGGCTGGCGCACATCGTCGCCGAAGAGAAAACCTTCGGTGGCGCACTCGGTCGCCCCTCTGGTGCTCGCTTCAAGGCTTACGAGCGGCTCAAGCGCTACCGCGAGAGCATCGGTAGCAAGCGCGATCTGTTCAATACAGACGAACACGTCCGCCGCATCGAACGGGCACTGGAAGACATCTACCGCTTCCCGCTTTACCAGACCGCAACCGACACCCTGAACCGGCAAATCAAGGCCGGCGCTGACGACCACCAGTTGGCCGACCTGATCTTGTCCCTGCGCGAAGATGGCCGCCTGTGCGTCGTCGATGAACAGGAAAACCAGCGCGACACCCATCTCATCTGCTCGATGGGTCTTGCCTGAGCACCCAAGCGAGAACAACACAATGACCATCGATCCTTCCCGCTTCAGCAAGTTGCTCAGCGAATTCAAACTCGAACAACTCTTCAATGAACTGGGCTGGGATAAGGCCAGTCTGCGCCCCCAGGAAGTGGTGGCGGAAGGTGGGCGTTACTCCCTCGCCAGCATCGCCCAGAAGCGCGGCGTCGTGGTTTTCCGCTGTTCGCCCGATCCCAGCGGCAATATCCCGCCCCGCGCGACGTTGCTGAAGATCGAGAAGGAAGCCACCAAACTCGCCCACGAGCACCTGCTGGTGTTCGCCAATGCAGCAGAAACCATGCTCACTTGGCTATGGGTCGCCCGCGTCCCCGGCCAGCCCAACACCACGCGCACACACACCTGGCACAAGGGCACCAGTGGCGAATCGCTGCGGCAAAAGCTGGGCCAGATTGTCTGGGCGCTGGAAGAAGAAGAAGCCATCACCCTCACCGACGTTATCAAGGGCTTGCGTAGCGCCTTTGATCGTGACCGGGTTTCCAAGCGCTTCTACGAACGCTTCAAGGCCGAGCACGAAGCCTTTTCCGCATTCATTGACGGCATCGAAGCCGCTACCGATCAAGCCTGGTACACCTCGCTGATGCTCAACCGCTTGATGTTCGTGTACTTCATTCAGCAAAAAGGCTTCCTCGACGGCAACCCGAACTATCTGGCCGACCGCATGCAAGCCGTGCGCGAGAAAGCAGGCAAAGGAAAGTTTCATACCTTCTACCGCCAGTTCCTGCGCCGCCTGTTTCATGAAGGCTTGGGACAGCACAAACGGGCGCGGGGTGCTGATATGGCTAGCTTGATTGGTGATGTGCCCTATCTAAACGGTGGGCTGTTTGACGTGCATGAACTTGAAGTCAACCACCCCGACATCGACATCCCCGACGAAGCCTTCCAGCGCCTGTTCACCTTCTTTGATGCTTACGACTGGCACCTCGACGACCGGCCGCTCTCCTCGGGCAGCGAGATCAACCCCGACGTGCTTGGCTACATCTTCGAGAAGTACATCAACCAAAAACAGATGGGTGCGTACTACACCAAGGAAGACATCACCGAGTACATCAGCAAGAACACCGTCATCCCGCATCTGCTGGAGCAGGCCCGCGAACGCTGCAAGGTCGCCTTCGACGGCGATGCGTCGGTATGGTCTCTGCTCAAGGCCGACCCCGACCGCTACATTTACCCGGCCATGAAAACCGGCGTCATCGATGCCAGCGGCAAATCGGTGCCGGTGACCGTGCTGCCCGATTTTGTACAAATGGGCATGAACGACCCCAAGGCGCGCATGTTCGAGCGCCGCTACAACCTGGAGGAAGCTGTCTTCCACGTCGCCGCCAGCAATGGACAAACGCAGCGCGGAACTTTGCCCACCGAAACCTGGCGCGAATACGTGGAGCGCCGCACCCGTTGCCTGGCCGTGCGCGACAGGCTGGCCAGTGGCGAAGTGAAAAGCGCCGACGACCTCATCACTCTCAACCTCGACATCCGCCAGTTCATGCAGGATGTCATCGACACCTGCACCAGCCCCGACCTATTGCGCGCCGTCTGGCAAGCCATCGTCGGGCGCGTCCCGGAACGAGCCAATGAAAAGTTCCGTCACGGCATCGCCATCCTTGACCCCACCTGTGGCTCAGGCGCTTTTCTTTTTGCTGCGCTCAACGTGCTGGAACCTCTCTACGAAGCCTGCCTCGACCGCATGGAAGGTTTCGTCGAGGATGCGAAAAAACTCGGCAAGCCGGGCGAAGCCGACTTCATCAAAGTTCTGGATGAAGTAGGGCACCATCATTCGCGCAGCTACTTTATTTACAAGAACATCATCCTGCACAACCTCTTCGGCGTAGACATCATGGCTGAAGCGGTCGAAATCTGTAAGCTGCGTCTCTTCCTCAAGCTGGTGTCGCAGGTGGACGCCGGGCATGAACTGGAGCCGCTGCCCGACATCGACTTCAACATCCGCGCTGGCAATACGCTGGTCGGCTATGCCACAGAGGCGCAGTTCGACGCCGCCAACACGCTCGCCAGCGACCAGACGCACCGCGCCGAAATCAAGGCCAGTACGGCCGACCTGGCCGATGCCTTTGATTTCTTCCGACAGCAGCAGACTGTGCATGGCGGCAAGGTCACGGCTGAAGACAAGCGCAAGCTGCGCGACAAACTGAACGGCCTGAGCCTAGAACTGGATCGCTACCTTGCCCAGGACTATGGCATCAATCCGAAGAAGAAGGATGAGTTCGCCGCATGGCGAGCCAGCCACCAGCCGTTTCACTGGTTCGCCGAGTTCTACGGCGTGATGCGCGGGGGTGGGTTCGATGTCGTGATTGGGAATCCGCCGTATCTTGAGGTGCGTGAGGTTGAGTATTCGCTCGGCGCTTTTGCTTCCCGTGACAGCAACGCGATACACGCAATGTGCATGGAAAGAAGTTGTGACCTCCTGTCTCCAAGCGGTGCGATAAGCATGATCGTTCCGCTTGCTTTGCCGTCAACGCAACGGATGCGGGTGGTTCAGCAAATAATTGAGCGGAAGCGTTCTGCTTGGTTCTCCAATTTTGCGTGGCGACCAGCAAAACTGTTTGACACCGTCAATCGAGCGTTGACTATTTTTGTCGCTCTCGCATCTTCCACCCCCAAGAGTGCCTCGACGAAATACATCAAGTGGACCAGCACTGATCGAGACGGCTTATTTGAGCGCCTGCTTTATGCCGATGTTGATCGGGTGCGCCCATCATTTTGGGTTCCAAAGCTAGGTTCTTCGACAGAGCAAACAATTCTTGGGAAGTTGCTATCTGCGGATTCAAAAGCTAGAAACTATTTTGGGCGGTCCCAAGGACGCGTGTATTACCGCACCACTGGTGGGCTTTATTGGAAAGTGTTTACAGATTTCGCCCCGGCTTTTTCTGTAAATGGGGCAGCAGGAAGTAGTAGTCGTGAAACTAGTTTTACTACAGCGGCGGTAGAAAACGCCACTCCCCTTGTAGGCATTTTGAGTAGTAATTGCTTTTGGTGGTGGTACACAATCACCTCAAATTTGCGCGATCTCAATCCAACCGATATTCAGGAGTTTCCCATTCCTCGTGCAGCCTTGGCTTCACCGGACATCAAATCATTGGCTGAGAGATACATTCAAGATCTTAGGCGTAATAGCACAATGCTTGTGCGGAACCAGAAATCTACTGGGAGGACGGAGACACAAAGCTTCAGAATTCGAACATCGAAGTCCGTGATTGATAGCATTGATATTGAACTTGGAAAGCTACTCGGGCTAAGTGATGATGAGGTCGACTTCGTCATCAACTACGACATCAAGTACCGCATGGGCGGGGCCGACGAGGAAGAATGAAATCTGCGCCCATCGCCCTGCCAGCCAATTGCGCTCAGCGTGTCGGCGCTGAACTCGCCACGCGAATAGTCGGCGTTGGTGAGACAGCGCTGCTCGACGAACCGCTGCTGGGCCTCATCGCCTCCCGCGAATGCCCCGGCCATGTCCTGCTCGAAACACTCGACCGTGTGCCGGAATGGGTCAAGGCGGGTCGCGTTATCGTCAGCGGCTTCCACTCGCCGCTGGAACGGCAGGTGCTGCGCTCACTGCTCCGGCGCAAGGGCCGCGCCGTGAAAGTGCTGGCACGCGGTTTTGGCGGCCAATCCGCCGACTACCGCCCCACACCCGAAGAACGCGAACCCCTCGCCAGTGGCCGCATGCTCGTCTTCAGCGCCTTTGCCCCCAGTGTTACCCGCACCACCCGCGCTACGGCCCTGACACGCAACCGCCTAGTGCTGGCGCTGGCCACGGAGATCGTTGTGCCCCATATCGCTGCCGGTAGCCCGCTCGCCGCGCTGCTTTCGGAGCCAAGACCGTGAGCAAGAAAGTCCTCCAGCAGGAGACCTCTGCCGACCATCTGGTCGTTTTTCAGGAAAAGGACATCCGCCGCACCTTGCACAACGACGAATGGTGGTTTGTCATCACCGACATCGTTGCTGCGTTGACGGATGCCGCCGACCCGTCGGACTACTGGAAGAAGATGCGTAGGCGCGACCCGGATTTGAGCTTGGACAGCCAAGGGAGGGGACAAATTGACCCCCCCCTTGCTCTGGCGTTTGATACGGCGGGCGGAAGGCAAAAACTCCAGTGCTGGAATACGCAGGGCATTTTCCGATTGATCCAGTCCATCCCCAGCCCCAAGGCCGAGCCCTTCAAACGCTGGTTGGCCAAGGTGGGCAAAGAACGCCTGGACGAGATTGAAAACCCCGAGTTGGCCATGGGCCGCATGCAAGAACTTTACGAGAAGAAGGGCTACCCCAAGGAGTGGATCGACAAGCGTTTGCGCGGCATTGCGGTGCGCCAGGACCTGACCGACGAATGGAAGCAGCGCGGGGTGACCAATAGCCAGGAATTCGCCATCCTGACCAACGAAATCATGCACGGCACCTTTGCCTTGAAGGTGGACGAGTACAAGCAGGTGAAGGCGCTGGCGCGTGAAAACCTGCGCGACCACATGACCGACATCGAGCTGATTTTGACCATGTTGGCCGAAGCGACCACCACCAAGCTACACCGTGACCGCGATTCCCTCGGCATGGCACCGCTCAAGAAAGATGCCAAAGACGGCGGCGCGGTGGCAGGGCGCACGCGCAAGGATATTGAGACGCAGACCGGTAAACCTGTGATCTCCAAAGAGAACTTCAAGCAGTTGGAAGTGAAGAAGAAAAGATTAAGAAGGCCGCCAAGCGATGACGGATGACCCTGGCACGGCACCCTGGGTGATGAACGAGGCCGCTGCCCGTTGAAAGACCTGCGGGCGGCAGTACCTGAGCAATTGGTGACGGCGCCTTTGTAGCCTGTTCTCATAGGCCGCATGGTGTCCCCAACACGATTCGAAACACTTTCAATCAATCCTGCAAGCGGGCCGACCATGACCACTTCAAAACCGATACAGACCGATGCCTACGGCATAGACCTTGGAACCACCAACTCAACGCTCTGCCGAGCAAGCCTGCCCGCAGGCGCCACGTCTGCTGCAGAGCCGGAGTTGGTCTCTTTGCGCCAGCCCACACCCGCCGGTGAATTTACCGGCACGTTGCTGCCCTCGATCGTGGCGACGTATCAGGGACGTGAGTATGTCGGGCAGGGCGCCAAGGATTTGCGCGCAATGATGGCCGACACCTCCAAGGGTCTCGCGCGCAATGTGAGTGTGTTCCACGACTGCAAGAACGAGATCGGCACCTCCCGGTCGTACCCGAATGCGCCGCCGGGCTATCGCAGCCCGACCGACATCGCGGCGCGCATTCTGGGTTATCTGCGGCGCGAGGGTATCGGCGACGCTGCCGCAGGCAACGTGGTGGTCACGGTTCCAGCATCGTTTCAGACTGCCCAGCGCGCAGAAACGGCGCGCGCTTGTGCCATTGCAGGCCTGGACGTGAGCGGTGGCCGCTTACTGGATGAGCCGGTGGCGGCCTTTATCGACTTTGCCTACCGGTACGACCCCAGTTTGGTGGAGTCGGTCACCGGGCAGAAGAACCTGCTGGTGTTCGACTTCGGCGGTGGCACCTGCGACATCGCACTTTTTGAACTGACCCGCACTGCTGCAGGGGCGCCGGTGCAGGTCGCCAGCCGGTCGGTGTCTCGCTTTCACCGGCTTGGTGGTGGCGACATTGACCTGGCTGTCTTGCACAAGGTGTTAGTGCCGCAGTTGTGCAAAGAAAACAGCCTTTCCGAGTTCGACTTGTCGTTCCAGGAAAAAATCAAGGTTATCACGCCCGCGCTGATCGCCGTGGCAGAGGCACTGAAGATTCAAATGTGCAACGAAATCTCGCGCCTGCAGCAATTTGGCAAACTCGATGCAACGCCGCCTGAGGCCATTGTGGTGCGGTATCCGGCACAGGTGTCCTTGCGCCAGGGTGCACGCACCTTGAAGTTATCCACCGCAACCCTGTCTGCAGCTCAGTTCGACGAGGTGCTGGCCCCGTTTCTCAATGACGAGCATTTGTTTGCTCGCAGCACCGAGTACCGGTTGGAGAATTCGATTTTTGCGCCGATTGCCGATGCGCTGGAACGTGCCCGGCTGGAGCCTGCCGACATCGATTTGGTCTTGGCCGTGGGCGGTAGCTCATTTATTCCGCAAGTGGCCGATGCACTGCGCGCCTACTTTGCGCATGCGCGCATGCTGCAGTACGAGGACCGCAAGGATGCGCAGTTGGCGGTGGCGCGGGGCGCGAGTCTGCAGGCGTTGGCATTGGCAACCAGCGGGCGTGGTCTTATTGCGCCGTTGGTGCAAGACGACATCTATTTGGTCACCCAAAGCGGTGATCTGCCGTTGGTAGCGCAAGGTGCAGCGCTTCCGTTTCCGGCGCTGGGTGTGGCGGTCAACGACAGCTTGTCGGTGCCCGAAGATGCGTTTGAAAAACCGTTGCGGCTGTCCGTTGAACTGGTAGCTGGGTTGGAGCGCCGTCCGCTTTTTCGCGACCATTGGAACATGGCGATGGTGAGCAAGGGCAGCCCCCTCAGGCTGGAGTACGCCTACGATGCGAATCAGGTTTTGCACCTGGAACTCAAGCTGGCCCAGTTTCCCGAGTCTGCACCGTTCCAGGCGAGCATCGAAAATCCACTCTCGCATGTGGTCAACCCGAACAGGCAGCAGGAAGAAATAGACCGCCTGGAGGAAGAGTACCGACAAGACCCGCGCAAGGCCAATGATTTGATGCCGCGCATCGCGGAGTTGTGCGCCGAATTGGGGCAGCATGACAAGGCCATAGGCTTGGTGCGCGCCCTGTTGCGACAGGCCAATCGACCCGTGGCCTGGCTGATCAATCGCCAGGCGATGTACGAAGAAGCGCGCGGCAACACGGCTGCTGCCATACGCGGCTACGAAGAGGCTGCAAAGGCCAGTACGCAATGGGGCGGGCCCCTCTTTAATCTCGCACTACTGCATGAACGCCAGCGCGACTACGGTGCTGCCCTGCGCGCCCTAGACCGCGCGACCCAGACAGACGGTGCGCCTGCATATCAGGCACTGAAGCTGCGAATCCGCCAGCACCTGAAAACCGACCTGGACGTGACGGCCCAAGCGCAACGTGTTCTCGCATCCTTCGGGGAACCCGCAGCCCTTGATAACTGGGAATTGGGTTGGTACATCTGCGCAGCAGATATTGCGGACGACCGCGAGGCCAGGCAGTCGGCTACCCAGTTGCGCAGAGCGCTCAATCAGACAGACGCCATAGATGCAGGCGGTGTCAGGCCCGATATGTGCCGTGCTGCGGAGTGAACCATGGCTTGGTTGATACCTTTCTCAAGCCTCACGCCTGCCCAGCAGGACGCGGTTCAGATGGATACCCGCACCCACAAGGCCATTGTCGGTGGCCCCGGTGCAGGCAAGACGCTGGTCTTGCTGCATCGGCTGAACCTGCTGTTCCATCGAACCGGGAAAAATCAGGACGCGGTGCGACTGTTTGTCTATACGAACACGCTCAAGCAATTCATTCAGGCGGGCAACGACATGCTGGATGTGCCGGTCGATTGCATCTCGACGTTCGACAAATGGTGCGCTGACACCTACCGCGAGCGCGTCAATCCGCGCTTGCCCACTAAGGAAAAAAAACCCGACTTTGATGCGATCCGCGCCGGTGTTTTCGGTGTGATTGATAGTGGAAAGCTGCCAACGCCAGTGTTTGACAGCGTGCTGGTCGATGAAGCGCAGGACATGGATGCAGGCGCCATAGAAATATTGAAGCGTGTGGCACGGCACATCACGATTTGCATGGACGGCAAACAACAGCTCTATGACGATCGCGTGTCGGAGCCGGAGGCACTCAAGCGGCTCGGGCTTTCGTCTCACAACACGGCCTTGTTGGCAGCCTTCCGTTGCAACCCGATGGTGACCGAGCTGGCGTCGCAATTCATCCCCGATGAAGCACGGCGGCAGGAATTCATGCGGCAAGCATCCAACCTTGAGATGGACCGCTCGCGCCCCCTATTTTTTGTGGCCGACAATTTTTCGGAGGAAGCGGCGCAGCTCATCGAGATGGTGAAGCTACGCTTGAGCTACGGCGATTCCATTGCCGTTCTGTTTCCGAAGCAGAGTCAGGTCCATGGTTTTGCCAAGGGGTTCAAGGAGGCGGGCATTGACGTGGAAGTGCAAGAAAGAGATGCACCAATCAATTTTTCCACCGCAATTCCCAAGTTGATGACCTACCACCAGGCCAAAGGTCTGAGCTTCGACAGCGTATTTCTGCCACGCCTTAATCAATCGTCATTTCAGGGGGAAATGAGCAAACGTATCGGGCACCTTTGTTTTGTCGGCGTGAGTCGTGCCGTGAAGTGGGTCTACTTGAGCGGGAACAAGCAGGCGTTGATTGCCCCGATGCAGGAGCTTGGCCAAATCCCTGAACAACGCTTCCTGGAAACCAGGATCAGCGGTAAAGCTGTCGGGTTGCTGGATGCTGGCCTTGCCATTGTGAATTCCGAACCTGCTGCCGACGTTTTTGGATTGGATTGAAGGGCGATTGCGGTGATCTGCATAATCATGCCGCCCTTAATGTGGCCAGCCTTTGGCCCAAGGCGTCGAACGCTTCAATCTGTTCAGCCTCGCGCCGATCTTGGATGTACAGGCCGCTCATGCCCTGCTTGATATGGTTCTCGCATTCATTGATCACGTCGTCCGGAATGCCCAATTGACTCATCATGGTGGACGCAGTGCGGCGCAGGTCGTGCGCGGTCCAGCGGCCACCTTCCAGCACCAGCGCGTTGACCGATTTGGTTCTGTTTTGCAGGCGTGCGCTTTCGCTGCTTTGGCGGTCGGCCAGTTGTTTTCCGAAAGACTTGATACACACCGGCCCGGTGCCACGGCTATCAGGAAAGACCCAGGCGAGCGGTTTGCCGGTGATGCGGTCCGCTTCGCGCAGCGTGGCCAATTCGGCGAATTGCTGCGCGGCAAAGTCGCTTAGATGAATTAGGTGATTGCGTTGGTTCTTGGTAGTGGGCAAGTACCAAGTACGCGCTTGCAGATCGACGAACCCTAGCTGCACAGCGCCAGACTTTTGTGCCGTGTTGTGCGCGTCCACCGTCGCCTGCAATGCCTGCTGCTGGTGCTTCGCATCGGCCCATACCGCGCCCATCAATTCCCCGATGCGGCAGCCCGTTGCCAGAATCAACCACAACCCAAGAACAGTGCGCCTGCTGAGGTTTGCGGTGGGCAGTTGCTTGACCAGTGCGGCCAACTCGTCATTTGACAGTACTCGGTCGCGTTTGATGTCTTTGCCGCCGACCTTGCGCTTACTGATCAACTCAATCGGGCTGTGATCGATGATTTCGCGCTCGGCGGCGAAGCGAAACATTTGCTTGAGGTCGGCAAGCAGCACGTTGGCGGTGCGCAGCTTGCCCTCGGCCTTCACTGCATCCAGGATGGCAAGGATGTCGGCCTTGCGCACGTCCACGACCGCGATGTCGCCCAGCGTGGCAAACACCCTTCGCTCAAACTGCTCGCGTACGTACTGCCCGCCGTCTTTTCGCCCGATGCGCTTGCCGTCGCCACCAATGTGCGGAGCCAACTCGGTAGCTGCCCAGCGCTCAAACACTTGCTTGACGGTTAAGCGCCGCTGCTGGTCTAGTTCGGCCTGCTGCTCTGCAGCCGCTGCAGCACGCTTCTCCTTATCTGCCTGCTGGCGGGCGTCTTCGCTTGCTTGCAGGCGCTCGGCTTCAAGCTTGGCAAAGTGTTGGCGCAAATCGCGGGCGCCATCTCTATATTGTTTCGACCAACTCGCCGCCTTTTCGCGAGCTGCCGCCAGGGTCAAATAGCCATCGCGGCCTTTGGGGTCGTAAGCACCCACCGCGAGCGTGTCGCGCTGGCCAGTGCTTGTGGTGTAACGGAAATAGAATGATCGCTCACCACCCGGTGTGATCCTGCCCAAAAACCGGCCAGCGCCGCGCGGCGCCGGGTCTGTGAACCACTGGTCAGCGCCCTTAGGCCTCGACCCCATTTCTTTGTCTGTAATCATGCCCATGACCTGCCTCCCAGTTGCCGTTCGGTTGCCGTTTCTCCGGGCTGGTTGCCGTTCGGTTGCCGTTTCTCGGTAGCAGTTATTGTACGTCTTAGGTTGATTTTGGACGCTAATCTTCTATAAGTTGTTGATTTTGAATGAATTAAACCTGCGTGCTGGATGTAATGAATTCTTCTGGAACTCATTTTGTATTGACTACGAACCAAGGGGTCGTGGGTTCGAATCCTGCCAGCCGCACCAAACGATGCCCCTCAGATAGCAATATCTGAGGGGTTTTTCGTTTCTTGTGCGTCTCATAATCCATGGACCATGAGCAAGGCCTTCACACGCGAAACCGACAGTGACAGCGATGGCGACGAAGAGGGCGCGCCACCTGCGCTGCCGGCCGGTGGCAAAAACTACATCACCCGCGCCGGCTACGAGCGGTTGCGCGCCGAACTGTTTGCGCTGATCGACGAGGAGCGGCCTCGCATCGTCGAGGTGGTGCATTGGGCGGCCAGCAACGGCGACCGCTCGGAAAACGGCGACTACCTTTACGGCAAAAAACGCCTGCGCGAAATCGACCGGCGCATCCGCTTTCTCACCAAACGCCTTGAGATTGCCGAGGTGGTGGACCCCAGCGTCCACCATGGCAAAGACCAGGTGTTTTTTGGTGCCACCGTCACCTACTGCGACGAGGCGGGTACCGAGACCACGGTCACCATCCGGGGCATAGACGAAACCGACAACAGCCAGGGCCAGGTCAGTTGGGTTTCGCCGGTGGCACAGGCCCTGCTCAAGGCGCGTGAAGGGGACGAAGTGCGTTTGATGACACCCACCGGCTGGCGCCAGATCGAGGTGTTGGCGGTCAGTTACCCGGCACCTTTGGCCGATTGATTCACACGGGCCACCGCCGCGCGATGCGCGGCAAACAAGCGGCAGGACACCGCCGGGCCGGCTTTGCCGGACGGCTGGTGTCGCCCCTTGAGGGGGATGCGGCCACGCGCAGCGGGCAAGCGGCGGGATGGCTTTTTGTTCACGCGCCGCGTGGGCGCAGGCGTTGGGCTTTCAACACCGAGGGCGTGCGCTTGAGGCTGCGCAGCACATCGGCCAGGTGCACCCGGTCGCGCACGGCAATCGAGAACTTGAGATCGGTGGCGGTCTGCGCGGGCTCCATGCCCATGTCCACGTGGGTGATGTCGGCCTCCGCCGCGGCCAGTGCCGCAGCCACGCGGGCCAGCACGCCTTTGCCGTTGGTGACCGTGACCACCACGGCCGATTCGAAGGGGCGCACCGGCTCGTCCGCCCATTCCACTTCCAGAAAACGCTCGCGGTCGCGGTCGAGCAGGCGGCGCCCCACGGGGCAGTCGTCTGTGTGCACCACCAAGCCCTCGCCGCGCCCGAGGTAGCCGGTGATGCGGTCACCCGGAATCGGGTGGCAGCAACTGGCGTACTGCACCGACAGGCCTTCGCTGCCATCCAGTGTGACCACACCCTGGGCCTCGCTCTCCTGGCCACTCGCATAGCGCTCGGTGCTGATGAGCAGCAAATCGGGTTTCATGCCGGTTTCGGTCAGCAGCACGGCCATTTTTTTGCCCACCATGCTGGCAATGCGCCGACCCATGCCGATGTCGGCGAGCAGTTCATCCGCGTTGCGGTTGCCGGTGAAGCGCAGCAGTTTGTCCCAGATGGGTTTGTGTTCGCCGTCCGCGTCCGGCAGTTCTGAAATGCCCTCGGCGCGCAAGGCCTGGGAAAGCATGCGCAGGCCCAAGGCGCGTGATTCGTCGTGTGCCACGGTCTTGAGGTAGTGGCGGATCTTGCTGCGCGCGCGGCCGGTTTTGACGAAGCCCAGCCAGGCCGGGTTGGGCTGGGCGTGTGGCGAGGTCACCACTTCCACCACGTCACCGTTGTTGAGTTCGCTGCGCAAGGGCATCTGCTCGCCGTTGATCTTGGCGGCGATGGCGCGGTGGCCCACATCGCTGTGGATGGCGTAGGCGAAGTCCATCACCGTGGCCCCGCGTGGCATGGCCATGATCTTGCTCTTGGGCGTGAACACGTAGACCGCATCCGGGAAGAGATCGATCTTGACGTGGTCCCAGAATTCGGCGGCATCGTGGGTTTCTTGCTGGATGTCCAGCAGCGACTGCAGCCACTGGGTGCCCAGGCTCTGACTGGTGGCGCTGCCCGGTTCGCTGGCCTTGTACAGCCAGTGGGCCGCCACGCCCGACTCGGCCACCACGTCCATGGGATGCGTGCGCAGCTGGAACTCGATGTTGGTGCCGAACGGCCCCACCAGCGTGGTGTGCAGCGACTGGTAGCCGTTGACCTTGGGGATGGCGATGTAGTCGCGGAACTTGCCTGGCAGCGGCTTGTAGATCTGGTGCAGCAGACCCAGGGCGGTGTAGCAGTCGGTCAGTTCGGGCAGCACGATGCGAAAGCCGTAGATGTCCGTCACCTGCGAGAAGGACAGGTGTTTGAGGTCCATCTTGTGGTAGACCGAGTACAGCGTTTTTTCGCGGCCCATGATGCGCACTTGCAGGCCATGTTTTTCGAATGCGGCCTCCACCTCATGGCGCACACGCGAAATCAGGTCCTTGCGGCGGCCGCGCGACTTGTTCAACGCCTTGCCCAGCACCTCGTAACGCCAGGGGTGCAGAAAGCGGAAGGCCAGATCCTGCAGTTCACGGTAGGTGTGGTTGAGGCCCAGACGGTGGGCAATGGGCGCGTAGATTTCCAGGGTCTCGCTGGAAATGCGGCCCCACTTGGACGGCGGCATGTCGCCCATGGTGCGCATGTTGTGGGTGCGGTCCGCCAGCTTGATGAGGATCACCCGCACATCGCGCGCCATGGCCAGCAGCATCTTGCGGAAGGACTCGGCCTGGTTCTGCTCGCGGGTGTCGAACTCCAGTTTGTCCAGTTTGGTCAGGCCGTCCACCAGTTCGGCCACTGGCGCGCCAAACCGCTCGATCATTTCCTGTTTGGTGACGCCACAGTCTTCCAGCACATCGTGCATCAGCGCTGCCATCAGGGCCTGGGCATCGAGTTTCCACTCGGTGCACATGGCCGCCACCGCAATCGGGTGGGTGATGTAGGGGTCGCCGTTTTTGCGCATCTGGCCCAGGTGGGCGGCATCGGCAAAGCGGTAAGCCTGACGCACCATCTCCACTTCGGCCGCGCTGAGGTAGTCCATCTTGTCCACCAGCCCGGCAAAGCTGGCTGCCGCCGCGCTCTGGGCGGGCGTGGAGCTGGCGCTCTCGGGGGCAAAAGCAGTGGCAACGGTGGAACTCATGGCCGTACTTTAGCCGCTGCGCGTGTGGCTTGCCCGTCCGAATGGACTTGACCACGCGCGGATACAAAAAAAGCACCTTCAAGGTGCTTTTTTTGATGTGTGTCCGGAATCAGATCGGCACTTTTTTCAGCATTTCCAAGCCAATCTTGCCGTCGGCAATTTCGCGCAAGGCGGTCACGCCCGGCTTGTTCTTGCTCTCGATCTTGGGGGCGTGGCCTTGGCTCAGCATGCGCGCGCGGTAGGTGGCGGCCAACACCAGCTGAAAGCGGTTGGGGATCTTTTCCAGGCAGTCTTCGACGGTGATGCGGGCCATGGTGTTCTCCGGGGGCAAAAAGCTAGAGGATGTTGAGCGCGCGAAAGGTTTCGGCGCGGGCCCGTTTCTGCGCAGCAAACTTCAGGCGCTGGGCGTGGGCAATGGCTTTCAGGTCAAAAAGCGCGCGGTCAAACGAATCGTTGATTATAACGAAGTCAAATGCCTGCACCTGTGCCACCTCTTCGGCGGCGTTGCGCAGGCGCAGTTCGATGGTGTCGGCCGAGTCCTCGGCGCGGCGCTGCAGGCGCGAGCGCAGCTCTTGCCAACTGGGCGGCAGGATGAAGATCAGCACCGCATTGGCGAACAACTGCTTGATCTGGATGGCGCCCTGGTAGTCGATTTCCAGCACCACGTCCTTGCCTTGGCCAATCATGGCTTCGATGCCCGCGCGCGAGGTGCCGTAGCGGTTGTTGTGAACATGCGCCCACTCCAAAAACGCGCCTTCGGCCACCATGCGGTCGAAGGTGGCGTTGTCCACGAAGTGGTACTCGCGGCCATCCACCTCCTGGCCACGTGGTGCGCGTGTGGTGTGGGAGACGGAGGGTGTGATGTGGGAGTCCAGCTCCATCAGCGCCTTCACCAGGCTGGATTTGCCGGTGCCGCTGGGAGCGGCCACCACGTAAAGGTTGCCGGGGTATTCCATGTTCAGTTCTCGCAGCAATGGGTTTCGCCGCCGGGCCGCCCCAAGGCGAAACAGCCCCCTTGGGGGGCAGCGGCCCGCGCAGCGGTGGAGCCCCGGGCCGAACCCAAAGGGTGAGGGACGCAAGGGGGCATGTTCTTACTCGATGTTTTGGACTTGCTCACGCATTTGCTCGATCAGCACTTTCATGTCCACCGAGATGCGGGTGAGCTCCAGGCTGGAAGACTTGGAACCCAGGGTGTTGGCCTCGCGGTGCAGTTCCTGGATCAAGAAATCCAGGCGCTTGCCCAGGTCTCGGCCTTTGGCGAGCAGGCTTTCGATTTCGTCCAGATGCGAGGCCAGGCGCGTCAGCTCCTCGGCCACGTCGATGCGGATGGCAAAAGCCGTGGCTTCGGTCAGGGCGCGGTCACGGGCCATGTCCGAAGGCGCGCTGCCTTCAACCGCACCCAAAGCCTCGTTCCAGCGTTCGATGAAGCGCTGACGTTGCTGCTCCACCAGGCGCGGCACCAGCGGCTGGGCCTGTTGGGCCAGGGCGCGCAGTTGCGCCACGCGGTCCAGCAGGCTGGTGGCCAGGCGGGCGCCTTCGCGTTCGCGCGAGGCGATAAAGGCGTCGAGCGCGGTGTCGATCAGGGCGACCAGGCTGTCGGCCAGGCCGGTGGTGGCCAGCGGCTGGCGGGCCTTGGTCTGCAGCACCTCGGCCACGCTCAGCGGGGCCGCGTTGGGCAGCCAGGCGCGGATGTTGTCTTGCACCGCCACCAGGCGTTGCAGATCGGCCGGCGATGGGGCTTGCACACCACCGTCGGCACGGCCTTCTATCCAGGCGCGCAGTTCGACCTTGCCGCGTTTGACACGCGACATGATCTTTTCGCGCAGCGCTGGTTCGGCGTTGCGCAGCTCGTCGGAGAGTTTGAAGGAGAGGTCGAGAAAGCGGCTGTTGACCGACCGCAACTCAAGGCCCACGCTGGGCAGGCCGACCGGGGCCACAGGTGTGTCGGCCTCACTTTTCGAGGCGCCGCCTTGCACCGTGGCGTAGCCGGTCATGCTGTAAACTGGCATTGGAATTTCCGTTGATGGCCCGCAGGGCGGGTGCTGCCTGGAGCGCGCACCGCGAGAGTCCGCATTATGTCAAAGACCAAACCCGCTCCGCTGCCGCCCGATACCCTGATCGGTGGCTACCGCGTGATCTGCAAGCTGGCGGCCGGCGGTTTTGGCATCGTCTACCTCGCTATCGATGCCAGTGGCCAGAAGGTGGCGCTCAAGGAATACCTCCCAGCCTCGCTGGCCTCGCGCGACCCGGGGCACCTGCTGCCCACCGTGCCGCCCGACAAGCTCTCGCTCTACCGCCTCGGTCTCAAGAGCTTTTTTGAAGAAGGGCGCGCTTTGGCGCAAATCTCTCACCCCTCGGTGGTGAGCGTGCTCAACTTCTTTCGCGAGAACGAAACCGTCTACATGGTGATGAATTACCTTGAGGGCGCGTCCCTGCAAGACTTCATCGTCACAGCGCGCGAACTCAAGCGCCCCAAGGTCTTCCGCGAGTCCACCATACGCAGCCTGTTCGACGAGGTGTTGCGTGGCTTGCGCATCGTGCACCAGCACAAGATGCTGCACCTGGACATCAAACCGGCCAACATCTTCATCACCGAGGACAACAAGGCGGTGCTGATCGACTTTGGCGCCGCGCGCGAGGTGCTCAACAAGGAGGGGCAGTTCGTGCGGCCCATGTACACGCCCGGCTTTGCCGCGCCCGAGATGTACAAGCGCAACGCCCAGCTGGGCCCTTGGACCGACATCTACGCCGTGGGCGCCTGTATGTACGCCGCCATGCAGGGTTACCCGCCCAACGATGCGCCCCAACGTCTGGACAAGGACCGTTTGTCCCTGGCCATGGGCCGTTTGCGTGGGGTGTATTCCGACAACCTCATTGAGGTGGTGCTGTGGTGCATGGCGCTGGACCCGCTGGCCCGCCCACAGTCGGTGTTCTCGCTGCAAAAGGAGTTGGGCCGCGAGGTTGAACGCAGCTATTCCAAACCCACTGTGGCCGACAAGGTGCGCCAGCAGTTTGGCAGCTTCCTGTCATCGGACAAACAGAAAGGCCGTCCGTCAGCGGACGTGACACAGCTGTGAACAGCATGAAATTTGCGGTCCACCAGCTGAGCCGCCAGGGTGGGCGAGAGAAAAACGAAGACCGCATGGGCTACAGCTACACCCGCGAAGCGGTGCTGCTGGCCTTGGCCGACGGCATGGGCGGCCATCCCAAGGGTGAGGTGGCGGCGCAGCTTGCGGTGCAAACGGTCTCCGACCTGTTCCACCGCCAGGCGCAGCCAGCGCTGAGCAACGTGGCCGGATTCCTGAGCGAGGCGCTGATGGCGGCGCACCAGGCCATCGTGGACCACGGCAACGCGCATGCCATGCTGGACAACCCGCGCACCACCCTGGTGGTTGCGGTCATCCAGAATGGGTACGTGCAGTGGATTCATTCGGGCGATTCGCGCATCTACCTGGTGCGCCGTGGCAAGTTGCTTCAACGCAGCCGCGACCACTCTTACGCCGAAAAACACATCATGATCCGGGGCCAGGCCGACCCCATGAACCGCAACATCCTGTTCACCTGCCTGGGTTCACCGGTGGCACCACTGTTCGATGTGTCCGACCCCATCTTCCTGCACGAAGGCGACCGCCTGCTGTTGTGTTCCGATGGCCTGTGGTCCGAGTTGAGCGATGAACACATTGCCGAACAACTCGCACAAGGGCGCGTGCAGGATGCCGTGCCGCTGCTGGTGGACGAGGCCCTGGAGCGTGGCGGCGCCCATGGCGACAACGTCACCGTGGTGGCGCTGGACTGGGAAACACCGGGCGACTTCGAACCCACCCACATGATCAGCACCGAAGGCGTGAGCGACGGCGTGTTTGCCTCCACCATCCAGGCCGCCGGTAACATCGACGCCTCGCTCGACGATTTCGACGATGCCGCCATCGAGCGCTCCATCGCCGAGATCAACGAAGCCATCCGCCGTTCTTCGGCACGAAAAGGTTCCAACCCATGAGTTCCACTTCCCCTGCGGCCCTGGCCCGTTCCTTCGGCCGGGCCGCCGACCAGTTGCGCCCGGTGCGCATCACGCGCGGTTTCACCAAACACGCCGAAGGCTCGGTGCTGATCGAGTTTGGTGATACGCGCGTGCTGTGTACCGCTTCGGTTGAAGAGAAGGTGCCGCCACACAAACGCGGCAGCGGCGAGGGCTGGGTCACGGCCGAATACGGCATGTTGCCGCGCGCCACCCACACCCGCAGCGATCGCGAGGCCGCCAAGGGCAAACAAAGCGGGCGCACGCAAGAGATCCAGCGTCTGATTGGCCGCTCGCTGCGCGCGGTGTTCGATCTCAAAAAATTGGGCGAACGCACCATCGCTCTGGACTGCGACGTGCTGCAGGCCGACGGAGGCACCCGCACCGCCAGCATCACCGGCGCCTTTGTGGCCGCACAAGACGCGGTCAACACCTTGCTGGCCGCCGGAAAGATCGCCGAGACCCCCATCATCAACCACGTCGCAGCCGTGTCGGTGGGCATCGTGCAGGGCGTGCCCGTGCTCGATCTGGATTACCCCGAAGACTCGGCCTGCGACACCGACATGAACGTGGTCATGACCGGCGTGGGTCATTACGTGGAAGTGCAGGGCACGGCCGAAGGTGTGGCGTTCAGCCGCGACGAAATGAACCAACTGCTGGCGCTGGCCGAAAAGGGCATTGGCGAGCTGGTCGAGTTGCAAACCGCCGCGTTCCGATGAAGCTGGTCCTCGCCTCCAACAACCCCGGCAAGCTGGCCGAGCTGCAGGCCATGTTCGCCCCGCTGGGGGTGGAGCTGGTGCGCCAGTCCGAGCTGGGCATCCCCGAGGCGGCCGAGCCGCACCACACCTTCATCGAAAACGCCCTGGCCAAAGCCCGCCATGCCGCGCAACTGAGCGGCTTGCCCGCGCTGGCCGACGACGCCGGCCTGTGCGTGGACGCCTTTGGTGGCCAGCCGGGTGTGGACACGGCCTACTACGCCACCCGCTTTGGGTACGAGAAGGGCGACAACAACAACGTGCGTGCCCTCTTGGAACAGATGAATGACGTGACGAACCGGCGCGCGGCTTTGGTCAGCACGCTGGTGGCTTTGCGCAGTGCGGACGACCCCGAGCCCCTGGTGGCCAGTGGCAGGGTGGTGGGGCTGATCGCACCTGAGCCCGTGGGCAGCAACGGTTTCGGTTTTGATCCGGTGATGTGGTTGCCCGAGTTCGGCCAGACCTTTGCCCAGTTGCCCACCGAAGTGAAAAATGCCAACAGCCACCGGGGCCGGGCGGCACAGGCCATGTTGGCGCTCATGCGCGAACGCTGGTTCCAAGGGCAGGCGTGAACCAGATCGTGCAACTGATGCGGCCGGGCAGCCTGCAGCTGACCGCGCTGCCGCCCTTGGCGCTGTACGTCCACCTGCCGTGGTGCCTGAAGAAGTGCCCCTACTGCGACTTCAATTCGCACGAGAACAACGGCGCCCTGCCGGAGGACGCCTACCTGCAGGCCGTGCGCGAAGACATCACCGCTGCGCTGCCCCTGATCTGGGGCCGCACCGTGCACAGCGTGTTCATCGGTGGTGGCACCCCCAGCCTGTTTTCGCCCGACGCCATCGCGCGGCTGATCTCGGACGTGCGCGCCTTGCTCAAGCTGGAGGCCAATGCGGAAATCACGCTGGAAGCCAACCCCGGGACCTTCGAAACCGACCGCTTCAAGGCGTTTCGACAAGCCGGTGTGACGCGCCTGTCGGTGGGCGTGCAGAGTTTTGATGACCGGTTCCTGAAGGCGCTGGGTCGGGTGCACAACGGCGACCAGGCGCGCGCGGCTTTGACCGAAGCCGCCCAGCATTTCGACACCTTCAACCTCGACCTGATGTACGCCTTGCCGGGGCAGACGCTGGCCGACTGCGCGCGCGATGTGGACACTGCCTTGTCCTTCACGCCGCCGCACCTGTCGATTTACCACCTGACCATTGAACCCAACACCTATTTCGCCAAGTTCCCGCCGGTCGTGCCCGAGGACGACGACGCCTACGCCATGCTCGACCTCATCACCGAGCGCACAGGCGTGGCGGGGCTGGAGCGTTATGAGGTGTCGGCCTACGCGCGGCCCGGCCATCGCTGTTGGCACAACCTCAACTACTGGCAGTTTGGCGACTACCTGGGCGTGGGGGCGGGTGCTCACAGCAAGCTGAGTTTTGCGCACCGGGTGTTGCGCCAGGTGCGTTGGCGCGAGCCGCGCCTGTACATGCAGCACGCGATGGAAGGACGCCCCGTGACCACCGAAAGCGAAGTGGCGGCCAGCGACCTGCCGTTCGAGTTCATGCTCAACGCGCTGCGTTTGAAGGACGGCTTTGAGCTGGCCCACTTCAGCGAACGCACCGGCCTGCCGCTGACCACCATCCAGGCGGGGCTGCAAGAGGCCGAGCGCCGGGGCCTGTTGGAGCGTGATCTCCAGCGTGCCTGGCCCACGGAGCGCGGTTTCGATTTCTTGAGCGATTTGCAAAGCCTGTTCCTGCCGTCCTAAACTGCACCGGTTGGGCAGGCGCCCGCTCGTGAAGGGTTTGTGATGTTCGCCATTTACGGCACCTCGGGCCAGATGTTCAGGGGTCCGCTTGAAGAGTTGCGGAAGGTGGCGCCCACGTTGCGGGTAGGGCGTGCGCGGGCGGTATCTGCGCTCGCGTCACCCAGCGTGGACCCCGAGGTCTCCTCGGCGCAGGTGCTGCCTGAGACCTTGGCCCGCCAGGCCGGCGCCCCGCAGCGCCAGGCCATCAACGAATACGCCAGCATCCAGTCGCCCAAACCCCAGCGCCACCCATTGACCCGCGTGCAAGACGTGATGAGCCCATCAGTGCTGACGGTGTTGGACACCGCCTCGGTGCTCGACGCCTGGCAGACGCTGGCCGATCAGGGCCTGGGGCAGGCGCCGGTGGTGAACGCACAGGGTGGCTTGGTTGGCCTGATCACCCGGGGTGAACTGCTGGCGCCTGAGCATTTGCCCGGCCCCGACACCCATGTGCTGGCCTGGCGCGCCATGCTCATGCAACCCGTCACCTCGCTGATGGTCACCCCCGTGCCCAGTGTGGAGCCCCAGACCGACTTGCGCCGTGTGGCCCAATTGCTGCTCGACCTCGGCCTCCCAGGCCTGCCTGTGGTGGCCGACGACGGCGTGGTGAGCGCCTTCATCTCGCGTTCCGACATCCTGCGCGCCGTGGTGCACGACCCGCCGCTGGATTTGTGGTCTTGATGTTCAGGCGTGCAAGCGGGAGGTTTTGGGCAGGTGCGCCATCAAAAACTCCATCTGATCGGCCAGGATGCGGCGGTTGCGCAGAATGAAGTCTTCCCACAGGCTGGGCACGTAGGGCGCGTACATCAGCGGCATGTGGGCTTGCTCGGGCGTGCGGTTGCCCTTGCGGTGGTTGCAGGACTTGCAGGCGGTCACCACGTTCATCCAGTGGTCGCGGCCTTTTTGTGCCATGGGCACGATGTGCTCGCGTGTCAGCTCGACTTCATGGAAAGGGTGACCACAGTAGGCGCACAGGTTGCGGTCGCGGGCGAAGAGTTTGCTGTTGGTCAGCGAGGGCCGCAGCTCAAAGGGGTTGATGTTGGGCACGCCCTTGGTGCCGATGATGGAGTTGACCGCGATGATCGACTGGCGCCCGGTGATGGCGTTGTGTCCGCCGTGGAACACCGCCACCTCGGCGCCCATTTCCCAGCGCACTTCATCCGCCGCGTAGTGCAACACGGCTTCTTCCAGGCTGATCCACGACTGTGGCAAACCTTGCGCGGACAACTTCAAGACCTTCAAGACCCACCTCCAAAACATTTGGCTACGGGAAAATCGTCTCGATGCGGCCTTAGAACGTTCTCAGATGCCGCTTCTTGATATGTCAATATACAGCGACTGTGTGACAAATCCGGCACACGCACCGAATTCCCCGGCGCTCTTGCGCCCGCTCCCATGAAGATCATCCGCGGACTCTGGAACCTGCAACACGCGCTCAAGGACGAGGCGCAGCGTGGTTGCGCCCTCACTATCGGCAATTTCGACGGTGTGCACCGTGGCCACCAGGCCATGCTGGCGCTGCTCAACAACGAGGCGCGCCACCGTGGCGTGCCCAGTTGTGTCATGACCTTCGAGCCACACCCGCGCGACTACTTTGCCGGCCTGCACCACAAACCCGAGCTGGCACCCGCGCGCATCGCCACCTTGCGCGACAAACTGGCCGAGCTGCGCCGCTGTGGCGTCGACCGTTGTGTGGTGCTGCCCTTCAACGAGCGCCTGGCCAGCCAGCCGGCCGAGGCTTTCATCGACGACGTGCTGGTGGGCGCCTTGGGCGCGCGCTACGTGCTGGTGGGCGACGATTTCCGCTTTGGCGCCAAGCGCCAGGGCGACTACGCGATGCTCGATGCCGCTGGCACCCGCCAGGGCTTTGACGTGGCCCGCATGCAAAGCTACGAGGTGCATGGCTTGCGCGTCTCCAGCTCGGCCGTGCGTGAGGCCCTGGGCGCAGGCCGCATGAACGATGTGGCCGCATTGCTCGGCCGACCCTACAGCATCAGTGGGCACGTGGTGCATGGACGCAAGCTGGGTCGCCAGCTGGCCGAAAGTGCGCCGGGCAAGGGCGATGGTTTTCGCACCCTCAACCTGCGCTTTTCGCATTGGAAGCCGGCTGCGAGCGGCATTTTTGTGGTGCACGTGTTTGGCCTGCTACCGGACGACCAGCCCCTGCCTGGGGTGGCCAACCTGGGCGTGCGGCCTTCGCTGGACCCCAACGACGTCAACGGCGGGCGTGTGTTGCTGGAAACCCATTGTCTGGACTGGCCGGAGGCGCTCAAGGCCCGTCTGAGCGGCGGGGAGGCCTACGGTAAAATCATCCGCGTGGAACTGCTGCACAAACTGCACGACGAGCTCAAATACGACAGTCTGGACGCCCTGACCACGGGCATCGCCAAGGACTGCGACGACGCACGTGCGTTTTTTGCCTCGCTGCACACCCAGACACACCGCCAGACCACGCGCGACCGAATTCAGGGCTGACACACACAGCCCCGCCGGTCGCCGCCCTTCGTTTGGCTCAGGGCGAACGGTTTCCCGCTTCACCGCTTCTCCCTCACAGAGTCCCCACATGTCCGATCAGAACACCCCCGCCAAAGCCGACGCGAAGGCCGCCAAGGCCGATGGCAAAGCCGACAGTTCAGGCGGCGCCTACCGCGCCACGCTGAACATGCCCGACACCCCCTTCCCCATGCGCGGCGACCTGCCCAAGCGCGAGCCGGCCTGGGTCCAGTCGTGGAACGAAGGCGGGCTGTACAAGCGCCTGCGTGACGCCCGCCAGGGTGCCCCGCTGTTTGTGTTGCACGACGGCCCACCGTACGCCAACGGCAAGCTGCACATCGGCCACGCGCTGAACAAGGTGCTCAAGGACATGATCGTGAAAAGCCGCCAGCTGGCCGGTTTTGACGCGCAGTACATCCCCGGCTGGGACTGCCACGGCCTGCCGATCGAAAACGCCATCGAAAAGCAACATGGCCGCAACCTGGGCCGCGACGACATGCAGGCCAAGAGCCGTGCGTTTGCCACCGAGCAGATTGACCAGCAACGCGAGGACTTCAAACGCCTGGGCGTGCTGGGCGACTGGGAACGCCCCTACCGCACCATGGACCCGGCCAACGAGGCCGGTGAAATCCGCGCATTCAAACGCGTGATCGAACGTGGCTTCGTCTACCGCGGCTTGAAGCCGGTGTACTGGTGTTTCGACTGTGGTTCCTCGTTGGCCGAATTCGAAATCGAATACGCCGACAAACAGAGCGACACACTGGACGTGGCCTTCGAGACCGACGATGCGGGCAAGCTGGCCGCCGCGTTCGGCCTGGGGGCGCTGCCGGCGGGCAAGAGCGGCTTTGCCGTCATCTGGACCACCACCGCCTGGACCATCCCCGCCAACCAGGCGCTCAATGCCCACCCTGAACTCACCTACGCACTGGTCGACACGCCCCAGGGCTGTCTGGTGCTGGCCGAGAGCCTGGTCGAGAAGTGCCTGGAGCGCTTCGGCCTGAGCGGCCAGGTGCTGGCCACCGCACAGGGCGCGGCGCTGGGCGGCCTCAACTTCCGCCACCCGCTGTTTGATGTGGACGCTGGCTACCGCCGCCTGTCCCCGGTCTACCTGGCCGAGTACGTGAGCGACGGCGACGGCACCGGCATCGTGCACTCGTCGCCCGCCTACGGCCTGGACGACTTCAACAGCTGCGTGGCCAACGGCCTGGCCTACGACGACATCCTCAACCCGGTGCAGGGCAACGGCACTTACGCGGCCGATTTCCCGCTGTTCGGTGGTTTGCACATCTGGAAGGCGGTGCCCGTCATTCTGGACGCGCTCAAAAACGCTGGCCGACTGCTGGCCACCGTTCGCATCACCCACAGCTACCCGCACTGCTGGCGCCACAAAACGCCGGTGATCTACCGCGCCGCCGCCCAGTGGTTTGTGCGCATGGACGAAGGCGAGGGCGTGTTCACCAAAGACAAGGCGCCAAAGACCCTGCGCCAGCTGGCGCTGGACGCCATCGACCACACCAGCTTCTACCCCGAGAACGGCAAGACCCGCCTGCGCGACATGATCGCCAACCGGCCCGACTGGTGCATCTCGCGCCAGCGCAGCTGGGGTGTGCCCGTGCCCTTCTTCCTGCACAAGGATTCGGGCGAGTTGCACCCGCGCACGATGGACATCCTGGACCAGGCCGCCGACATCGTTGAGAAGGGCGGCATCGAGGCCTGGAGCCGCGTCACGGCCGAGGACATCCTGGGCGTCGAAGACGCAGCGCACTACACCAAGAGCACCGACATCCTGGAGGTCTGGTTCGACTCCGGCTCTACCTTCTGGCACGTGCTGCGTGGTTCGCACGCCCACGCCTACCCCAACGGCGCCAGCCACGCGCAGGGCCCCGAGGCCGACCTCTACCTCGAAGGCCACGACCAACACCGCGGCTGGTTCCACAGCTCGCTGTTGCTGGGCTGCGCCCTGTACGACCGCGCGCCCTACAAGGGCCTGCTGACCCACGGCTTCGCCACCGACGGCCAGGGCCGCAAGATGAGCAAGAGTCTGGGCAACACGGTGGAGCCGCAATCGGTGACCAGCAAACTCGGCGCTGAAATCGTGCGCCTGTGGGTGGCCAGCACCGATTATTCGGGCGACCTCAACATCGACGACAAGATCCTGGCGCGTGTGGTCGATGCCTACCGCCGCATCCGCAACACCCTGCGCTTCTTGATGGCCAACACGGTCGATTTCGACCCCGCCACAGACGCCGTGCCGCTGGAGCAGATGCTGGAAATCGACCGCTACGCGCTGGCCCGCGCCAGCGAGCTGCAGGCCGACATCCTGCGCCACTTCGACGTCTACGAATTCCACCCGGTGGTGAGCAAGCTGCAGGTGTATTGCTCCGAGGATTTGGGTGCGTTCTATCTCGACGTGCTCAAGGACCGCCTCTACACCACCGCGCCCAAGAGCCTGGCGCGGCGCAGCGCCCAGACCGCGCTGCACCAGATCACCCACGCCATGCTGCGCTGGATGGCACCCTTCCTGAGCTTCACCGCCGAGGAAGCCTGGACCCATTTCGCCGGCAGCAAGAACCAGGGTTCGATCTTTTTCGAAACCTTCCTGCCGCTGCCCACGCCCAACGAAGGCTTGCTGGCCAAGTGGGCGCGCATCCGCGCCATCCGCGACCTGGCCAACAAGGCCATCGAAGACGTGCGCACCGCCGGCCAGGTGGGTGCCTCGCTGCAGGCCACACTGACCATCACCGCCGGCGCTGACGACGCGGCTCTGCTGCGCTCGCTGGGGGCCGACCTCAAGTTCGTCACCATCACCTCGGCGGTGACGGTGGTGGACGGTGAATCGTTGGCCGTGGCGGTGACGCCCAGCAGCGCCACCAAGTGCGAGCGCTGCTGGCACTACACCGACGACGTCGGGCAGCACACCGAACACCCCACGCTGTGTAGCCGCTGTGTGAGCAACATCGCCGGTGCGGGTGAAACCCGCGCCCACGCCTGATGGCGGCCAGGGGCGGGCGTGGCGGCCCGGGCATGCTGCACTGGCTGGGGCTGGCCTTTGCCATCTTCCTGATCGACCAGTTCACCAAGGTGCTCATCCTGGGCTACTACCGCCTGGGCGACAGCACCTACATCACCTCGTTTTTCAACATCGTGCGGGTGCACAACCCCGGTGCGGCCTTCTCTTTTTTGGCCGGGGCCGGCGGCTGGCAGCGTTGGTTTTTCACGGCCATCGGCTTGGGGGCGGCCGTCTTCATCGTCTGGATGTTGCGCAACCACAGCGGGCAGAAGCTGTTCGCTTTCGCGCTGTCCTGCATCCTGGGTGGCGCCCTGGGCAACGTGATCGACCGCCTCATCCACGGCTATGTGGTGGACATGCTGGACTTCCACTGGCGCTTTCTTTCGCCCGTGTTCCCGGGCGGGCATTTTCCGGCGTTCAACCTGGCTGATGCGGCCATCAGCCTGGGCGCGATCTGCATGATCCTGGACGAGATTCTGAGGGTGCGGCGCAGCAGGTAAGCCCGCTGGCACGGACGGTGCATCGCCGGCTTATAGTCGGGTCACTGTCCTATGAAACATTTGTTGAATCTTCTCGCAGCCATCGCGCTGCTGGTGTGGGGAACCCATCTGGTGCGCACGGGTGTGCTGCGTGTGTTTGGCAGCAACCTGCGGCAGATGTTGGCGGTCAGCATGGGCAACCGCTTCAGCGCCATGCTGTCGGGCCTGGGCGTCACGGCCCTGGTGCAGTCCAGCACCGCCACCGCGCTCATCACGGCTTCTTTTGTGGGCCAAGGCCTGATTGCCCTGCCGGCCGCGCTGGCCGTCATGCTGGGCGCCGACGTGGGCACGGCCTTGATGGCGGTGGTGTTCTCGCTTGATCTGTCCTGGCTCTCGCCGTTGTGCATTTTCCTGGGCGTCACCCTGTTCATCGCGCGCCAGGGCCACACCGTGGGCGATGTGGGGCGGGTGCTGATTGGGCTGGGCTTGATGTTGCTGGCCTTGCAACTGGTGTCGCAGGCCACCACCGTGCTCACCCGCAACCCGGCGGTGCAGTTGATGCTGGAGCAACTCGCCAGCGACCGCATGCTGGAGATCCTGCTGGGTGCGGTGTTGGTGGTGCTGTCCTACTCCAGTCTGGCGGTGGTGCTGCTCACGGCCACGCTGTCGCTGTACGTGATCTCGGTCGACGTGGCCCTGGGCCTGGTGCTGGGCGCCAACCTGGGCAGTGGCCTGCTGGCGGTGTTGACCACCTTGCGCGCCAACGTGGCCACGCGCCAGGTGCCTTTGGGCAACCTGGTGTTCAAGTTGCTGGCGGTGGGTGTGGGCGTGTTCCTCATTCCGGTGTGGCTGCGTTTTGTCCAACCCTATGTGCAAGATCCGGCGGCGCTGACCGTGTTGTTCCACCTGAGCTTCAACCTCATGGTGGCAGCCATTTTTATTGGCCTCACGCAGACGGTGGCCGGCTGGGTCGAGCGCTTGCTGCCGCAAAGCACGGCCACACCCTTGGGCCGACCCAACC
Organism: Hydrogenophaga atypica; assembly: GCF_042665215.1. Classification (NCBI taxonomy): domain Bacteria; kingdom Pseudomonadati; phylum Pseudomonadota; class Betaproteobacteria; order Burkholderiales; family Comamonadaceae; genus Hydrogenophaga; species Hydrogenophaga atypica. Next base: position 30,712 of record NZ_JBHTCA010000025.1, read on the forward strand.
ACCTCGACCCTTCTGCGTTGACCACGCCATCGCTGGCCATTTCGTGTGCGGCGCGCGAGGCCATGCACCAGGCCGACGTGGTGGAGACCATGTTGCGCGGCGTGCTCACGGTGATTCGCACCAACGACCTCAAGCTGTCGGAAGACCTGCGCAAGCTCGACGACACGGTGGACAGCCTGTACTCGGCCATCAAGTACTACCTCACCAAGCTCTCGCGCCAGCAGCTCAGCGAGGAAGAGGGCCGACGCTGGACCGACATCATCAGCTTCACCATCAACATGGAGCAGGTGGGCGACATCGTCGAGCGCGTCCTGATCGACATCGAAGACAAAAAAATCCGCAAGGGCCGCGATTTTTCAGAGGCCGGTCTGGCCGAGATTTGTGAACTGCACGCCCGTCTGATCGACAACCTGCGCCTGGGCATGAGCGTGTTTTTGAATGGCAGCGTGCGCGATGCGCAGAAGCTGCTGGAAGAAAAAGCGCGCTTCCGCGACTTGGAGCGCGAATACGCCACCTCCCACCTGGCCCGCCTGTCCGACAAAACCCTGGGCAGCATGGAGAGCAGCTCGCTGCACATCGACCTGATCAGCGACCTCAAGCGCATCAACTCGCACATCTGCTCCATTGCCTACCCCATCCTCGATTCGGCCGGCGCGTTGGCACCCAGCCGGTTGCGCGAACAGGTCAAGGGGCAGTGAGCCCGTCGATGAGGTCGGGCGCGAGGATGAGCGCGGCCTCCAACGTGTAGCGTCCGGCCACGATGTCGGCGCGAAGTTGCCCAAGGTCCACGCAGTCGAAACGCTCGACCTCGCCGTCCTGGTTCTCGGGCGCCACGCCCTCGGGCAGGGTGGCGCTGTACCAGTCGATCCGCTCCACCGTGTAGCCCACATCGTTGGCACCGCCACTGGGGCGTTGGATCAGCAGGTGGCCGGCGTGGGTCAGGCCCTGCAACTGGTCCAGTCGCAGGCCAGCCTCTTCCCACGTCTCGCGTTCCAGCGCCTGTGCCAGCGTGTCGGCCGCGCTGACCATGCCACCCATCAGCGTGTCCCACAGGCCGGGGTCGTTGGGTTTGTTGAAGGCGCGTTGCTGCACCCAGGTGCGGCCATCGGGTGTTTGTGCCGTGAGGTGCACTGCCGCAGTGGCCAGGCCCAGGGCGCGCACGGCAGCGCGCTCGATGAGGCCGACGCGCTGACCGGCTTCGGTCAGCACCGGCAGCGGTTCGTTGCGCCAGGCGCCCAGCAGGCTGGCCTCGCGCAGCGCATGGGCCAGCGCGTCAAAGGGTGCAGCCACCCGCCAGCCCGCGCCATCGGCGGCCAGCAGGCCGTGGGCTTGCAAGTGCTGCGCCACTGCGACTTCCACCGAGCCAATCGGCTGACCCTCAAAAGCCAGCGCCTGCCGTGGGCGCAGCGGCGGGCGCTGGTAGATCACGGCAGCAGAATGGTGCAGCCGGTGGTGGCGCGGGCTTCCAGGCTGCGGTGCGCGGCCTGCACGTCGGTCAGCGCAAAACGCTGGTCAATGCGGATCTTGACCTGGCCGCTGGTCACCACGGCAAACAGGTCGTCGGCCATGGCCTGCGTGGCGGCGCGGCTGCTGATGTGGGTGAACAGCGTCTGGCGCGTGACGTAGAGCGAACCTTTGGCACCCAGGATGCCAGGCGCGAACGGCGCCACCGGCCCCGAAGCGTTGCCGAAGCTGGCCATCAGGCCGAAGGGGCGCAGGCAGTCCAGCGAGCCTTCCCAGGTGTCTTTGCCCACGCTGTCGTACACCACCTTCACGCCCTTGCCGGCGGTGATGGCCTTGACGCGTTCGACGAAGTTTTCGGTGCGGTAGTTGATGGCGTGGGCGGCGCCGTGTGCCAGCGCCAGCGCACATTTGTCGTCGCTGCCGGCGGTGCCGATCAGCTGCAGGCCCAGGGCCTTGGCCCACTGGCAGGCGATCAGGCCCACACCACCGGCGGCGGCGTGGAAGAGCACAAAGTCGCCCGGCTCCAGGCCTTCCACCGGGCGTGTTTTTTTCAGCAGGTACTGCGCGGTCAGGCCCTTGAGCATCATGGCCGCGCCGGTTTCGAAGTCGATGGCGTCGGGCAGCTTGCACACGTTCATGGCCGGCATCACGCGCACGTCGCAGTAGCTGCCCGGCGGGTTGGCGGCGTAGGCCGCGCGGTCGCCCACTTTCAGGTGCGTCACGCCCTCGCCCACGGCCTCCACCACACCAGCGCCTTCCATGCCCAGTTGCAGCGGCAGCGGGTTGTTGTAGAGACCGGTGCGCTGGTACACGTCGATGAAGTTCAGGCCGATGGCGTGGTGGCGAATGCGCACCTGGCCGGGGCCCGGTTCGCCCACGGCCACGGTGTCAATGACCATCTCTTCGGGGCCGCCGGTGCGGTGGATGCGGACGGCGCGGCTGCTCTGGCTCATGTCGGGTGTCTCCGGTGGGGGGTAAAGCCCTGGATGTTGCCACGAACGAATTGGCCTTGCTGACCCGGCGGGGTATGCCCGTGACTGCATTGGCACAGCGCGGCTTGCGGCGGCTTCCTATTTTTGCCAATTGATTCGACCGTTTGACATTCTCTCGTGTTTGATGGCTTTTTCTTTATTTTGCAGTTGTTTAGTTGTGCGTGCTACGAATATGGATTGAAAATATCGGATCGAAGCCGTCCGATTTCTTTTTAAATCTAATTTCCTATTGAGGCAATAGTTTTTTTTGTGCAAAGTTTTAATATATATTGTTGGAGATTGCAGGAAAAATAAAGTTGACCTATTCTTATTCTGTTATAAGTTTGTTTGATTAATATGAAAATATTGGTAATTTTTCTTGGTTTTCTCTTGGTCGGCTGTGCAGCGCCAAAACGTTATGTCTATGACCATCCTGATGCGGCAACAATATTATTGAGTCAAACTTCAGATATAAGCATGTCGAGATTTGTGTTGTGGGGTTTGCAGATGGCTCCCGTTGACCCAGTTGGGAATAATAAAATGGGTCAATTTGCATTTGCGGTGCCCACTAGAATTTATAGAAATCGAGATGTGTCTTTGCAATTCTCAATATATGGTTCGGAGGAGTATGGACGATCGTTTTTGTCGGTTAAGATGCCTCCTGGGAAGTATAAAATATCGAGCATCAATGTACAGCAGCGTGACGGAACTGGGATCGATGCACTTGCGACGCCTGCCATGGTTGATGTGGGGCGGGAAAAGGATTTTTTTGTTTCAAAAAAAACTCTAACATTTCCCACGACTGTAGTTGACCTGCGGCCTGGAAGTGTCAATTATCTAGGAAGCTTTCGAGCGTATTTTGATAGTTGTGAGGTGCTGGCGCTGGTGTGCAATGGGTACAGGATTGAGATTCGGGATAAGCTATTGAGGGATGCGATACTTGTAAATATTGATCTACCGGATATTGGAAAAATTGTAAATCAATCAATCAAGTTGGATCGACGTAAGAGCCCCCATTTTTACAGTGTGGATTGACAGAGTCTTGTGTGACTTGTCGAACGGTTTGCTCTCTGAAGCAGGTGGGCATGCTGCCAAGGGGGCAATCGCGTGCTGTGTGAAGGGGCGTGTGCAAAGCGGCGCCGTAATCAAATCGTCAGGAGGGTGGCTTGGTACAGTCTCCGCATGTCCGCCACCCGCCTCTCTCCTGTCACAGTCTTGTTGCTGACCCTGCCGCCCCTGCTGTGGGCGGGAAACGCGGTGGTGGGGCGTTTGGTCAACGATCTGGTGCCGCCCATCACGCTGAACTTTTTGCGCTGGGTGCTGGCCTTTGTGTTGCTGTTGCCGCTGGCGCACTGGGTGTGGCGGCGTGACAGTGGCCTGTGGCCGCACTGGAAGCGTTTTGCCGTGCTGGGCCTGCTGGGGGTTGGTTGCTACAACGCGTTGCAGTACCTGGCCTTGCAAACCTCCACGCCCATCAACGTGACGCTGGTGGTGGCCAGCATGCCGCTGTTCATGCTGGTGGTGGGGCGCATCGGTTTTGCGGCGCCCATCACGCGGCCTGCGGTGCTGGGCGCGGCGCTGTCGCTGGCGGGTGTGCTGGTGGTCTTGTCGCGGGGCGATGTGGCGCAGCTGCTGCGCATCCGGCTGGTGGCCGGCGATGCCTGGATGTTGCTGGCCACCGCCATCTGGGCTGTCTACAGCTGGATGTTGACCGAACGCAAGGAGCCCGAGGCCATTCGGGGCGACTGGGCCGCGTTCCTGATGGCGCAGATCGGTTTTGGCCTGGTGTGGTCGGGTGTGGCCACGGCGGGTGAGTGGCTGCTGCCCAGCAACACACCTGCGCACATCGATTGGGGCTGGCCGCTGGTGGCCGCACTGGTTTATGTGGCCGTGGGGCCGTCCCTGCTGGCCTACCGCTGCTGGGGTGCCGGTGTGCAGCGCGCCGGCCCGGCCATGGCGGCGTTTTTCAGCAACCTCGCGCCGCTGTTTGCGGCCGTCATGTCAGCGTTCGTGCTGGGCGAATTGCCCAAGCCGTACCACGCGCTGGCGTTCGCACTCATCGTGGCGGGGATTGTGGTGTCGTCCCGGCGTTGAGGGGTGGGGGCTTTCAGCCCGGCTTCAGCCCGGTGGCCTTCACGAACTTGCCCCAGTGCACCAGCTCTTGGCGCACCAGTTGCGAAAATTCTTCGGGCCGGTTGGCCTGGGCCACCGACATGCCCAGATCGGCCAGCTTGTTGCGCAGCGCGGGATCGGCCAGCACCTGAAACAGCGCCTGGTTCCATTGCTCGATGATGGGGCGGGGTGTGCCGGCGGGGGCCACCAGGCCCTCCCATTCGCGCAGTTCGATGTCGCCCAATCCACTTTCGGCCAGCGTGGGTACGCCCGGCAAGGCCGCCAGCCGCTGTGGGCTGGTGACCGCGACGGCACGCAGTTTGCCCGCCCGCACCAAGGGTGCGGCCACCGAGGTGGTGGCGAACATGGTGGACACCTGGTCGCCGAGCAGGGCGGTCACCGCTTCGGCCGGCCCTTTGAAGGGTACGTGCAACATCTTCAGTTTGCTGGCCTGTCCAAACGATTCGCCCACCAGGTGCGCCGGCGAGCCGTTGCCGCCCGAAGCGAAAGTGACGGCGCCGGGCTGGGTGCGTGCGCGGTCGGTGAGGTCCTTGAGCGACTGAATGGACGAAGCCGAGGGCACGACCAGCACGTTGTAGAGCCACACGAGGTTGGCCACAGGTGCCAGGTCGTTGGCCGTGTCGTAGGGCAACGGGCCCATGAGTTCGGGCAACACGGTGTGGGTGAGAAAGAGGATGCCCATGGTGTAGCCATCGGGCGCGGAGCGGGCCAGTGCCTGCATGCCGATCATGCCCGTGGCGCCTGGCCGGTTGTCCACCACCACCGCCTGTTTCCAGAGTTTGGACAGCCCATCGGCCACCAGCCGGGCGAGCACATCGGGCGGGCTGCCCGGCGGCAGCGGCACGATGATCTTGATCGGCCGGTCGGGGTAGGTCTGAGCCGAGGCGGGCAGGGCACCCCACCAAGGTGACGCGGCCAGTGCCCCCATCAGATGTCTGCGTTGGATCATGGTGTTGTCCTCAAACGTGAGCGGGGGCGGGGGTGTCGGCGGCCGACGAGATGGGCGGCAGGAAGACGACATCGTATTCACGCGCCACCTTCACCACCTCGGCCGGGCTGGACATGTTGTGGATGCGGCGGTACAGGTCCACCAGCTTGCCCGCTGGCGCGGCCCAGAACAGCGCCTGGGCTGGCTTGCCGGAGTTGTTGAAGAAGGCGTGTGGGATGCCGCGTGGCATGCGCACCAGATCACCGGCCGAGGCCGAGGTGGTCTTGCCGTCCAGGATCAGGTCGATGCGGCCTTCGAGCACGTAGATGTACTCATCCTGGTGCGGGTGCACGTGTGGCGGCACAAAGGTCTCCTCGGGGAAGGTGGCGTGCCACGAGAAGCTGTCGTCGGTCATCTGCTTGGGCGTGTAGACCTGGCCCAGGATGTTCCAGGACACGCTGTCCAGGCTCTGGTTCTTGCGGGTGATGTCGGGCGTTTCACGCATCTTGGGTGGCTCCTTCGGGCTGTGTGGCGGGCGGTGTTGAGGGTTGCGTTTCCGGGTGCGTCAGGCGGTCCAGCGTGGGCTTGACCAGGGGGTTGTGCGAGGCAAAACGGGGCTTGAAATGCTGGCGGGCTTGCGCCAGGTCGTCCTCGTCCCAGTAGCCGATCAGGATGCCGCCTTCGGTGATGCGGGCCTGCACCTCGATGGACTCGATGGCGCCGTCGGGCACGGTCACGCGCTGGCGTGGCTGGCGGGCCCAGCGGAACAGGGCCTCGTGCAATCGCTCTTTTGCTGCCACGTGCTCGGGTGCGGTGGAGGCGCCCAGGTCGTGGAATTCGTTGGGATCGTTCAAGAGGTCAAACAGCATGGGCCGGAAGTTCTCGAACAACACGTACTTCCAGCGCTCGTCGCGCACCATGCGCATCCAGGCGTCGCGCGGTTTGGTGGCCAGGGCGATGCGCGAATCCTGGAACGAGAAGTCGTACTCGCACACCACTTCGGTCCGCCAGTCGGTCGGTGTCTGACCGAACAGCAGTGGGCGCAGCGAACGCCCGTCCATCACGTGGGGCACGGCGGGGCCGCCATACACGTCAAGGAACGTGGGCGCGATGTCCACCGCTTCCACCAGCGCCTGGCAACGGGTGCCGCGCGTGGTGTCGGCACGTGGGTCGGGGTCGTAGACGATCAGCGGCGCCTTGATCACTGGCTCATGGAACAGGTCCTTCTCGCCCATCCAGTGGTCGCCCAGGTAGTCGCCGTGGTCGGAGGTGAAGACGATCATGGTCTTGTCCATCAGGCCGCTGTCTTCGAGGAACTGGAACAACACGCCCATCTGGTCGTCGATCTGCTTGATCAGGCCCATGTAACCCGGCATCACCGCTTCGCGCACGCCGTCGCGTGAGAAGGTTTGCGACACGCGGTGGTCCATCATGGCAGCGTACACCGGGTGCGGGTTGTCGCGCTCGGTATCGCTGCGCACCACCGGCAGCGCGTCGTCGGCGGTGTACATGCTGGCGTAGGGCTCGGGCACGATGTAAGGCCAGTGCGGCTTGATGTAGGACAGGTGCAGGCACCAGGGCTGCTCGCCCGCCTCGCGGATGAAGTCCATCGCCCGGCGGGTGATGTAGGGGGTCTCCGAGTGTTCGTCGGGGATGCGGGCCGGGCGGTTGCTGTACTTGAGAAACCAGCCCGAGCGCAGCGTGCCGTCGTCGTCTTCGGTGGCGTTGGCCCAGGTCTCCCAGGGGTTGTCGCCGTCGAAGCCGTTGCGCCGCAGGTAGTCGCTGTAGCTGGGGTCGGGATCGTGGCCGGAGTAGGGGTGGATGCCGTCGTCGCGCTCGTAAGGGTCGAAGCCACATTCGGCAATGCGCACGCCGATCTGCGACTGCGGGTCGATGCCCAGGCGCGACATGCCAGCCAGGTCGGCCCGCATGTGGGTCTTGCCCACCAGCACCGATTGCACGCCCAGCGGGCGGAGGTGGTCGCCAATCGTCATCTCGCCGGCCTTGAGTGGCACGAAGTTCCAGCTCGCACCGTGCGAGTGCACGTAGCGGCCGGTGTAGTAGCTCATGCGCGAAGGGCCACACACGGGCGAGTTGACGTAGGCGCGGTCGAAGATCACGCCGCGCGCGGCCAGCCGGTCCAGGTGGGGCGTGTGCAGGCGCGGGTGGCCGAAGCAGGACAGGTGATCGGCGCGCAGCTGATCGCACATGATGAAGAGGATGTTCTTGACGGGGGACTTCATGCCGGGTTCCTCGGGATGGATGGCCTTTTGATGGGGTCATGCTAGGCCGCGTTGTTCCGTCCATCCAATCGCTTTTTCTCAGGTCGATTACCATGGGTTATCACCCCGACGAGCCCGCCAACGATGCGACTGCAACACCTGCACCTGCTCCTGACCCTGGCCCAGACCGGCAGCCTGCGTGCCTCGGCGCAGGCGCTCAACGTCACCCAACCGGCGCTGACCAAGGCGCTCAAACAGCTGGAAGAAGAGTTCGGCACCGCGCTGGTGGTGCGCACACCCAAGGGGGTGCACCTGGCGCCGGCGGGCGAACTGCTGGCCGCACGCGCCGCCACCGTGGTGCGTGAAATCGAACGCGCCCGCGAAGAGGTGACCTGGCACACCCAACACGCCCAGGCCACGGTCTCGGTGGGCGTGTCACCCGCTGCCGCGCTGATGCTGGCGCCGCGTGCGGTGGCGCGTTTTCAGAGCCGCTGGCCGCAGGTGCGCGTGCGCCTGGTGGATGCGCTCTACCCCAAGGCCTTGTTGCAGTTGCGCTCGGGTGAGTTGGACCTGGCGCTGGGCCCGTTGCCGGCCACAGGTCTGGGGCCCGATCTGGCGGTGTTGCCCCTGACCGACAGCCCGGAGGTGATCGCCGCCCGCGCTGGACACCCCCTGGCCAAGAGCCGCCGGCTGGTCGATCTGGAGAGCGCGAGCTGGGTGCTGACGGGGCCGCTGCACGGGCCGGGCGACCCGGTGCATTTGGGGCTGGAGGCCCTGGGCCTGTCACCGCCGCGTGTGATGTTGGAGTGCGAGTCCTTCTCCACCTTGCTCGCGGTGTTGCCGGGCATGGACGCCGTGGCGCTGATGCCCAAGCGATTTTTTGACAGCCACGGACCCCGCAACGGCTTGGTGGCTTTGCCCATCGCGGATGCCTTGCTCCAGACCACCATCCACCTGTTTTGCCGAACCGATGCGCCGCTGACCTTGCCGACCCAACGGCTCAAGGATGGCTTTGAGCAAGAGGCCAAGGCCTTGCGTCGCGAGCGAAACAACACGTGAGGTTTCAGCGTGCCTGGTCTTGCACCTGCGCCCACCAACGCTCGAAGGTGTCGGCCAGCGGACCGCGCAGCGCGGCCCAGTCTTGCAGCACCGTGAAGTGATCGGCATCGGGTGCTTGGACGCAGGCGCTCCAGGCGCCTGCGCTGCCACCTTGGCCTTGCCAGCGTTGGTGCATGTCGGCGTTCTGCGCCAGGAAGGCCGGTGTTTCCGCCCCGCCCACCAGCCACACGGCCGGCACGGGTGCTGCGGTGGCGGTCAGCAAGGGCGATTGGCGACGCGCCGTTTCGGCGTCCAGGCGCAGCTTTTGGTTCAGGGTGGTGCCGACGAGGGGCGCGAGGTCGTAAATGCCGCTGATGGCCCACACCCCATCGACCTTGGCCGGGTCGTGGCGGGGCAGGTCGCCTTGTGCCAGTCCCAGCACGCTGGCCAGGTGGGCGCCCGCTGAATGGCCGGCGACGACCAGGGGCAGGTCAGCGCCGCTGCGCTGGCGCGCATGCGCGGCCACCGCCGCGACGCTGGGCGCCACCGCTTTCACGAGTTCATCGAGTGTCACATCGGGACACAGCGGGTAGTTGGCCAGTGCGACGTGGAAACCCCGCGCCTGGAAGGCCGGCGCCAGAAAGCGGAACGGCGACTTGTCGCGCGACTGCCAGTAGCCCGCATGCAGGTACAGCATCACGCCCTGGGCGGCGGCGGGCGCAGGAAAAAAATCAAAACGCTGGCGCGGGTGTGGGCCATAGGGCAGGTCGAGTTCGGCCGTGGCTTGCGCGGCAGCGCCATCGCTGTGGGTCTGGAACTGCGCGAGCAGCGCAGGAAAACCCGGCCGGGCCTGACCTTCGACATACTGAAATTGGTGGTCGTCCATGTGGGCCTCCGGCGTCAGAAGGTGCCGGGGTAGGCACCACCGTCGGCCAGCACGTTCTGACCCGTGATGTAGCCGGCCTGCTGGCTGCACAGGAAGGCGCAGATGGCGCCAAATTCCTCGGGGTTGCCGAAACGTTTGGCCGGGATGGTTTTGCGGCGCGCGTCCATGATGGCTTCGATGGGCTGGCCGGTTTTGTCGGCCGCGCCTTTCATGGTGCCCTTGAGGCGGTCGGTGTCGAAGGCGCCGGGCAGCAGGTTGTTGATGGTCACGCCTTGCGCGGCGATGCCGCTGCGCGAGAGGCCGGCCACAAAACCGGTGAGGCCGGTGCGCGCGCCGTTGCTCAGGCCCAGGATGTCGATGGGCGCCTTGACCGCGCTGGACGTGATGTTGACGATGCGACCGAAGCCGCGCGCGGCCATGCCGTCCACCGTGGCCTTGATGAGTTCGATGGGGGTGAGCATGTTGGCGTCCAGCGCGGCGATCCATGCCTCGCGTTCCCAGCTGCGGAAGTCACCGGGCGGCGGGCCGCCGGCGTTGGTCACCACGATGTCGAAGTCGCGACCGGGGCCACCGGCCACGGTGAAGGCGGCCTCACGACCCTCGGGCTTGGTGATGTCGGCGGCCACCGCCAGCACCTGCTGGCCGGGGCGCGTGGCCTGCGCGCGCAGCCCTGCGGCGGCGGCGTTCAATGCGTCGGCGCCGCGTGCCACCATCACCACGTTCACGCCCTCTTGCACCAGGGCGGCGGCACAGCCCCAGCCCAAACCTTTGCTCGCGCCGCCCACCAGCGCCCATTTGCCTGCAATGCCCAAGTCCATGTGTGCTACTCCTGAAAGTTGAAAAGGTCAGCGCGCGCGGGTGACCAGCACCACACCGCCCATCACCAGCACCGTGCCGGCGATGATCCACGCATTGAAAGGTTCGTCCAGCAAGACCACGCCCATGGCGATGGTGGACAGCGGGCCGATCATGCCAGTCTGGGCGGTCAGGCCCGCGCCGATGCGTTCGATGGCCATCATCACCAGCAGCACCGGTGTGACGGTGCAGGCCACCGCGTTGAGCACCGACAGCCAAATCACGGGCGGCGCGACCAGGGCCGCGTCCAGCGGCCGCAGCAACACGAACTGGGCAATGCACAACAGGCACGCCACGGTGGAGGCCAGGCCCACCAGCCGCAGCGAGCCCAGGCGCTTGACCATCTCGCCGCTGTAGACGAGGTAGATGGCATAACTCAGCGCGCTGCCAAACACCAGCAGGGCGCCCACCGCGCCCCAGCCGCCCTGAAACTGCACCTCGTGCCCCAGCACCAGCACCACGCCAGCGTAGCTGATGGCCATGGCCGTACCTTGGCGCAGCGTGATGCCCCGCCCGTACATGAGCCAGCCCAGCACCAGCACCAGCGTGGGGTTGAGGTAAAGGATGAGCCGCTCCAGGCTGGCGCTGATGTACTGCAGGCCCCAGAAATCGAGGAAGCTGGCCAGGTAGTAGCCACTGAAGCCCAGGCCCAGGATGCCCCAGCGGTCGCGAGTGCTCAGCGCCGGTTGCCCGCGGCTGGCCCACCAGGCCATGGCCACAAACAGCGGCAGCGCGAACAACATGCGGTACATGATGAGCGTGACCGCGTCCACGCCGTGCCTGTAGGCGAGCTTGACGATGATGGCTTTGCCGCTGAAGGCAATGGAGCCCGCGCTGGCGAGCAACAAACCGGTGGTGAGGGAGCGCGAGGAGGTCACGAACAGGTCACGGACAAAGGGGCGCAAAAAGCGGCGCGTGCAGTGCGGGCCGGTACAACAAAAACAGCGCGTGAGACTAGCACAGCCCCCTTGTGCCCTGGGGCTGTGGGCCCATCGTCGATGGCGATGAGGGCCATCGTTCACAATGGTTTTTTGCGTCAGGAGATGGCCATGTGGAACAGCAAGCGGCAACTCATGGGAATCGTGTTGGGGTGGGTTTTGGCCTGGGCCGCACAGGCCCAGGCGGTGCGCCCCGAGGTGGTGGCCACCGGGCTGCAAAACCCCTGGGGCATGGCCTTTGTGGACGGCGGTGTGCTGGTGACCGAACGCCCCGGACGGCTGCGCTGGGTGTCACCCACGGGCGAGGTGGGGGCACCCATCACCGGGCTGCCCGCCATCGAAGCGGGCGGGCAGGGGGGCTTGCTCGACGTGGTGGCCGACAGCGCCTTTGCCCAAAACCGCCGCGTGTACCTGTGCTACGCCGAGCCCGCAGCCGATGGCAGCGGCAATTCCACCGCGCTGGGCAGCGCGCGGCTGTCCGACGATGGGCGCCGGCTGGAGCAATGGAAGGTGTTGTTCAGCCAGCGCCCCAAGGTGGCCAGCCGCCTGCACTTTGGTTGCCGCATCGTCGAGTCGCCCGACGGTTTTCTGTTTTTGGCCTTGGGCGACCGCTTCCACCGCATGGCCGATGCCCAGACGCTGGACAACCACCACGGCAAGGTGGTGCGCCTGCGCAAGCAGGGCGGCGCCGCACCGGGCAACCCGCTGATGGGGCGTGCCGGCGCCTTGCCCGAAATTTGGAGCTGGGGCCACCGCAACCCACAAGGTGCGACCTGGGGGCCGGACAACCGCCTGTGGGTGGGTGAACACGGCCCACAGGGTGGCGACGAAATCAACCGCCCCGAGGCGGGCAAAAATTACGGCTGGCCCGTCATCACCTACGGTGAGAACTACGGCGGCGGCAAGATCGGCGAAGGCCTCACCCACCAAGCCGGCATGGAGCAGCCGCTGCACCAGTGGACGCCGTCGATTGCGCCGGCCGGCATGGTCTTTCTGCGCAGCAAGCGCTACGGCAGCGACTGGCAGGGCCAGTTGTTTGTCGCCTCGCTCAAGTTCCGCTATTTGGCCCGGCTGGAGCTGGACATTGCCGGCCCACAACCCCGGGTGTTGCGCGAACACAGGCTGTTGACTGACCTGGGCCAACGGATGCGCGACGTGAAGGAGGGGCCGGACGGCCTGTTGTACCTGCTCACCGACGAGCGCGAAGGGCGCCTGATCCGCGTGCTGCCGCCCGGCTGAGCGCAGGCGTGCACAATGCGGGTCTGGGGTTGTTTTCGCCCCGTTGCATTCAATAAAACACCCCACACGTGCCGCCATGAAACCGGAGACAAGCGACTTTCTGGCCGGTTTGCCTCGCCAGCCTCGCCTGCTGGTGGTGGACGACCAGGCCATCCAGATCCAGGTGCTGTACCGCGCCCTGGCGCCCGACTGCCAGGTGCTCATGGCCACCAGCGGCGAGGCCGCGCTGCGCCTGTGCCACGAACGTTTGCCCGATTTGGTGTTGCTGGACGTGGAAATGCCCGGCATGGACGGCTTCGCGGTGTTGCAGCAGCTCAAGGCCGATCCGGTGACGCGCGAGTTGCCCGTGATTTTTGTCACCGGCCACACCAGCGACGACGTCGAATCGCGCTGCCTGGAAGCCGGCGGCGTGGACTACATCTCCAAGCCCATCAACCCGCGTGTGGTGCGCTCGCGGGTCAAGACGCACCTGATGCTCAAATTCCAGTCGGACCTGCTGCGCGACATGGTGTTTGTGGACCCGCTGACCAACAGCTACAACCGGCGCTACTTTGACCAGCGCCTGGCCATGGAGTGGTCGCGTGCGCGCCGCAGTGGCGCACCGCTGTCTTTGCTGATGATCGACGTGGACCACTTCAAGGCCTACAACGACCACTATGGGCACCCGGCAGGCGACCAGGCCCTGCGTGAGGTGGTGCGGGCGCTCACCCGCCACCTGCAACGTCCGGGCGACACGGTGGCGCGTTACGGTGGTGAGGAATTCGCCTGCCTGCTGCCCGAAACCGACCACAACGCGGCCCTGATGTTGGCCGACCGGCTGGAGCTGTGTGTGCGCGAGCTGGCGCTGCCACACGCGTTTTCGGGTGCCGCCCAGGTGGTCACCGTCAGTGTGGGGGTGGGCACCGCCACACCGCCGCTGGAAGACGGCGAGCAGTCGCTGGTGCAAGACGCCGACGCCGCCCTGTACCGTGCCAAACACGGCGGGCGTGGGCGTGCGTTGGGCCGCGCCGAACCTCAATCGAGCAAGGCCTGACACAGGCCCTGCGCGCGCTCGAAATCCAGCACCGCCACCGCCGCTTGCAGCTCGGCCAACGCGGCCCTGTGCTGGACGGGCATCTGTGCCGCCAGGCGTTCGACGGCGTCGGTGGCACCCATGTCCGAACTGCGCAACAGCGTCAACAGGTGCCGCAACGCGTCGCGCCAGGCCGCGCTGTCTGACGCTGCTGCCATGGGGGCTGGCGCCGGCAAAGCCAGACCACGCGCCAGCGCGTCGGCTTGGGTCTGTGTGTCGCCCCACTGGGCCAACACCGCCGGGGTGCTGTCGGGGTCGTGTTCCGCCGTGGCCGCCGTCTGCGCCAGGGTGTCCAGCCCCAGCGTGGCCGCCAAGCCTTTGAGCGTGTGCAGTTGCCGCTGCACTTCGCTCGTGTCGCCGCTGTCCCAGGCCGCCCGCAGCGCCGCGCTGCTGGACGGGCTGTCGGACACAAACGCCTGCAGCATGCGTTGGTACACATCGGCCCGGCCGCCCAGCCGGGCGATGGCCGCGCCGGCGTCGATGTGGGCCGGCGCCTGGTGGGTGGCCGGTGGCGCAGCGGCGGGCGCCGGCGCTGCGGCCACCCTGTCGCCGCCGGTGACGGCCCGCAACACGGACACCAACTGGTCGAGCACAAAAGGCTTGCCGACGTGTTCGTTCATGCCCGCGTCCAGGCAAGCCTGGCGGTCGGCCGAGGTGGCATTGGCCGTCATGGCCACCACCGGCAGCGCGTGCGCCGCATGGGTTTGGCGGATCTGGCGGGTGGCGCTCAGCCCATCCATCACCGGCATTTGCAGGTCCATCAGCACCGCGTCCCAACGGGTGCCGGGCTGGCCCACGGCCTGCACCGCCAGTGCGCCGTTGTCCACCACCGTCACCAGCGCGCCTTCGCTTTCCAGCAGTTCGCGTGCCACCTGCTGGTTGATGGGGTTGTCCTCTGCCAGCAGCAGCCGCAGCCCCTGCAACCGAGAGGTGGCGTGGCTGTGTGCCAGCCAGGGCGTTCGGGTCGCCCGCAGGGCCTCGCACAAGGTGCCGGGTGTCACGGGTTGGGTCAACCAGCCGGCAATGGCGCCGTCCTCGCCCGCTGGCGGCTCGTGCCCGTGGTCGGTGAGCACCCAACAGCGTGGCCCCGGCGCGGGGCCATGTTGCCGCACCGCGTGGCACAGGGCGGTGGCGTCCATGTCGGGCAGTGTGGCCGACACCAGCAAGGCCTCAAATCGCTCGCCCTGGGCCAGCCGGTCCAGCGCGCCCTGACCGTGGCCCACCGTCTCGGCCTGGGCGCCGAGGCCCGACAGCATGTGCGCCAGCAGTTCGCGTGCCACGGGATGGCTGTCGATCACCAGCACCCGGCCTGAGAGTGGCCGCCGAGCCGCCACCGGTGGCGCCGCTTCGGTGGGCAGGGCCAGCGCCAGCTGAAAGTGAAAGCGGCTGCCTTGGCCCGGCGTGCTGTCCAGACACAACTCACCGCCCAGCAGGGCCACCAGC
Organism: Hydrogenophaga atypica; assembly: GCF_042665215.1. NCBI lineage: Bacteria > Pseudomonadati > Pseudomonadota > Betaproteobacteria > Burkholderiales > Comamonadaceae > Hydrogenophaga > Hydrogenophaga atypica. The sequence goes on from NZ_JBHTCA010000025.1 coordinate 45,901, forward strand.
CGCTGGCTGATGGCCAGGCCCAGCCCGGTGCCACCAAAGCGGCGCGTGGTGTCCGCTTCGGCCTGGGTGAAGCCGCTGAAGATCTTGCGCTGATTTTCAGGCGCGATGCCGATGCCGGTGTCGCGAACGGCCACGTCCACCTGGGCCACGCCCTGGTGAATGGCGGCCAGTCGCATCGAAATCACCACCTCGCCCTGGAGCGTGAATTTCACCGCGTTGCCCCCCAGGTTCACCAGCACCTGCTGCAGGCGCAGCGCGTCGCCCACCAGCACGGGCGGCAGGGCCGGGTCGATGTCGTAGAGCACCGCCACCGGTTTGCCGGCGGCGTTCATGGCCAGCACCAAACCCAGGTCGCGCAGCAGGGCTTCGACCTCGAAGGGCTGGGCCTCCAGCGTCATCTTGCCGGCCTCCACCTTGGAGAAGTCCAGGATGTCATTGAGCAGGTTGAGCAGCGAACGCGCCGCCCCTTCGGCCTTGGCCGCGTGGTCGGCTTGGCGCGCGTTGAGGGCGCTGCGCCGCAACAGCGCCAACATGCCCAGCACCGCGTTCATGGGGGTGCGGATCTCGTGGCTCATGTTGGCCAGGAACTGACTCTTGGAGCGCGAGGCCGCCTCGGCCGCCTCGGTGGCACGCACCAGGTCGGTGATGTCGATGCGAAAGCCCACCGTGTGGCCGTCGGCCATGCGGCGTTCGATGACGCGCACCACCCGCCCGTCGTCGAGGTGCTGCACCAGCGAGGTGTTGGCGGCGCGGTGTTGCGCCATGCGTTCGGCCACCCAGTCGTCGACGCGGCCGATGGCCTGGGCGTACTGGCCGCGTTCGGCGCCTTTGCGGATGATGTCTTCAAAGCGTGCGCCGGGCACGATCAGGTCGGCCGAGGCGGCGTACAGATCGCGGTATTTTTCGTTGCAGAACACCAGCCGGTCGTCAGGGTCGTACAGCACAAAGGCTTCGTTGACGGTGTCGATGGCGCCGCGCAGCAAGGCCTCTTTTTGTGCGATGGCCTGTTCGGCCTGCTTGCGCTCGGTGATGTCCACGTAGGTGGTGACAAAACCACCGCCGGGCATGGGCGCGCCCTGGATTTCCAGCGGGATGCCGCCCGGTCGCACGCGCTCGAAACGGTGTGGTCGCGCTTCGCCGCGCGCACGCGCCACGATGTCGGCCACCGTGGCCTCGATGTCGCCGCTGCCGTATTCGCCGCGTTCGGCGTTGTAGCGGATGAAGTCTTCGAACTGCGGCGGCTGGCGTTCGAACAAGCTGTCGGGAAAACCCAGCAGCCGCTTGTACTCGGCGTTCGAGGCCACCAGTTCGAGCTTGTGGTTGAACACGCTCATGCCACAGGGCAAGGCCTCCAGGATGGTGCGCATCAGCGCGTTCTGGTCGCGCAGGTCCTGCTCCAGCTGGCGCTGTTCGGTCACGTCGTGGTTGAGGCCGATCATGCGCAGCGCGCGGCCGTCGGCATCGCGCACCACGTGGGCGGCCCCGCGCAGGTGGCGCACGCTGTGGTCGTCGCGCACGATGCGGAATTCGGCCTGAAAGGGCGCCCCGCCGGCCAGGGCGTTGGCCAGCGAGCGATTGACGCGCTCGCGGTCTTCGGGGTGCAGGCAGCGGCGCCAGATGCCCAGGGGTTCGGCCTGCGGGCTGTCGGGCGCCACACCAAACATGCGGTACATCTGCGCGTCCCAAATGCGCTGGCCGCTGACCATGTCGATTTCCCACACCCCGAGGCCGGCGCTGTCGGCGGCCAGCGCCATGCGTTCGTTGAAGTCACGCAAGGCCTGCTCCGCCTGCTTCTGGGTCGTGATGTCGGCGGCAATCGCCATGAAGCCGTTGAGGCTGCCGTCGGGATGGCGCAAGGGCTGTATCTCCACCTGCAGCCAGTGCTTGTTGCCATCGCGCAGGGTCAGCAGATCGCCCTGGAAGGACTGCGCATCCGTCAGGGCCGCGCGCATGCGCCGCAGCAGGCCGGGGTCGCTGTGGTCGAGTTGCAGCAGCTCGCCGGGCAGGTGGCCCAGGGCATCCTGCGCGCTGTGGCCGGTGAGGCGCTCAAAACCTTCGTTGACCCACACGATGCGCCGCGCCACGTCGGTGATCACCACGGCGTTGGAGGTGCGCTGCGCCACCTTGGCCAGCCGGTCCAGGTCCAGCGTCATGCGTGTGGCCAGTTGTTCGGCCCGTTCGCGCCCCAGCGTGACCACGCGCACCAGGTAGGTCAACAAGGCGCTGATGAGCAGACCGGCCGCGAGCGCCAGCGGTGCCACCGCGCCGCCTGATGTGGCGTCGAACGTGGCCGTGCTGCTGACCTGCAGCAGGTAGGGCTGGCCCAGCAGGTTCAGTGGGCGGGTGAGGTGAAAGGCCCGCCCGCCGGCGGGTGCAGCGTCCGGGTTGCTGAGGTGGTGGTCGCTGTCGTACACCAGGCGTTGCAGGTCGTCGGTGCGCTGCCCTGCAAACAGCTCGAAGTCCACCAGCCCGTCGGCCAGGGCGGCCACGTCGCCCAGCAGTTCGGACGCGATGATGGGCGCGTAGAACACACCGTCCAGCTGGGCCCGCCTTTCGGGGGGACTGCCAGGGGCTTTGCCGTTGACCGGGCGGTAGACCGGGTGGTACATCAGAAAGCCCGGGCTGCGGCGGCCGTCCTGCACCAGCACCACAGGCTGGGTCAGGGTGGGCTGGCCGCTGTCGATCGCGCGCTCGATGGCTTCGCGACGCAGTGCCTCGCTGCCCACGTCCAGCCCCCGGGCCGAGAGGTTGTCGCGCAGCGGCTCCACATAGCGGATGACGTAGCGCTCTGGCAAGGCGCTGGGCGCGAGTTCGTGGACGGCAAAACCGGGGCCGTCCTGCGCGCTCACGCGGGCCTCGTACCCGGTCACGTCGGCCAGGGGCACACGCTCGATCAGGCCCAGCCCCCGGATGCCGGCAAACGACTGCTCAAGATTGAGCGCCGCGATGAAGGCGCGGAACTCCGACAGCCGCAGCTCACCGCTGCCCGCGTGCAGGCCAGCGGCGCCTTGCAGCGCGAACAAGGGCAGCCGGAAGCGCTGGCGCACCTCCTTGTCGATGCGCTCGGCATGGCGCTCGAACCGCTCCTGCGACTGCTGTCGGTTGTAGCTGGCCACCGAGGCAGCCACCACCAGGCTGATCACAACGCCCACCACCGCCACCAGTGCCTGGGGCCAGGCGCCACGCCAGCGGGTGGGGCGGGTCATCGGGGTGCCCGCGTTGAAACCCCGATCAAAGTTTGTCGGGGAGTGTGTTGAAATTTGACAATGCTTGACATAATGTTTCTATCCTAGCCACAGAAAGGCCCGCCATGAACGCCTTCGCCAAGCTGTCGTTGAAGTTGCGCCTGATCGTGACCACCGCGGTGCTGGTGGTGCTCAGTGTGGCGGTCGTCTCGGCTTTCAACTTCTTCACGGTGCGCAGCTCGGCCATGGCCACGCTGACGCAGAGCACCCAGGCGCTGGCAGAAGCGCGAGCGGCGGGCATCGCCGAATGGGTCAAGACCCGGGCGGCGGTGGTGGCGGCGCTGGCGCCGGCCACGGCGGTGGAAGACCCGCTGCCCGCGCTCACCCAGGGCGTGCGCAGCGGCGGGTTTGACACCACCTACATCGGCTACGCGAGCAAGAAGGCCATCTTCTCCAGCCCACAGAACCTGCCGCCCGACTGGGACCCGACCGCGCGGCCCTGGTACACGCAGGCGTCGGCCACACAAGGGGTGGCGCTGACCGAACCCTATGTGGACGCCGGCAGCAAGAAGCTGGTGATGACTTTTGCGGTGGCGGTCAAGGACGGGGCACAGACCGCCGCGGTGGCGGCGGGCGATGTGTTCATGGACGTGGTGGCCAGCAGCGTCACGGCCATCCACCCCACACCGTCGAGCAACGCCTTCATCGTCTCGCGCGGCGGCAAGGTGCTGGTGCACGAGACGCTGGACCTGGTGCTCAAGGAGGCGACCGCCCTGGCACCCGGCCTGAACGCGGCGGGTGTGGGCGCCATGGTGGACAGCCGGCAGCTCACGCGCATGGACATCCAGGGCACCGACAGCCTGTTGCTGGCCACACCCATTGCGGGCACCGATTGGGTGCTGGTGGTGGCGCTGCACCGGAGCGAGGCGCTGGCCGGGCTGCGGCAGTTGCTGGTGAATGCTTTGTTGGGCGGCCTGGTGGTGGCGGTCATCAGCGTGCTGGTGGCAGCTGCCGTGGTGGCCACCGCCGTGGCCGGCCTGGGCCGACTGGAAAAGGCCATGCAGGACGTGGCCTCGGGCGACGGCGACCTGACGCGGCGCCTGCAGGTGCAGGGCCACGATGAGCTGGCCCGCATTGCCCAGGGCTTCAACAACTTTGTCGAGAAGATTCGCGCGACGCTGGTGGACATCAGCCAGACCAGCCAGTCGGTGCACCAGGCGTCCGACGAAATTGCCACTGGCAACCACGACCTGTCGGCCCGCACCGAGCAGACCGCGTCCAGCCTGGAAGAAACCGCCTCCACCATGGAGGAAATGACCGGGGCGGTGACGCAGTCGGCCCAGACCGCCGAGGAGGCCAACCGCATCGCGGCCAGTGCGGCCGAGTCGGCGGCGCGGGGTGGCGAGGTGGTGGCGCGGGTGGTGGGCAGCATGGAGGAAATCACCCACAGCTCGCGCAAGATCAACGACATCATCACCGTGATCGACGGCATCGCTTTCCAGACCAACATCCTGGCGCTCAATGCCGCCGTGGAAGCGGCGCGGGCCGGCGAGCAGGGCCGGGGTTTTGCGGTGGTGGCCGGTGAGGTGCGCACGCTGGCCCAACGCAGCGCCGAGGCGGCCAAGGAAATCAAGGCGCTGATCGGGCGTTCCTCGCAGGCGGTGGACGCCGGCTCGGCCCTCGTCAATGAAACCGGCGTGGCCATGCAGGACATCGTGGACCAGGTGCGCCGGGTCTCGCAGATGATGCAGGAAATTTCGGCGGCGGCCAACGAACAGCGCTCGGGCATCACCCAGGTGGGTGCGGCGATTGGCAACCTCGACCAGATGACCCAGCAGAACGCCGCGCTGGTGGAGCAAAGCGCCGCTGCGGCCTCCAGCCTCAAGGACCAGGCCGAACACCTGGCCCGCACGGTGGGTCAGTTCAAGGTCGGCATGCCGTGATACGCTGACCCCAGGTGGCCTGGTGGAGAGCCGGAAAGGGCGTCAGCATGGAACTGTGGGTGGGCTTGGGCGTGGCCGTGATCGCCATCGGATGGCTGTTGCGCCAGCGCCTAGGGGCGCGACCGCAGGGTGCTCCGGCACGTGTGCCCACACCGCAGACATCACACGAACCGCCCTCCAGCGTGGGGGCGCCCGCCCCGACCGGTGATGCGCCGCTGAACCTGCCCCGCTTCAGGCCCTTGCGTGCCAACGACCTGAGCACCGAGCAGCAGCAACAGCTGCTGGCGGCCCACGTGGCTGTGCCGCGTCCCTCGCGTTTGCTCGATCAGCTGCTCTCGCCCGAGTTCGTCAACCAGGCCAGTGCCCGCCAACTGGCCGACCTGGTGGCCGGTGAGCCGCTGCTGGCGGCGCGGGTGCTCAAGGCGGTCAACGCACCGTTCTACGGGTTGCCGCAGCCGGTCAACAGCATCGCGCAGGCGGTCACCTACCTGGGCCTCACCACGGTGCGCATCACTTGCCTGCGCTACATCTTCATTGCCGCCTTCAAGACCAGCGAGGCGCCACGGCAGCAGGCGATAGACCGCCTGTGGCGGGCCAGCGCCCTGGCCAGTGAACTGATGGCGCGGGCCGCCAGTGCCTGGCCATTGGCCGATGCCGGCCGCTGGTCCAGTGCCGTGTTGTTGTCGTTTCTAGGGCGTCTGGCCGTGCTGGCCAGCGCCCCCGCCGAGCAGCTGCCCGCGCTCGCCAACGGCCCGCCGACCCAGCGGGCCGAGGCAGAACAACAGCTGGTGGGTCTGTGCGCGGCCGAGCTGGGGCGTCTGCTCATGGGCCACTGGGGGCTGCCCCATGGGGTGGTGGACGATGCGGCCGACATCGGGTGGCTGGTGTTCGAGGCGCCACCCTGGCCGACCGATGGCCGCGCCGAGGCGCTGGCTTTGTGTGCCTTGTGCGTGTGGCTGAGCGAGCGGGCGGCGGACCCGGCCACAGGCACGTTGCCGCCGCCGCTGGACTGGGCCACCGACACCTCAGACGACATCGCCTGTCTGCGCGCCCGTCTGAGCCCCGCACGGTGTGCGGCGCTCCAGGCCTGGTGGCTCACGCCAGAGGTGCAACAGCTGCTCGGCCCGTTCCCCCGTGCTTGATATCCCGTGGGCTGCCTGCCCATAATGGCCCATGGACGCACTCCTCGATCGGCTCGTCACGTCCGTCACCTCGGCACGATCCCTGGAGGAATTGACGCGCCCATTGCTGGAGATGCTGCAGGTCATCAGCGATCTGGATTCGGCCTACCTCACCGTGATCGATGTCGACCGGGACGAACAGCGCGTCCTGTTCGCTCACAACACGCGCACCCTCCATATCCCTGAGGGCTTGGCGGTGCCCTGGGGCGACACCTTGTGCAAACGTGCGCTGGACGAGGGGCACCCCTTCGAATCGAATGTCGCGCAGCGCTGGGCCGATTCCGCCGCCGCCCAGGCGCTGGGTTTGCAGACCTACGTGAGCGTGCCGGTGCGACTGGGCAACGATGCGCTGTACGGCACCCTGTGTGTGGCCAGCACCGAAAGCCACGCCCGCAACCCCGACATCGAGCGTTTGCTGGCCCTGTTTTCGACGCTGATTGGCCAGCACATCGAACGCGAGCAACTCCTTCACCAGCTGCTGCAGGCCAACGAACAGCTGGCGCACCACGCCCGAACGGACACGCTGACCGGATTGCCCAACCGCCGGGCCCTGCTCAGCGAGCTGGCCCGCATGTTGGCCCACGGCAAACGCACCGGCAACCACCTCCTGATCGCGTTTCTCGATCTGGATGGTTTCAAACGCATCAACGACACCCACGGCCACGACGCTGGCGACACGTTTCTGATCGAGATGGGGCAGCGCCTGCAGATGAGCCTGCGCGACGAAGACCTGGCCGCCCGCATCGGTGGCGACGAGTTTGTGGTGATCGGGCAAGGGCCGGCCGATGCCGAACAGGCCCAGGCCGCTGGCGCGGCCTTTCTGCAGCGTGTGATCGCCGCTACCCAGGGCCGGTTTGTGGTCCGTGGTCGGGTGCTGGACTACCCCGGGGCCAGTGTGGGCCTGGCGGTGGTGGCGCCGGCCACGCTCGATGCCGGGCAGGCGCTCGATCAGGCCGATGCCGCCATGTACGCGGTCAAGCGGGAGCGCAAGGCATCGGGCACAACCGCAGGAGTGGGCCTGGCCGGCTCAGACGCTGGCCAAGCACCGCCACTCAGCGCAGCACATCCCCCACACAGAGGTACTTGATCTCCACGTAGTCGTCCATGCCGTGGTGCGAACCCTCACGGCCCAGGCCGGACTGCTTGACGCCACCAAAGGGCACGTGTTCGGTGGCGAGGATGCCCACGTTGATGCCCACCATGCCGTACTCCAGCGCCTCGG
>NZ_JBHTCA010000026.1:0-50588 GCF_042665215.1 Hydrogenophaga atypica
GAGCTGGGCCTGCGCAGCGTCCACCTCAGCGTGCAGCCGGTCGCGGCCCAGCAGCGGCACACTCAGCGTCAAGGGTCCGAGTGACCAGGTGTCCACCGTGGCGCTGATGCCCGCGGCGCGCACCCGGTTGACCATGAGGTTGCCCGACAGGCTGAGGCTGGGCCGCAGCGCGGCCTGGGCCAGGCCCACCGCCTGCGCGGCAGCCACCCACTGGCGCTGCGCACGGTAGACATCGGGGCGTTGGCGCAGCAAATCGGCCGGCACGCCCGGCACCTGCAGCAACGGGTCGGCCGGGGTCTCCCACCGGGGCGCCTGTGCGAGCCCTGCGCGCAATGTGGGCTCGGGCACACCGGTCAGCGCGGTCAGAGATTTGAGCTGGCGTTCGCACAACTCACCCCATTGCGCCAGACGCCCGGCACTTTCGGCCGCGCTGGCACGCGCCAGTGCGGCCACGGCCGGTGCGGTCAGGCCCGCTTTCTCGGTGATGCCGTTGGCGTCGGCGGTGCGCTGGCGTGAGTCGCTGTCGGCGCGGGCCACCGCCAGTTGCTCGCGGCACAAACGCAGACCAAAGTAGACCTGTGCCGTTTCGGCCGCCACCAGCACACGGGCCTCGTGCCAACCCGCGCCGGCCGCGTCCTGCTGCGCCTGGGCCGCCGACACGCGCGACACATCTTCACCCCACAGCGCGATGGCCCACGAGGCTTGCGCGCCCGCGCTCAGCACGGTGGCCACCGGCGTGGTGGGGTCGGTGAAAGCGCGGCTGCCGCTGAGCACACCCGCCACCTGGGGTCGGCCCTGTTGTTCCGCACCCGCCAGCGCCGCACGCGCGGCAAACACCTGGGCGCGCGCAGACGCAACGCTGGGGCTGCGCCGCTGCGCCTGGGCGATCCAGTCAGTGAGCAACGGGTCGTTGAAACGCGACCACCAGGCTGTCAAATCCTGCGGCGTGCCCTGGTGTGGCAACGTGGGTGCCCACCACGTGGCGGGCAGCTCGACCGGCGCGAGCTGCGGTGGGGGCGGCGTGGCGCAAGCGGTCAGCGCCAGCGCCACCACCGGGCCCAGGCAAACCCGAAAAAGCGGATGGGCGGGCAGTTGCATGGTGTACGGCTCAGTCGTCTTCCTGCGGCAAGCCCGGAAAAAGCACCTCGTTGAAGCCAAACTGGCTGAAGTCGCGCACCCGCATGGGGTAGAGTTTGCCGATCAGGTGATCACACTCGTGCTGTGCGACACGCGCGTGAAAGTCGCTCACCGTCCGGTCGATGGGATGCCCCATTTCGTCGAACCCGGTGTAGCGGATGTGCCGCCAGCGCGGCACCACGGCGCGCAAGCCCGGCACCGACAGGCAGCCTTCCCAATCGCTGGCCTCGTCCTGCCCCAGCGGCGTGATGACGGGATTGATCAACACCGTGGGCGGCACCGGCTCGAACCGGGGGTAGCGCGGATTGACCTGGCCGGTGCCAAAAATGACCACCTGCAGATCGACACCGATCTGAGGTGCGGCCAGACCGGCGCCACTGACAGCGGCCATGGTGTCGCGCATGTCGGCGATGAGGGCGTGCAGCTCGGGCGTGTCGAACGCGGTGACGGGCTGTGCGATGCGCAACAGGCGCGGATCGCCCATTTTGAGAATCGTGTGAATGGCCATGGCGGGGCAACGGGCACAAAGGCATCAAGAATATCACTGTCACCGCCCGCACACGGTCGCCCCAGCAGACACAGGCACAATCGCCCCATGCCGGAGACCCCTCCCCCCATGGCCCCAACTCGGGCGGTGCCGTCGCCTTTGTCGGCCGTGCGTCGGGGCCTGTACCTGGCGCTCGCGTTGGTGTCGCTTTTGCTGGGCGTGGTGGGTGCGTTTCTGCCTGTGCTGCCCACCACACCTTTTGTGCTGCTGGCGGCTTGGGCGGCCGCGCGCAGTTCACCCAGGCTGCTGCAATGGCTCGAAAACCACACCGTGTTTGCCCCCATGATCCGCGACTGGCGCCGAGGGGGCGTGGTCAGCCGGCGCGCCAAGTGGATGGCCACCCTGATGATGGCCGCGTCGGGCGCCTACCTGTTGTGGTCGTCACACCCGCGCTGGGCCGCGTGGCTGGCCATTGCCTGTATGGCAAGTGTTGCCACCTGGCTCTGGCGGCGACCTGAAAAGCCGCCCACGCTTTGAGCCGGGTCAGGGCGTGGTCGTGGGCAACAAGGCCCGCATGCCCGCCTCATCGAGCACGGCCACACCCAGCTCCTGCGCTTTGGCCAGCTTGCTGCCGGCTTCGGCACCGGCCACCAGGTAATCGGTTTTTTTGCTCACCGAACCGGCCACCTTGGCGCCAGCCGCTTCCAGCAAGGCCTTGGCCTCGTCGCGGCCCAAGGTGGGCAAGGTGCCGGTGATGACAAAGGTTTTGCCGGCCAGCGGCAAGGCCTCGCGCGGGGCGGGCGCCCCTTCGGGCCAGGTGAGGCCACAGGCGCGCAACTGTTCCACCACTTCACGGTTGTGCGGCTGTTGAAAAAACGTGTGGATGCTCTGCGCCACCACCGGCCCCACGTCCGCCACCTCGGTCAGTTGCTCCAGCGATGCGTCCATCACGGCGTCGAGCGCGCCAAAGTGGCGCGCCAAGGCCTTGGCGGTGGCTTCGCCCACATGGCGTATGCCCAAGCCGAACAGGAAACGCGGCAAGGTGGTCTGTTTGCTGGCTTCCAACGCGGCCAACATGTTCAGCGCCGACTTGTCGGCCATGCGCTCCAGCGTCGCCAGGGCATTGAGGCCCAGGCGGTACAGGTCGGGCAGCGTCTTGACCACGCCGCCATCCACCAGTTGATCGACCAGCTTGTCGCCCAGGCCTTCGATGTCCAGCGCCCGCCGCTGCGCGAAATGCAGCAAGGCCTGCTTGCGTTGAGCGCTGCAGAACAAACCACCGGTGCAGCGGTGGTCGGCCTCGCCCTCCTCCCGCACCGCCGCGCTGCCACACACGGGGCAGCACGCGGGCATGGTGAACTCAGCCGCGCCCTCGGGGCGCTTGTCGGGCAACACGCCCACCACCTCGGGAATGACGTCGCCGGCGCGGCGCACGATGACGGTGTCGCCCACACGCACATCCTTGCGGCGAGCCTCCAGTTCGTTGTGTAGGGTGGCGTTGGTGACCGTGACACCGCCCACAAACACCGGCGCGAGCTTGGCCACCGGCGTGAGCTTGCCGGTGCGGCCCACCTGCACGTCGATGGCAAGTACCGTGGTGAGCTGTTCCTGCGCTGGGTATTTGTGGGCCACGGCCCAGCGCGGTTCGCGGGTCTTGAAGCCAAGTTGCTGCTGCAAAGCCAGTGCGTTGACCTTGTAGACCACACCGTCGATGTCGAAAGGCAGGCTGTCGCGTTTGGCGCCGATGGCGGCGTGAAATGCGACCAGCCCATCAGCGCCCAGCACCACGGCGCGGTCGGCACACACCGGCAGGCCCATGGCGGCAAAGGCGTCGAGCAAGGCGCCGTGGGTGGGCGGCAGAGCCCAACCCTGCACTTCACCCAGTCCGTAGGCGAAAAAACTCAGTGGCCGCTGTGCCACCAGGGCCGGATCGAGCTGGCGGATGGCGCCTGCGGCGGTGTTGCGTGGGTTGATGAAGGTTTTGTCGCCCCTCTGACGCTGGCGTTCATTGAGCGCCTCGAAGTCGTCGCGGCGCATGTACACCTCGCCGCGCACTTCGAGCACCTCGGCGTCCACCCCATGCAAACGCAAAGGGATTTGCCCGATGGTGCGCACGTTCTGTGTCACGTCCTCACCCGTTTCACCATCGCCGCGTGTGGCGGCCTGCACCAGCACGCCATGCTCGTAGCGCAGGTTCATTGCCAGGCCGTCGAATTTCAGCTCTGCGGCGTACTCGATGGGGGGCGCATCGTCGGCCAGCTTGAGCGCGTTGCGCACGCGGATGTCGAAGTTGCGTGCACCCTCGGGCGAGGTGTCGGTTTCGGTGTCGATGGACAACATGGGCACGGCGTGGCGCACCGGCGTCAGGCCATCGAGCACCTTGCCCAACACGCGTTGGGTGGGCGAGTCGGGCGTCAGCAACTCAGGGTGTTCGGCTTCCAGCGCCTGCAATTCCCGGAACAGCCGGTCGTACTCGGCATCGGGGATTTGCGGGTCGTCCAGCACGTAGTAGCGGTGGGCGTGGTGCTGCAACTGGGCGCGCAGTGCGGCGGCGCGCTCAGCCGGGGTGGGCTGAGCGGCAAACAGGTCGTCTTGCATCGCGATCAGGAAAAGAGTCGCCGGGCTTGGGGTGACCCGGCTGACAGGTCGTGCGCGTCGAGTGCGTCGTACAGGCCTTCGAGGTCGGCGCCAATGCGGTCCATGAGTTCTTGCGCCAGCGGTTGGCCGTTGTCGTCGGTCACCACACCGTCCATGGCGGTGGCCAGTTCGGCGGCGGCTTCGCGCATGCGCTGGTAAGGGCGCTCGCTGCGGGCCACATGGGCCACATCCAGCGACAGGCTGACCTCACGCAGGGCACTTTGTTCGGGGTCTTCCGCCAGGGCGGCCTGGGTGTCGAACTGCAGGCTCAGGATGGGCGCACTGTCCACCTCGCCCGGCAACACCATGCGGCCAGGCAGGGCGCCGGGCACAAACCCCAGGCGCGCGGCACTTTGGGTGACGTAGCCCGGGCTCCAGGCGGCGCGGCGCGCCCGCAGCATGAAGCCCAGTTGGGCATCGTGTGTGCTGGCAAACTGGTCGAGCTCGCGCGCACGCGCCACCTCTTCCCGCATGTCGGGAAACTCGGGGGTAGCGCCCAACACGTCGGCAAAGGCCTGCGTTTTGACCACGTACTCGGAAAACTCGATGTCGTTGAGCGCACCCGCACGGTTGGCCAGTTGAACGCCGGCCTGCAGGGCCTGGTATCGCTGGCCGGCACGGGGCACTTCCCATTCGTCGGTGGCTGTGTTCAAGCCCTCGACGGCAAAGGGTTTGGTGCCCACGCGGCGCGAACGGGGCAAGGCGGCCAGCACCGCGTCGCCCGACACCACCGCGTCCAGGGCCAGTGGCGCGATCACGTCGATCAGCGGGTCCAGGCGCAGGCGCTTGTCGGCCTGGGGCGCCGTGGGCAGCGGCGGCACCGTGTCACCCGCTTCCAGCGAGGGCGCCACACCCTCGCCGTCCGAGCCGTCCAGCACGGGCTCGATGCGCTGGCTGTTGTCGGCACTGGCCGGCGTGGTGATCTCGCGCTGGGCCGCTTTGCGCGAGGTGCTCTGGCGTGTGACCCAGGCGTTGTAGGCCATGACGGCGGCCAGGATCAGCAGGCCAATGACGATGAGGCTGAGTTGCAAGGTGCTCATGTGTCGATGCTTTTCAGGATTCCATGAGGCTGTTGGCGGCTTCCATGTCCACCGCCACGATGCGTGACACGCCCTGTTCCTGCATGGTCACGCCAATCAGTTGCTCGGCCATTTCCATGGCGATCTTGTTGTGGCTGATGAACAGGAACTGGGTGCCCTTTTTGCTCATGCTGGTGACGAGCTTGGCGTAGCGCTCGGTGTTGGCGTCGTCCAGCGGCGCGTCCACCTCGTCCAGCAAACAGAAGGGCGCGGGATTGAGCTGGAAAATGGCGAACACGAGCGCGATGGCGGTGAGCGCCTTTTCTCCCCCCGACAGCAGGTGGATGGTCTGGTTCTTTTTGCCCGGCGGTTGGGCCAGCACCTGCACGCCGGCATCCAGAATTTCTTCGCCGGTCATCACCAGCTTGGCGTTGCCGCCGCCAAACAGCTCGGGGAACATGCGGCCAAAGTGCTCATTGACGGTGTTGAAGGTGTTGCCCAGCAAGTCGCGGGTTTCGGCGTCGATTTTCTTGATCGCGTCTTCCAGCGTGCCGATGGCGTCGAGCAAATCGGTCATCTGCGCATCGAGGAAGCCTTTGCGTTCGCGGGCGGCCGTCAATTCATCGAGCGCGGCCAGGTTGACCGCGCCCAGCGCCGCGATCTCGCGGTTGAGGCGGTCGATCTCGCTCTGTAAACCCGTCAGGCGCACGCTGTCGGCTTCGATGCTGGCGGCCACGGCAGCGAGGTCGGCGTTGGCCTCCAGCAGCAGCTGGGCGTACTGCTCGATGCCCAGCTTGGCCGCCTGCTCTTTGAGCTGGAACTCGGTGATGCGCGCGCGCAGCGGGTCCAGCGCGCGTTCGGTTTGCAAGCGGCGCTCCTCGCTGGCGCGCAGCTCGGCGGTGAGGTCGTCGTACTGGCTGCGCTGGGTGGCGAGGGCCTGCTCGCGCTCCATCTTCATGTTCAGCGCGTCTTGCAGGCCGCCTTGGGCGGCGGCATCGCTCAGGCGCGACAACTCGTCGCGGGCGCGCTGGTCTTCGTCGGTCAGCGCGGTGATTTGCTGGCGCGCGGTGTCCACCGCACGCTCCAGTTCGGCACGCCGGGCTTGCAAGCTGCGTTGTGAAAAGGTGGCTTCTTGCGCCTGGCGCTCCAGCGCACGCAGTTGCTCGCGGGCCTGGCCCAGCTTGCGTTCGGCCTCAATCACTGCATCGTCGAGCTGGCTGTGGCGCTCCTGGCTGTCGGCCAGTTGCATGTCCAACTCTTCAAAGCGTGCTTCGGCGGCCAAACGGCGTTCCTGCAGGTCTTCAAGCTGGGCATCGATTTCAGCCATGTCGCCCGCGATCTGCTCGCGCCGGGCGCGGGCCTGCTCGCTCAGCTGGCGCAGGCGCAGCACCTCCACCTGCAGCTCGTGCACACGGCCCTGGCCTTCGGTCGCTTCGCGCCGCGCGCTGACCAGGCGCTGGGAGGCGTCGGCATACGCGGCTTCGGCGCGGGTCAACGCGGTGCGGGCTTCGTCTTCCAGCAGCACCTGGGCGCGCTGGCTTTTTTCGAGGTTTTCAATTTCCTGGGCGCGGGCCAGCAGGCCGGCCTGCTCCGAATCGGGGGCGTAAAAGCCCACGCTGTGGGCGGTCACCACGTGGCCGCTGGCCACAAACACCTGCTGCCCGGGCGCCAACTGGGCGCGCTGGGCCAGGGCGTCTTCGAGGCTGGGCGCGGTGAGGCAGCCGTGCAGCCACTCCTCCAGCAGGGACTGCAAGCCGGCGTCGTTCAAGCGCAGTTTGGCCGCCAAGGGCGTGAACCCGGCCACGCTGGCCTGGGTGGGTGCGGCACCGCTGGGTGGGCTGTAGAACACCAGCTTGGCCGGCGGCGCGTCTTGTGCCTGGTGGCCGAGGAAACCCCGCACCATGTCCAGGCGCGACACCTCCAGCGCGCCCATGCGTTCGCGCAGCGCGGCTTCCAGGGCGTTTTCCCAGCCGGTTTCGATGTGCAGCTTGCTCCACAACCCGGCCATCCCCTCCAGCCCGTGCTGGGCCAACCAAGGGCGCAACTTGCCGTCGGTCTTGACCTTCTCCTGCAAGGCCTTGAGTGCCTCCAAACGTGCCGACAAGTCAGCCAGGCGGGCCGATTCGCTGTTGAGCGTTTGCTGGCGGCTGCGCCGCAGATCGTCCAGACCGGGCACCTGTTCTTGCAATTCGTGCAGGCGGGCATCGGCCTCTTCCTGTATGGCCTGGGCCGCCTGCCACTGCTCTTCCAGCTGGTGCAAGCGGGCCTCGTCGGGTGCAGCCAGAGCGTTCTTGTCCGCGTTGAGGCGCTCGCGCCGCGTGTTCAAACCGCGCGACTGTTCTTCAATGCTGCGCTGCTCGGCCGCCAGCACCTGAATCTGCTGCTGCACCTGGGTGACGCTGGCGCGCTGCTCGTTGCTGCGCGCCTGCGCTTGCCGCAGCGCGTCTTCCAGGGCGGGGAGGCGTTGGGCTTCGTCTTCCAGCTGCGCGGCCAGGATTTCGGCCTGCTCCTCGGCTTGCTCGCCGGTGGCGGCGAGGTTCTCGATCTCGGCGGTGGCGTCGTCTTGCCGCGCCGCCCACTGGGCCATTTGTTCTTTGAGCTGCACCAGTCGCTGCTCCACCCGCTGCCGGCCTTCCACCACGTAGCGGATCTCAGCTTCCAGCTTGCCCACTTCGGCACTGGCCTCGTAGAGCTTGCCTTGTGCTTGGTTCACCTGGTCGCCAGCGGCGTAATGCGCCTGGCGCAGCGTTTCCAGCTCGGCTTCCACGTGGCGCAGATCGGCCACGCGCGACTCCAGCTCGTTCACGCCTTTGAGGCCTTCGGCCTGCACGCGCGCCAGCTCGGCCTCGGCGTCGCTGCGCTTCAAAAACCACAGCTGCTGCTGGCGCAGTGTCACCTGGTTGTTGAGCTGGTGGTAGCGCGCCGCCACCTCCGCCTGTTTCTCCAGCTTGTCGAGGTTGGCGTTGAGCTCGCGCAGGATGTCTTCGACGCGCGTCAGGTTTTCCCGCGTATCGTTCAAGCGGTTGGCGGTTTCGCGACGGCGCTCTTTGTATTTGGAAACACCGGCGGCCTCCTCCAGGAACAGGCGCAGTTCCTCGGGTTTGCTCTCGATGATGCGGCTGATGGTGCCCTGGCCGATGATGGCGTAGGCGCGTGGCCCCAGGCCGGTGCCCAGGAAGACGTCCTGCACGTCACGGCGGCGTACGGGCTGGTTGTTGATGTAGTAGCTGCTGGTGCCGTCGCGCGTGAGCACGCGCTTGACGGCGATTTCGGTGAACTGGTTCCATTGGCCACCGGCGCGGTGGTCGGCGTTGTCGAACACCAGCTCCACACTGGAGCGGCTGGCCGGTTTGCGGTGGTTGGTGCCGTTGAAGATCACGTCCTGCATGGACTCGCCACGCAACTCGCTGGCCTTGCTCTCGCCCAGCACCCAGCGCACCGCATCCATGATGTTGGACTTGCCACAACCGTTGGGCCCCACCACGCCCACCAGCTGCCCAGGCAGCATGAAATTGGTGGGTTCAGCGAAGGATTTGAAGCCCGACAGCTTGATGGAGTTGAGACGCACGGATGACCCTGTATCGGCGGGCGGAGCCTTAAGTTGCCCCGACAAGCCCTTGATTTTCTTCGAGAAACTGCCAGCCGCGCCCAGATGGCGCACGCCGCAGGAAACAGGATGTTAACTGAGCCTCTGCAGGGCACGCGGCGGGTCTGCCAGCGCCGGCACCCCTTCCTCGAACTGCGCCTGGGGCAGCGGCCGGCTGAAGAAGTAGCCTTGAAAGGTGCGGCAACCGTGCTGGTGCAAGAAGTCGCGCTGCGCGGCGGTCTCGACGCCTTCGGCCACCACGTCCAGCCCGAGGCTTTGGCCCAGGGCAATCACCGTGCGGGCGATGCTGGCGTCGTTCGGGCTGGTCAACAAGTCGCGCACAAACGACTGGTCGATCTTGATCTGGTCCAACGGCAGGCGCTGGAGCTGGCTCAGGGAAGAGTAGCCGGTGCCAAAGTCGTCCAGGGAAAACGACACACCCAGCTCGCGCAGGGCCTTCATCTTGCCGGTGACTTGCTCCACATCGTCCACCATCACACTTTCGGTCAGCTCCAGCTTGAGCTTGCGGGCCGGCGCGCCAGACGCGGCCAAGGCCTGGGCCACCTGCCGCACAAATTCGGGCTGGCGAAACTGCCGCGCACTGACGTTGACGGACAGCATCAGCCCCGCCAGATGAGGCATGGCCTGCCATTGGGCCAGCCGGGCGCAGGCCATCTCCAGCACCTGCAACCCCAAGCGCAGGATCAAACCGCTTTCTTCGCACGCCGGTATGAACGTGCCGGGCGACACCCAGCCGCGCTGCGGGTGGCGCCAACGCACCAGCGCCTCGGCACCCACCCAAGTGCCGTTGACGTCGCACTGCGGCTGGTAGTGAAGCTCGAACTGGCGCTGGTTCAGGGCCTCGCGCAAGGCCTGGTCCAGTTGTGCGTGCTCGACCACGGCGGCGTGCAGCTCCCGGTCGTAACGACGCAGGGATTGGGGGCCTGCGGCTTTGGCCGCGTAGAGCGCGATTTCGGCCCGTTGGAGCAGTTCGCTCACGCCGCCGTCGTGGCCATTGAACAGCACCAGACCCGCACTGCACAGGCATTCAAACACCCAGCCTTCGCTGTGGTGGGTGTAAGCCAATGCCTGCAACAGCCGGCTGGCCGCGCCGGTCGCTTCGTCCACCGCGATGGTTTCATCGCCTGCGCGGTGAGGCCCGAGCAAAACCACAAACTCATCGGCGCCCAGGCGGGCACACACACCGGCCGTGGCCAACTGCAGGCGCTGCGCAAAAGACCGCAAGAGCCGGTCGCCTTCCTGGTGCCCCCAGATTTCGTTGAGCGCCTTGAGGTTGTGGATGTCCAGCAGCAGCAAGCTGCTCCAGCCGCCATGGGCGCGCGTGTCGTCGATTCGGTTTTGCAGTTGCTCGCTCAGCCGAGCGCGGTTGGGCAGGCCGGTCAGCTCGTCGGAATAGGCCAGTTGTGCAATGCGGGCGGCGTCCAGGCGCCGCTGCTGGCGCGCACGTTGGTGGACGATGCCATAGGCCAGGTTGTCGGCCAATTCCATGAGCAAGGCCAGCTCCGAACGCCCCATGACCGACTGCACTTCCCCCCCCAGGAGGTTGAGCACCCCAAAGGTCTGCCCCGCATCGCGCAAGGGCAGAACCACCAGGCTGCGGTAGCCCAGGTTAAGCGACGCGTCCGCCATCACCAGCTCGTCGCGGTGTTGGGCCAGGTCGTCCATGACCACCGGTTCGCCGCTGCGGATCACCCGCCCCATCGGCCCTTGTCCACACGGGCCATCGGGGGCCCAAGACACGCGCAGCTCGCGCAGGTGGTTGGGGGGCTGCCCCGGCCAATCAACGATGCGGATGCTGCGGCCTTCGTCGTCACAGGCCATACACACCATCGCAAAGCGGTAGCCACCGATGTTCAAGGCGATGTCGGACACGCGCGCCAGCAGATCGGGTTCGTCCTGGCTGCGCACCAAGGCCTCGTTGCACGCGCTCAGCATGCGCTGCACCCGGCTCACGCGCGCCAGCTCACGTTCGGCGTTGCAGCGCTCGGTGATGTCATAGACCAGCACCAGCCGCGCGTTGCGGCCTTCGAACTCGATTTCGTCGGTCCAGACTTCCACATCCAGCGTCCGACCTGTGGCCGTGCGATGTTGGCCCACCAAGCCCTGAATGCGGTGGTACGGGGCGGTTTCGCGCATGACACGAGCGCGTTCCTCCGCAGACTGCTCAAACATCAGGTCGGCAGAGTGCAGCTGCAAAAAACGCGCTTCGTCGTACCCGTAAAGCTGGATGGCTGCGGGGTTGACGGCGATGATGCGCCGCTCCTCGAAGGTGGACACGTACATGGGCAGCGGATTGCGCTGAAACAGCAGGCGGTACTGCGCCTCAGAGCGCCGCAGGGTTTCGCCCACATGGTGCAACTGCAAGGTCATGCCCAGGGACTCGGCCGACAAAGCCGACTGCGCCAGTTCGGTGTCGGTGAAGGAATGGGCGGACGGGCGCCACATCAGGATCACGCCCACCGGCACACCGTCGCGCCGCAGCGGCGTCACGATGGCGTGCGCGTCAACGGCATTGTGGGCTTCGGTGCGCCCCGCCCGCCCCAGCGACAAGGCCCGGTCAATGAGCCCACGCACGGCCGGCAGCGCCATCGGGTTGGTGGCAACATCACCCGCCTGTGCAATGACCTGAGGGTGTGCGCCGCCCGCCAACAGCACCGCCGCACCGCTCACCCCGAACAAACGCAGGATGCGGTGGCAAGCGGCAGAAGCCAACTGCTGCAGACCGGGTTCACCGGCAAAGCCAGCGTCCCCGCTTCCCGGAACCAGACTCGCGCGCGCACTGTCCATAGCGCCCCCTGTTGTTTTAATTTTGTTTGACAATGACATCTTCGTGGTGTTTAGGCGCATCGTCAACAGGCAAAGCCCCAACGGCCATCCCGCCCGTGGCTGCCCGCCAAGCCACCCCAAGGCCACAGACGCCCTGCCGGATAATCCGCCGCATGAATCCCCAGCTGTCCCACCTCCAGCCCTACCCCTTCGAGCGGCTGCGCCAACTGTTTGCCGGCGTCACGCCCAGCGCCGCCCACCGGCCCATCAGCCTGGGCATTGGCGAGCCCAAACACGCCACGCCCGCGTTCCTCAAACAGGCTTTGTGTGACGCCATCAACGACCCGGCCGGCGGCCTGGCCGCCTACCCGGCCACCATCGGTACACCCGCGCTGCGTGCTTCCATGGCGGGCTGGATAGGGCGGCGGTATGGGCTGACGGTGGACCCGGTCACTCAGGTGTTGCCGGTCAACGGCTCGCGCGAGGCACTGTTTGCCCTCACGCAGGTGGTGGTGGACGCCTCCCGGCGGACGGCCGAGGGCCCCCCGCTGGTGGTGTGCCCCAACCCCTTCTACCAAATCTACGAGGGCGCAGCCCTGTTGGCCGGCGCCCAGCCGTGGTACGCCAACAGCGACCCGTCGCGCAACTTCGGCATCGATTGGGCGGCGGTGCCCGAATCGGTGTGGGCGCGCACGCAGTTGTTGTTCGTGTGCTCCCCCGGCAACCCCACCGGCGCGGTGATGCCGCTGGACGAATGGAAACTGCTGTTTGAGCTGAGCGACCGCTACGGTTTTGTGATCGCCTCGGACGAGTGCTACAGCGAAATCTACTTTCGCGAGGAAGCGCCGCTGGGCGGTCTGGAAGCGGCGGCACAACTCGGCCGAGCCGATTTCAAAAACCTCATCGCCTTCACCAGCCTGTCCAAGCGCAGCAACGTGCCCGGCCTGCGCAGCGGTTTTGTGGCCGGCGACGCGGCACTCATCAAGGCATTTGGCCTGTACCGCACCTACCACGGGTGCGCCATGAGCCCGGTGGTGCAGACCGCCAGCATCACCGCCTGGGACGACGAAGACCATGTGGTGGACAACCGCCGCCAGTACCGCGAAAAGTTCGCCCGCGTGACGCCCATGCTGGCCGAGGTGCTGGACGTGCGATTGCCCGACGCCGGCTTTTACCTGTGGGCAGGCGTGCCCGCGCACTTCCACCGGCCTGACACCGGCCTCAGCGCAGACGAGTTGTTCGCCCGCGACCTGCTGGCTCAATACAATGTGACCGTGCTCCCGGGCAGCTACCTCGCGCGCACCGCTTTGGGCGTCAATCCGGGCACCAACCGCGTTCGCATGGCCCTGGTGGCTGAAACCGCCGAATGTGTGGAAGCTGCCGAACGGATTGCCGCCTTCTGCCGCCAAGGCTGACCCACGCTCAACGCTTTACTCTCAACGCCAACTCAACATGACCCAACAACTGCAGCAGATCATCGACACCGCCTGGGACAACCGCGCCAGCCTCTCGCCCACCTCCGCCCCCAAAGAGGTGGTGGACGCCGTGGAGCAGGTGATCTCGCAACTCAACGTGGGCCAGCTGCGCGTGGCCACCCGCCAAGCCGTGGGCCAGTGGACGGTGCACCAGTGGATCAAGAAGGCCGTGTTGCTGTCGTTCCGCCTCAACGACAACGCCGTGATGAAAGCCGGTGAGCTGGCCTTTTTCGACAAGGTCAAAACCAAGTTCGCCCACCTGAGCGAAGACGAAATGAAGGCCACCGGCGTGCGTGTGGTGCCACCGGCCGTGGCCCGCCGTGGCAGCTACATTGCCAAGGGCGCCATCCTCATGCCCAGCTACGTCAACATCGGCGCTTACGTGGACGAAGGCACCATGGTGGATACCTGGGCCACCGTGGGCAGCTGCGCACAAATTGGCAAAAACGTGCACCTCAGCGGTGGCGTGGGCATTGGTGGCGTGCTGGAGCCACTGCAGGCCGGCCCCACCATCATCGAAGACAACTGCTTCATCGGCGCCCGCTCCGAGGTGGTCGAGGGTGTGGTGATCGAAGAAAACTCGGTGCTGGGCATGGGCGTGTACATCGGCCAGAGCACCCCCATCTTCAACCGCGACACCGGTGAGACCATCTATGGTCGCGTGCCCAGCGGCAGCGTGGTCATCAGCGGCAACCTGCCGAAGAAGACCAAGTCGGGCCAGGACTACAGCACCTACGCGGCCATCATCGTGAAGACGGTGGACGCCCAAACCCGCTCCAAGACCAGCCTGAACGACCTGCTGCGCGATTGATTGCGCGGCAATGACGAATGACCTCGCTTCGCGTCGATGACAAATGAATTCGGCGTTGTGTCATTTGTCATGGCAGGCGCAGCCGCCGGTCATTTGTCATCGTAGGAGAAACCCATGAGCACCCCGAACGGCACTGGCACCATGGAGCGCATCCTCCGGCTGATGGCGGAGAAAAAAGCGTCCGACGTTTACATGTCGGCGGGCTCGCCCGTGCAGATCAAGATCAACGGCGTCACCCAGTCCATCAATGGCCAGGTGTTGCCGGCCGATGCGCCCCGGGCGCTGCTGGCCGAGGTGCTGTCCGAAGACCACATGGACGAGCTGGCGCGCACGGGCGAGCTCAACATGGCCCACGCCCTGCCGGGTGTGGGGCGCTTCCGTATCAGCGGCATGCGCCAGCGCGGCACCTATGCGGTGGTGATCCGCTACATCCAGACCGAGGTGCCCAAACTCGACGCGCTGGGCGTGCCCGAAATCCTCAAAGAGATGATCCTGGCCAAGCGGGGGCTGGTGCTCATGGTCGGCTCCACCGGTGCGGGCAAAAGCACCACGCTGGCGGCCATGCTGGACCACCGCAACGAGAACATGTCCGGGCACATCTTGACGGTGGAAGACCCGATGGAGTACCTGTTCCGCAACAAGAAGTCCATCGTCAACCAGCGCGAGGTGGGCACCGACACCGCCTCGCTCCACGTGGCGCTGAAAAACGCGCTGCGCCAAGCGCCTGACGTGATCATGATCGGCGAAATCCGCGACCGCGAGACCATGTCGGCCTCCATCGCCTACGCGCAATCGGGCCACCTGTGCCTGGCCACGCTGCACGCCAACAACAGCTACCACGCGCTCAACCGCATCCTGAGCTTCTATCCCGTGGAAGTGCGCCCCACCCTGCTGGGCGACCTGGCGGCCTCGCTGCGCGGCGTCATCTCGCAACGGCTCTTGCGCACCGTGGACGGCAGCCGCGCGCCCGCCATGGAGGTGATGGTCAACACCAAACTGGTGCAGGAGTTGATCGAGAAGGCCGACTTCTCCGGCGTGCGCGAGGCCATGGAAAACTCCATGGCCGAAGGCTCTCAGACCTTCGAGGAGGACCTGGCGCGCCTCATCACCTCCGGCCGCATCGACCGCAAGGAAGGCCTGGCCTACGCCGACTCGCCCACCAACCTGCTGTGGCGCCTGCAGAACACCTTTGCCAAGGGCCCTCAGGCGGCGGCAGAACAAGCTGCCGAAGAGGCCGCCGCCGGCCCCTCCTTCACCGAGTTCTCGCTCGAAATCAAGCATTGAACAAGGCGTGGGGCCACCCGCGCGCTGAATGGACACCATGAGCTTTGAGACCCTGCGCCTGGGCGAGGCGCTGATCGCCCGCCCATCCGTGACGCCGCTCGATGCCGGCTGCCAGGCACTGATCACCGATCGCCTCAAACCCCTGGGCTTCGAGTGCGAAACCCTGGAGAGTGGCCCGGCCGATTTCCGCGTCACCAACCTCTGGGCCAAACGCACCGGCCGCGTGATGGCTGGCCAAGCCGCCCCGCTGCTGGTGTTTGCCGGCCACACCGACGTGGTGCCCACCGGCCCGTTGGCCCAGTGGCACAGCGACCCCTTTGTGCCCACCCACCGCAATGGCATGTTGTACGGACGCGGCGCCAGCGACATGAAAACCTCCTTGGCCGCCATGGTGGTGGCGGTGGAAGAATTCCTGGCCCAACACCCCGACCCCGCGTTGAGCATCGCCTTTTTGCTCACCAGCGACGAAGAGGGCCCGGCCAACGACGGCACCGTCATCGTCTGCGATGCCCTGAAGGCGCGCGGCGAAAAGCTGGACTACTGCATCGTCGGCGAGCCCACCTCGGTCGAGCGTGTGGGCGACATGGTCAAGAACGGCCGCCGAGGCACCATGAGCGGCAAGCTCACGGTCAAAGGCATCCAAGGCCACATCGCCTACCCGCACCTGGCCAAGAATCCGATCCACCTGCTCGCACCCGCCCTGGCCGAACTGGTGGCCACCGTGTGGGACAACGGCAACGGCTTTTTCCCGCCCACAAGCTGGCAGGTCAGCAACATCCACGGCGGCACCGGCGCGAGCAACGTCATCCCGGGCACCGTGGTGGTGGACTTCAATTTCCGCTTCAGCACCGAATCCACCCCCGAAGGCCTGCAGCAGCGCGTGCACGACATCCTGGCCCGCCACGGCCTGCAGCCCGGTGAGGGCTACGACCTCGCCTGGACCCTGGGCGGCCGCCCGTTCATCACGCCGCCCGGCACCCTGGTGGATGCGGTGCGCCACGCCATCCGGCTTGAAACCGGCCTGGAGACCGAACTCTCCACCACCGGCGGCACCAGCGACGGCCGCTTCATCGCCCAGATCTGCCCCCAAGTCATCGAACTCGGCCCCACCAACGCCACCATCCACAAAATCGACGAGTGTGTGCCGGTGGCCGAAATCGAGCCGCTGAAAAACATCTACCGCCGCGTGCTGGAAGCACTCGCCGCATGACACTCACCGAACTCATCGGCGTTGCCGAACAGCGCCTGCTGCAAGCGGGTGTCGCCTTTGGCCAAGGCACAACCAACGCCTTCGACGAAGCCGTGTGGCTGGTCCTGTGGCGCCTGGGCCTGCCGCTGGACGGCGACCTCGACGCCGAGGGCAACCGCCCCGTGACGGCGGACGAACAACAGCAGGTGTCGGCCCTCGTCGAGCAGCGCATCGCCACCCGCCAGCCTGCCGCGTACCTCACCCGCGAAGCCTGGCTCCAAGGCGTGTCGTTTTATGTGGACGAGCGCGTCATCATCCCCCGCAGCCTCATCGCCGAGCCCCTGGCCGATGGCACGCTGGACGCGTGGCTCAGCGCCGACACCCACCGCGTGCTTGACCTGTGCTCCGGCAACGGCAGCCTGGCCGTGCTGGCCGCCCTCGCCTGGCCTGAGGTGCAAGTCACCGGCGCCGACCTCTCGCCCGACGCCCTGGCCGTGGCACACATCAACGTGGACCGCCATGGCCTGCAAGGCCGCGTCACGCTGATCGAATCCGACGGCCTGAGCGCCTGCCCCGGCCCCTACGACCTCATCCTCTGCAACCCGCCCTACGTCAACGCCCAAAGCATGGCCGAACTGCCCGCCGAGTTCCGCGCCGAACCCGAACTGGCCCTGGCCGGTGGCAGCGATGGCATGGACTTCGTGCGCAACCTGCTGCGCGACGCGCCTTCACGCCTCTCACCCCACGGCGTGCTGGTGCTGGAAATTGGCCACGAGCGGACCTTCTTCGAAGCCGCCTTCCCCCACCTGCAGCCGGTGTGGCTGAGCACCAGCGCGGGGGATGATCAGGTGTTGTTGTTGACGGCCGAGGCGCTGCGGGGCTGAGCACCTTCAGAGGGCCAACAACACCCTATCCGAAGACGCCATGATCGCTGCCACCGCCAAAACCCACGGCCTGACGGTGGTGACGCGCGACGTGGCGGATTTCCGCGCGTTGGGGCTGCAGGTGCTCAACCCATTTGAGCCACGCTGACCCCATCCAGCCCCCCTGCGGCACAATCTAGGCTTCGCGTGCCGCCTGCTCCGGGCGCTCCACGCCCCCCTGACCTGATTCAAGTCTCCGGCCGCACCTGTGGTGCGGTCTCGTTTTTTCATGATCCAACTCAAGAACGTCACGCTGCGCCGTGGCACCAAGGTCGTGCTCGACAGCGCCTCGGCCACCCTCAACCCAGGCGAAAAAGTGGGTCTGGTGGGCCGCAATGGCGCGGGCAAGTCCAGCCTGTTTGCCCTGCTCACCCACGTGTTGCACGAGGACAGCGGAGACTTCAGCATCCCCGCCCAGTGGCGCATGGCGCAGGTGGCGCAGGACATGCCCGAGACCGAACAAGCCGCCACCCGCTTTGTGGTGGAAGGCGACACCACCTTGCTGGCGGCCGAGCAGGAGGTAGCAGCGGCGGAAGAAAGTGGCGACGGCGAGCGCATGGCGCACGCCTACATGGCGCTGCACGATGCGGGCGCGCACGATTCGGTGTCGCGCGCGCAGGCGCTGCTCATGGGCCTGGGCTTCAACAACGCCGAGCTCGAGCGCCCAGTGAACAGCTTTTCGGGCGGCTGGCGCATGCGCCTGCAACTGGCCCGTGCGCTGATGTGCCCAAGCGACCTGCTGCTGCTGGACGAACCCACCAACCACTTGGACTTGGACGCCCTGGTGTGGCTGGAGGCCTGGCTGCGCCGCTACGAAGGCACGCTGCTGGTCATCAGCCACGACCGCGAGTTCCTGGACGCGGTCACCACCGTCACCCTGCACATTGAAAAAGCCAAGCTCAACCGCTACGGTGGCAATTACAGCCGCTTTGAAGACATGCGGGCCGAGCAACTGGCGCTGCAGCAGACCAGCTACGCCCGTCAGCAGGAAAAGATCGCCCACCTGCAGAAGTTCATCGACCGCTTCAAGGCCAAGGCCAGCAAGGCCAAACAGGCACAAAGCCGCGTCAAGGCGCTGGAGCGCATGGAGAAGCTCGGCCCCGTGCTGGCCGAGGCCGACTTTGAATTTGAGTTCCGCGAGCCCGCGAGCCTGCCCAACCCCATGCTGACGCTGGACGCGGTGAGCGTGGGCTACCCCGGCGAAGCCGAGGGCGACGCGCCCACGGTCATCGTGCAAGGCATCAGCAAGTCGGTGATGGCCGGCCAGCGCATCGGGATCCTGGGCGCCAACGGCCAGGGCAAGTCCACCCTGGTCAAAACGGTGGCGCGCACGCTGCAGGCCATCGATGGCCAGATCACCGAAGGCAAGGGCCTGAACATCGGCTACTTCGCCCAGCAGGAACTGGATGTGCTGCGCCCGCAGGACAACCCGCTGGAGCACATGATCCGCCTGGCCAAGGAGGTGTCGCCGCAGGCGCGCGAGCAGGAGCTGCGCAACTTCCTGGGCAACTTCAACTTCACCGGCGACATGGTCAAGCAGGCCGTGGGCAGCATGAGCGGCGGCGAAAAAGCCCGCCTGGTGCTGTGCATGATCGTCTGGCAGCGCCCCAACCTGCTGCTGCTGGACGAACCCACCAACCACCTCGACCTCGCCACCCGCGAGGCCTTGAGCGTGGCGCTCAACGAATTTGAAGGCACGGTGATGCTGGTCAGTCACGACCGCGCCCTGCTGCGCGCCGTGTGCGACGAGTTCTGGCTGGTGTCGCGTGGTGGGGTCGAGCCGTTTGACGGTGACCTGGACGACTACCAGCGCTACCTGCTGGACGAATCCAAACGCCTGCGCGAACTGGCGCAAAACAAGGCGGCCAGTGCCGCCAAGGAAGAACAGGCCGCTGCCGCCGCCGCTTTGGTGGCCGCCAAGGCGAAGCCTGCCCCCGACGCACCCAAGCTCGGCGGCGCCGAGCAACGCAAGGCCGACGCCCAGCGCCGCCAGGAACTGAACGAAAAGCAACGCCCGCTCAAACGCGAACTCGCCGAGGTGGACAAACGCCTGGAAGCCCTGAACGCCGAACAGGCCCAGCTCAACGAACGCCTGATGGGCAACCTGCCCCCGGCCGAGCTGGCCGAGATGGGCAAACGCCTCAAAGCCATCGACACCGAACTGGCCGAACGCGAAGAACGCTGGCTGGAGCTGAGCGAGGCCTTGCAGGCGCTGGACAGCTGACCGCACCCGCTGCGAACGCGTTAAGGGTTGCGGCGGCATGGGTGCGGCGCCGGGGCAAGGTTATGATTTATTAACAATATGCGCGCCCGCCCCTTGCCCACCCCCACACCACGCTTGAGCTTCTGGCTGGCCGCCGCCGTCGGTCTGTTGGCCCCGGCCGCGCAGGCACAGGGTGAGCTGTCGGAGCAGGACTATTTCGACACCTTGCCCGTGGTGTTGACCGTCAGCCGCCTGGCCCAGCCCATCAGGGAGACGCCCGGTGCGGTGACGGTGATCGACCGCAAGACCATCGAAGCCCTGCAGGTGCGCGACATGGCCGAGCTGCTGCGCCTGGTGCCCGGTTACTTTGTGAGCGGCTACAACGGCGCCAACCCGATCGCGGTTTACCACGCGCCGCTGGACGAATTCGGCATCCGCAACCTGTTGCTGATCGACGGCAGGCCAGCCTATTCCTCGTATTACTTTGGCGGCACGTCGCGCGGGCTGATGTCGGTGGATCCGCAGGAGGTCGAACGCGTGGAGGTGCTGCGCGGCGCCAACTCGGCGGCCTATGGCGCCAACGCCATGTTTGGCGTCATCAACATCGTCACCCGCCACACGGCTGACACGCTGGGCGGCTCGGCCAGCGTGCGTGTGGGCGCGGGTGGCGTGCGCGACGGCCGCGTCAGCCTCGGCCTGGGCGACCAGGACCTGAGCTACCGCCTCAGCGCGCTGCGGCGCAGCGACGATGGCTTGCGTGGTCTGTTCGACAACCGCCAGCTCAACCAGCTGCGCCTGCGGGTGGATGCCTCACCCGACACCAGCAACGAAGTCGAAATCGACGCCGGTCTGAGTGCCTTGCGGGCCGGCGATGGCTACGCGGGCGACGTGGGCAACCCCGCACGCACGCTGCAGTGGCGCGACTGGCATGTACACGGTGTCTGGCGCCGCCAGCTGTCCGACACCGAACAGCTCAAACTCTCGCTGAGCGCCACCCGCGAATCGCTGCGCGACCGCTACGACTACGAGCCCGTGCCCGGCATCGTGGTGGATTTCAGTGGCGTGGGGCGCCGGCTCGACGCCGAACTGCAGCACCAGCGCAGCCTGTCGCCCGAACTGCGGCTGGTGTGGGGGGTGGGCCTGCGCTACGAAGCGGCGCAATCACGCCCGCTGTACTACCGCGACGACGCCCTGTCCTTCCGAGAGTCGCGCCTGTTTGGCAACCTCGAGTGGCGACCCGCACCCGCCTGGACGGTCAACGGTGGTCTGTTCCTGGGCCACCACAGCTGGACCGGCGGCTTCGCCACACCCCGGCTCATGGTCAACCACCAGCTGGGGGACGACCACACCCTGCGCGCCGGCATCAACCGCTCGCTGCGCACGCCTTCGCTGTTCGAGCTGGCTGGCGACGTGCGCTACGACCTGGGTGGCGAAACCGTGGGCCGCACCTTTGCGGCCACGGGCCAGGTGCAGCCCGAACGCATGCTCAGCCACGAACTGGGCTACTTCGGCAACCTGCGCGCGCTGCGCATGACGGTGGACGTGCGCGTGTTCCGCGAACGCATGGACGGCTACATACGCAGCACCAACTACCGCCTGCCCACCCCCCTGCTCTACACCGGCTCGGTGGTGACGGACTACAGCAACACGCCAGGCCCCAAGCTGTCAGGCCTGGAGTACCAGTGGCGCTGGGCACCCAGCCCACAAACCGAGGTGTGGCTGGGCCAGGCCTTCACCCGGGTGCATTGGCCCAACGCCTCGGTGGGCATGCCACCGCAGCGGTCCACCACGCTGGCGCTGTTTCAGCAGTGGCCCAACCGCCTGAAGCTCGGGCTGTTGCTGACCGAACGGCGCGCCATGAGCTGGCTGGGCGTGGGCCTCATGCCGGCACCCTTGCGACAAGCCGATCTGCACCTGTCCTACCCCATGCGGGTGGGCGGCACACAAGTCCGCGCCGCGTTGACCGTGCGCCACCTCAACGGTGCGCAGCCCTTGTTCGAGTCCCGGTTTGCCAGCCCGATGTCGCGCCGCCAAGTCTATGCCAGCCTGGACGCCGAGTTCTGAGTGCCGAAACAAGCCACCTTGCTGACCCCGCGACGCACCCTGTTGGGTGCAGGGCTGAGCGCTTGGCTCGCAGCCGGTGCCTGGGCACAAAGCGCCCCACCCTCTCTTTGGCTGGTAGCCCCCGATCAAGCCGGCGCCTACGGTGAGGCCCTGGCCGCGCTGCGCGAAGGCTTGGTCGGCAAAACTGTGCGTGTGTTCAACCCCAGCCAGTTGCCGGCGACTTCCGCAGAAAGCCCACCGCCACTGGTGATCACCCTGGGCAGTGCAGCGCTGGCCTCGGTGCTGAGTCGCGCGGCGGCCGAGCCCACGATGGCCCGCGTGCCGGTGGTGGCCGGCCTGCTGCCACGCGCCAGCTACGAGGCCCAGACGCAGCGCACGGCCGCACAAGTCACCGGTGTGTGGCTGGACCCCAGTGTGGAGCGCCACCTCGATCTCATCCGGCTGGCGCTGCCCACCCACAAACGGGTGGGCGTGTTGTGGGGCCCCAGCTCGCGGCGCTGGCGCCCGCAGTTGCAGCGTGCGGCTGCCGAGCGCGGACTGGTGCTGGCCGAAGCCGAACTCACCGACACCGAACTGTTTCCGACCCTGAGCCAGGTGCTGGGCGATGCGGACGTGTTTCTGGCCCTGCCAGACAACGCCGTGTTCACCCCCACCAGCCTCAACAACATGCTGATCGCCGCCTACCGCCAGCGGGTGCCGGTGTTGGGCTACGCCGCCACCCACGTGCGTGCCGGCGCCATGCTGGCACTGCACACCGAGCCCCAGCAGGCCGGCCGTGAAATCGCCCAACTGGCGCGCCGGGTGCTGACGGAACGCCGGGTGCCTGCGGCCAGCCCATCGCGGCTGTGGACCGTGGGGCTCAACGACCAGGTCGCGCGCTCGCTGGGCCTGGTCTTGCCCGACGCGGGCAGCCTGACACAAACCCTGCAGCGCAGCGAGGGCAAACCATGAGCAGCAAGCCCGGCATACGCGCCCGCCTGTGGTTGGCCGCCGCCCTGCCCACCGTGCTGGTGGTGGTGGCCTTGTTGTGGGTGTTCCTGAGCCGCTACGCCGAGGACCTGACCGAAGCCTGGCAGGAGCGCGCACGCGTGGCCGCCACCCAGCTGGCTGGAGCGGCGGAATTTCCGCTGTTTGCCAACGACATTGAGACCCTGCAGCGCCTGGTGGAAGCCAGCCACAAGGGCGACAGCCAGTTGCGGGCGGTAAAGGTGTTTGACCGCGATGGCCGCCTGTTGGTGAGCGCGGGCACCTTGCAAGGTGGCCTGCTGCCGTTGGAGGCGCGTGTCCAGCTGGAGATCAGCGGCGAACGGCTCACCGTGCTGGTGCCCATCGAAGGCTCGCCCGCCGCCCGGGTGGACCTGTTCCAGGAAACCACCGGCCTGGGCCTGCCCCAGCCCGACGCCACCACGCCGCGTGGTTTTGTGCTGATGCAGTTTGGCCTGGAAAGCC
The DNA here is from genome assembly GCF_042665215.1 of Hydrogenophaga atypica. NCBI lineage: Bacteria > Pseudomonadati > Pseudomonadota > Betaproteobacteria > Burkholderiales > Comamonadaceae > Hydrogenophaga > Hydrogenophaga atypica. The sequence goes on from NZ_JBHTCA010000026.1 coordinate 23,052, forward strand.
TGGAGCGCCGCCGCAGCGAATTGTTGGCGTGGGCGCTGGCGGCCACGCTGGGGGCCATGTTGCTGGCCACGCTGTTGTCCACCGCCATCGCCAGCCGTGTCACCCGGCCCATCGGGCAGATCAGCCTGGTGGTGCAACGCATTGCGAGCGGATCGCTCGATGCCCGAACCAACCCCCAGCACTGTGGCGCGTTGTCTGGCCTGGCCCAGGGGGTGAACGAGATGGCACAACAGGTGGCCATGACCCAACAGGAACTGCGCCAACAGGTGGAACTGGCCACGCGGGAACTGCGCGAACAGAAAGAAGCGGCCGAACGGGCGGCTCGGCTGGATGCGCTGACCCAGGTGCTGGGCCGGCGCGGCTTCACCGAACAGGCCCACACCGAAATACAGCGCAGCATGCGCTACCAACACCCGCTGTCGCTGCTGATGATCGACATCGACCACTTCAAAACCATCAACGACACCCACGGCCACGCCACCGGCGACGCCGTGTTGCTGCACTTTGCGCAGTTGCTGGCGCGCGAGCTGCGCGAGAACGACATGATCGGCCGCATCGGCGGCGAGGAGTTTGCCGTGTTGCTGCCCAACAGCAACGCCGAACAGGCCGCACGCGTGGCCGAGCGCATGCGTGAAGCGGTGGCCAACAGCCAGATCCATGTGCGCGGCCAGCCGCTACACTTCACCGCCAGTTTTGGCGTTGCCGAATTCCAGGCCCAGGAACTGAGCCTGGAAAGCCTGATGGCCCGGGCCGATGCAGCCCTCTACGAGGCCAAACGGCAAGGCCGCAACCGCGTGCTGCTGGCCAACCCGCCTGGTGTCTGACGGCGGCCCCGCGTCTTCCTCACCTGATCCGTTCTCATGGAAATTCTCTCCCTGCTGGTGATCTTCGGCATCCTGTGGCGCCTGGCCAACCGCACGTCCCACCGGCAACGCATTGCCAGGCTGTCGCAACACCTCAGCCCGCTGCGCATTGAAATGCTGATGAGCACCTTGATGGAGGGCTACCTGCGGGCGCTGGGCGAAAGCGATGCGCAGCGCCAGCAGCAGGTTTGGGGCGTGTTGGAAACCGCCGAGGCGGAAACCGAGATACAGATGGGCCGCCTGGCCGATTCGGTGCGCGCGATGCCCGCCGCGCAGGCCCGCATCAGCCGCGTGCCCATGGCCGTGCCGCGCGTGGAAGAGTGGTTGCCCCAACTGTGTTTTGATCTGCGCGAGGCCCTGGCCATCCATGCGCGTGGTGTGGCGTTTGTGCGCGCCCAGCACGCTTGGAGCCACAAACAACGCGCCTTCACCATGACCGCCGAACTCATGCTGATGCAGCACACCTGCCACTGGTACTGCCAATCCAGGCTGGTGGCCTCGGCGCGGCTGGTCACGCGCCACAAAACCCGCCACGACCAGGTGCTGGCCGCCGTGTCGGCCCCCACCCGCGAGGCCTACGTGCGCTTGACCAGCGGGCGCTGATGGGCCGACCTCGGCTCAGCGTGTGCGGCCAGGGGCGTGGTGCAGTTCGGAGCGGTAAAAGCGCAAGATGCGCTTCACATAGGCCTGGGTTTCTTGGTAAGGCGGCACCCCACCGTGGCGCTCCACCGCGCGTTCGCCGGCGTTGTAGGCGGCAGACGTCAGTGCCACGTCACCGTCAAAGCGCGCCAGCAGCCATTTGAGGTAGGCCAGCCCGCCCCGCACGTTCTGCTCCGGGTCGCGGATGTTGCGCACGCCAAAACGCTCGGCGGTGTCGGGAATCAGCTGCATCAGGCCCTGCGCATTTTTGGGCGACACCGCCTCGGCGTCGAAGTTGGACTCGGCGCGGGCAATGGCGAGTGCAAAACGTGGGTCCACCGCAAATCGGGGCGCCAGGTGCTGGATCAGCTGAGCATGGCGGCGTTTGTCGCCCGGCAGCGCCAACACGTAGCGCTCCACCACCTCGTGGGGCACCACCTCGGCGGGTTCTGCTGCGGCGGGCAGCGCCAGCGCCAGCGCCTCGCCGGTGAGCTGGCAGCCAGGCGGGTCGCCCATGGGCAGCGGGGTGCCGGAGGCGGTCGCCGCCGCCTGCAGTTCCAACAGCACACGGGTTGCCTGTTCGTGCCCACGCTGGGCCGCGAGTGCGAGCGAGGCATGGCCTTGCGCGCGCTGTGTGGCGTCTGGGCTGTCGGCCAACATGCGGCCCAGCCGGTATTGGGCGTCCAGCTGGCCCAGCCGGGCGGCCTGGCAGTAGCGGTCGGCGGCCTCGGACAGCCAGCCGGCCACCTGGGCGGCATAAGCCTGTTCGAGCAGGCGCGAGAGCACTGGCGCATCTTCCGTCCAGTCGGGTGGGGGATCGGCGGGCATGCCGGGGCGCACCGAGGCAGCCACGCCGCCCGACAGGCCGAGTGCACACACCAGCGCCCACGCGGCGCGCCACTTCAAACGAACAGACCAACGAACACTCATGGCGCGATTGTCGGTCTTCGCGGGCGGCTTGTCAGTTCGATCAGTCCGCATTGACCCACATCAAACGGGTTGTGACGGGCGCGCTGGACCCGCCGCACGCTCTGACACAATGGACGACAGCCATGACCAGCACCCTGCCCTCCCCCCTGTCCGTCCTGCAACAGCACCGGGTGCTGGGTCAACTGGCGGCGGCGGCGCTGGAGACGCTGGCCGGCGAGGCCACACTGACGACGTTTGCCGACGGTGACTTGGTGGCCACGCCCGGCCAATTGGCCGAGCAGCTGTGGCTGGTGGCCCAGGGCCACGCCCGCCTGGAAGACACAGAACAAGGCTGGCAGGTGAACTTGCAGGCGGGCGACTGGGTGGGCGCCGGTGTGAGCAGCCCAGCGGTGCAACAACAAGCCCAATTGGTGGCCTTGCAGGACGCCACCCTGGTGGCCCTGCCACTGGCGACCCTGGTGGCCGCCAGCGCCCAGGCGCCGGCCCTGGCCAGCCAGCTGGGCACATTGCCCCCCGTTGTGGGCGGCCCGGGGCTGGAGCGGGTGCACAACGACCCGGCCATGAACCTGCTGGCCACGCCCATGCGCAGCCTGCTCAAGCGCGAGCCCATCGTGGCGCCCCCCACCGCCACCATTCGCGAGGTGGCCACCATCATGGCCACACAGCGCGCCTCCTCCGTGCTGCTGATCGAACAAGACCTGCTGTTTGGCATCGTCACCGACCGCGACCTGCGCAACCGTGTGGTGGCGCAGGGCCTGGACATCGAGCGCCCGGTGGCCGACATCGCCACGCTGGCCCCGCTGACCGTACAAGCCCGCAGCCCCGCCTTTGAGGCGCTGCAACTGATGGCCCGCCACAACATCCACCACCTGCCGGTGATGGATGGCCAGCGCATCCTGGGCATGGTCACCGCCACCGACCTGACCGAACAACACAGCACGTCGGCCGTTTACCTGGCCAGCGACATCTACAAGCAGACCACCATCACCGGCCTGGCAGCGGTGAGTGCACGCGTCAAACGCCTGCAGCGCCACCTGGCCGCCGCCGACGCCAGCGCCTACAGCACGGGCCACATCGTCACCACCATCACCGATGCGCTGACCACCCGGCTGATCCACCTGGCCGAAGCCGAGCTGGGCCCCGCGCCGGTGGACTACGTGTGGGTGGCGGCGGGTTCGCAGGCACGCAGCGAACAGACTGCCAAAAGCGACCAGGACAACTGCCTGGTGCTGGACGACAGCTACGACGACGCGCAGCACGGCGACTACTTCCGAGCCTTGTCCAAGTTTGTCTGTGACGGCCTGGACGCTTGTGGCTATGTGCACTGCCCCGGTGAAATGATGGCCATGACCGATCAGTGGCGACAGCCCCTGTCGCGTTGGCGGCGCTACTTCCGCCAATGGGTGGCGCAGCCCGACCCCAAGGCGCTGATGCTGACCTGTGTGTTCTTCGACCTGCGCGCCGTGCATGGCAACACCACCCTGCTCGACGGCCTGCGCCGGCAGGTGCTGGCCGAAACGCGGGGCAATACCCTGTTTCTGGCGCACATGGTGGGCAACGCGTTGAAGCACCGACCGCCCCTGGGCCTGTTCGGCCAGATTGCCCCCACACGGGGCGGCGAACACAGCGGCACCATCGACCTCAAACACACGGGCATCGTGCCCATCGTGGACCTCGCGCGCGTGTACGCGCTGGCCGGCGGGCTGGACGCCGTCAACACCCACGACCGGCTGGAGCAGGCTGCCCACGCCGGCGAGGTGAGCGAGGACAGCGCGCGCGATCTGCGTGACGCTCTGGAATCACTCGGAAAAATCCGCATCGCCCACCAGGCGCGACAGATCGAACGCGGCCAGCCGCCCGACAACTTTTTGCGACCCGACGAGCTCAGCAACGTCGAGCGCGCCCACCTGAAGTCGGCCTTTGGCGTGGTGCAACAGCTGCAAAGCGTGCTGGGCCAACGCTACCAGGGCGGGCGGTTCTGAGTCAGTACTTCAACCGCGCGTAGTAGGTTTTTTCAGCCGCTTCGCGCGCCTGACGCAAGGTGTGTATGCCCTGCTGCCGCAGCAAGGGCAGCAGACGCAACAGCACCTCGGCGGTCACCAGGGCGTCGCCCAGTGCGGTGTGGCGGCCCAACACGGTGATGTCAAAACGCTCGGCAATCGCTTCCAGGCGGTGCGATTCCTGGCTGGGCTGCGCCACCGCCGACAACAACAAGGTGTCCAGCACGGGCTGGCGGAAACTCAGGCCGGTTCGGCGCTCCAGCAGTTGCAGAAACTTCATGTCGAAGGCCGCGTTGTGTGCCACCAGCACGGTGTCTTGCGCAAAGGCGTGGAAGGCGGGCAACACGGCGGTGATGGCCGGCTGGTCGCGCACCATGTCGTCGGTGATGCCGTGGATGGGAATGGACGCCGACGGTATGGCGCGCCCGGGGTGGACCAGTTGCTCGAAGCTCTCCTGCCGCAGCAGCTTGCCGTTGACGATGCGCGTGGCCCCGATCTGGATGATCTCGTCGCCACCAGACGGGTTCAGGCCCGTGGTTTCGGTGTCGAACACCGTGTAGGTCAGCTCGGTCAGTGGCACGTCGTCCAGATCGCTGGCGATGCCACGCACGCTGAACAGGTCGAAATCGTAGTACTCGGGCCGGCTTTCCAGCTGGGCCAGCGCCACCTGCTCCGCGCCGTCCTGGGCGCTGGCCTGCGGCAGAAGAAAACGGAAGAAGGCCTGCGCGCGGGCGCGATCACGCTCAAACCACATTTCGCCGCTGTGGCGGTCCAGCACGTCGCGCACGCTCAGGGGCAGGTGCTTGGCGCCCAGTCGCATCGGGTCCATTTCCCAGCTCATCACGGTTTCGGTGCTCATGGCCGAGCCGTTCCAGATGAGGTCGAGCTGAGCACGCCCACCGGCCGCCGCCACACGCAGGGCCACAAAGGGCAAGGCAAACTCGTCGCGCAGTCGCTGCGACAAATAGGCCAGCGCCTGCAGCAAGATGAAGCTGTCCACCCGCAGCCAGAGGCCCGCTTCCACCTCGTCAACCACCACCTTGAAACCACAATGCGCCTCTATGCGCCGCTGTGCCGCGACCACAAAATCGGCGGCCAGCATTTCCTCCATCGGCCAGCGTGTTTTCAGGCCCTCGGCCGCGCGCTGCGTGCTGTCGTTCAGCCGGGTGGTCAGCGTGCGCACCTCGTCGCGCACCACGGCCAGAAAACGCTCGCGCATCGTGGGCTCCAGGTCATCAAAGCCCAGCATGTCCACCGCCGCCTGGATGTTGGCCAAGGCCGAACGGCTGCCGTCGGTGAGTGCCTGCAGGGTCTGGTCGCGTTGGGCCTCGTCCTCAAAGTGGCGCGTGACGTTGTCCAGCATGAGCACAAATCCGGCCAACGGCGCTTGTGCGTCATCGCTGCCCACCTGCCCCACCGGCGCCATCTGCACTTTGAGCAGCTGCCCCGATCGGGTGGTGGTGATGAACTGGGCCGAGGGGTGGGCGGCGCCCCGGGCGCGCCGCTCCTGAATGCGTTCCAGCGCGTGGGCCACCAGCTCGCGGTCGAACACCGCGTAGATGGACCGGCCAATGCCCACCAGCTCGGCACCACCGGCCAGCGTGGGAGCCTGCGACAGCGCACGGAACTGCAGCCGCGCGCGGTTGTTGTAGAGCAGGATGCGACCGTCCAGGTTGCACACCACCACGCTTTGCGTGAGTTCGGCCATCAGCGCGGCCAGCCGGTTTTTTTCCTGCTGCACGCCCTGGCTGGCCTGCTCGATCTGAGCCGCCACGTCGCCCCGCAAGGCCTCGCGCTGGTCGGCCAGTGCGTTGATGGCAGCCACCAGCGCGGCCATGCCGGCCTCGCCCTGCACCGCCAGCCGTTTGCTGGACGCGCCTCCCAACATGCCGCGCACCTGTTCCGCCAGCCGCTGTGGGGCGCCCACGTGGCGTTTGTGCACGCGCTGCCAGAACGCCCACCAGCCGATGGCCCCCAGCACCCAGGCCATGAACAGCAAGGCGGCGCGCGGCCCGAGCAGATCGGCCACCTGGGTTTGTTCCTGTGGCTCCAGTGTGGACCACAACATGCCCAGCGTGAGCAGCAACCAGGCGCCCAGCGCCAAGGCGCCGGCCGCCACCATGCCCCACAGGCCTTTCTCGCGCCTCATCATCCTGCCGCCCCCAGCATCTCAGCCACCTTCAACACCAGCTCGCGGGTGGAGAACGGTTTGGTCATGTAGGCGTTGGCACCCAGCGCCATGCCTTTGGCCACGTCGGTTTCGCGGCCGCGTGCGGTCAACATCAGGATGGGGGTGGCCTCGATGCCGGGCGTGGTGCGCACCGCCTGGCAGACCTCGAAGCCGGTCTTGTGCGGCATCATCACGTCCAGCAGCACCAGATCGGGGTGCTCGCGCGCGATGGTGTCCAACGCTTCCTGGCCGTCGCGTGCCACCAGCACCTGGTAGCCCTCGCGTTTGAGCAGGTACTCCAGCGAAATGACGATGTTGGGCTCGTCGTCGGCGATCAGAATTTTGTGGCTTGTGTTCATGGTGTGTCTCCCTCCACTGGAACGTTGTTGTCTTGACGCGACCAGGGCAGGCTGAAGCAGAAGCAGGCGCCTGTCGCGCTGGGCGCCAACCACAGGCGCCCCCCGAAGTGTTCGATGATCTGGCGGCTGATGGGCAGGCCCAGGCCGGTGCCCTGCGGGCGGTTGGCCGCATCGCCTCCCTGGCGGAATTTCTCGAAAATCAGGCCTTGTTGCGCCGCTGGCACGCCAGGCCCGTTGTCTTGCACCCGCACCGTGAGACCTTGTTCGTCGCTGACCAGGCTCAGCACCACCTCACCACCCGGCACCGGCACAAACTTGGCGGCGTTGGAGAGCAGGTTGAGCAGCACCTGGGTGAGGCGGTCGGGGTCAGCGAGCAGCGGCGGCACCTGGTCCGGCATGTCCAGCGTGAGCCGACACTGGCGCTCGCGGAACAGCTCGGCCGTGGTGCTGGTGGCCTGCTCGATCAGCACACACATGTCCACCGGGCTGTTGTGCCATTCGGCGTGGCCCGACTCGATCTTGGCCATGTCCAGCACCTGGTTGACCAGGCGCGAGAGGCGCTCGGTCTCACCGACGATGATGGCCACAAACTGCTGCCGCTGGGTGGCGTCCATCTCGGCGTCGTCGCGCATGAGTTCGGCCAGCGCGCGTATGGATGTCAGGGGCGTGCGCAGCTCGTGTGTCACCGAGGACATGAAGTCGTCCTTGAGGCGGTCCAGGCTCTTGAGCTGCTCGTTGGCGCGCCGCAATTCCTCGGTGGCACGCTCCAGCGAGCGCGACTTGTCCTCCAACTCGCGCGAATAGGCGCGCAGTTGCGAGCTTTCATCGAGGATGCGCAACACGTCGTCGGGCGACAGGGCTTCTTCCTCGGCCACCGAAGCCACCAGCACACGCGCGGACGCACTGCCGAAGGCGCCCGCGAGCTGGGTCTCAACGAAGTGCACAAACCGAGGGTCTGCCTGCAACTGACCGGCATCGCGCAGCCCGTGCTCGCGCGCGTACCGCGCCCACAACAGGGTGGTGTGGCTGGCCCCCAGAAACCGCTGGCACAGCTTGTTCAAGTCGGCCACGCTGGCGCGGCCCTGCCAGAACACCGGGTCGCGGCTGGCTGTGCGTTGGAACACATCCACAAACAGCATGGCCTGGCTGGCCTCCTGGCCCGAAGGCGGGCGCCACAGCGACACGCCCACGTAGGCTGCGGTGTTCACCAGCAGGCTCCAGAACAGCGCGTGGGTCAGGCTGTCAAGGCCTTGCAACCCGAACAGTTGTTCGGGCCGCAACAGGGCCAAACCCCAGGCGCCCTGCTGGATGAAGCTGTCGTCCATCCAACCCGACTTGGCAATGGACGGCAACATCAAGGTGTAGCCCCACATCAGAAAACCGGCCAGCAGCCCGGTCAAGGCGGCGCGCTGGGTGCCCCCCTTCCAATACAGGCCACCCAGCACCGCAGGCGCAAACTGGGCCACGGCGGCAAAGCTGATGAGGCCGATGCTGACCAGCGCGTAGGCCTCGCCAGCAATGTGAAAGTACGCGTAGCCCAACAGCAAGATGCCCAAAATGGCGGCACGGCGTATGCCCAACAGCACCCGGGTGAGGTCGGCGCCGGCGCTGTTGCGAAAGTGGCGCCTGCGCAGCAGCCAGGGCAACACCAGTTCGTTGCACACCATGGTGGACACGGCAATGGCTTCAACAATCACCATGCCGGTGGCGGCCGACAACCCGCCGATGAACACGAACAGCGCCAGCGCCGATTGCCCGGCGGCCAATGGCAAGGACATCACGAAGTTCTCGGCCCCACTGGCACTGCCAAAGTGCAACAGTCCACCCACCGCGATGGGCAACACAAACAGGTTGATCAGCAGCAGGTACAGCGGGAACACCCAGGCCGCGCGCCGCAGGTGGTTTTCGTGCACGTTCTCCACCACCATCACCTGAAACTGGCGCGGCAGCAGCAGCACCGACAACATGGACAGCAGCGTGAGCGCAAACCACTGGGTCCAGGCAAAGGGTGTGCCCTGCTCCAGCCGCAGCAAGCGGGCCACATCGGGCACGGCGCGGGCGCGGGCAAAGAGGTCATGCAGGCCGTCAAACAACCCGTACACCACAAACAGGCCCACCGCCAGAAACGCCACCAGCTTGACCAGCGACTCGAAGGCGATGGCCGCCACCAAACCCTCGTGGCGCTCGGTGTTGTCGAGGTGGCGCGCGCCAAACACCATCGTGAAACCCGCCAGCGCCAGTGCGATGTAGAAGGTGCTGTCGCTGCTCCAGTGGGGGGCGGCCGTGCTGGCGCTGCCCGAGGTGAGCAGCGCATAACCGGCCGAGATGGCTTTGAGCTGCAGCGCGATGTAGGGAATGATGCCCACCAGCGCGATCAGCGTGACCAGGCCGGCCAGCAGGTGGCTTTTGCCGTAGCGGCTGCCAATGAAATCGGCAATGGAGGTGATGCGGTAGGTTTTCGCGATGCGCACGATCTTGCGCAACACCAGCCAGCCCAGCACCATGGCCAAGGTGGGCCCGAGGTAGATGGGCAGAAACCACACGCCGCCCGTGGCCGCGCGGCCCACGCTGCCGAAATAGGTCCAGGCGGTGCAATACACCGCCATGGAGAGCGAATAGGTCCAGGGGTTGGCGATCAGCGAGCGGCCCTGGGCCGCGCGGCGGTCACCCAGGTGGGCCACCGCAAACAGCAGCAGCAGGTAAGCAAACGAGGCGGCAATGACCAGGCTGGGCGACAACATGGTTCAGTCGCTGTCTGGGCCGGTGGTGGGGCCGGAAATGGGGCCAGTGGTGAGTCCGGTGGTGGCCGCAGCGGTGGTTTCGGTTCGCTCGGCGGTTGATCGGCTCTTGGCGCCCTGCTCCACCGCCCAGGCCAACACCACAATCAGCGCCGCCCACAGCCCAAACAGGGCCACCGGAAACAGCGGCAGGCCCCACAGCGTGGCGTCGTGGTCCCACAGCGCCAGCAAAGGGAAGTTGAACAGCAGCCACCCGGCCGCAAACAGGGCCAGCAGGCGCTGGGTACCGAGTCGCTCCAGCACGGCAGTCTCCTAGTGGGGGTTCAGGTGCGCGGGCACCACCCTCTGCAGGCGATTGTGCCGCAGGCACTTACCCGCCACTTACGCGCAGCGCGTGTGTCAGCCGCCGCGTTTGACCGGCGTCAAGCTTTGCCGCTTTGCAAGGCTTTGGCCTCGCGCGCGGCCTTGGCGTGTGCGTGACGCGACAGACCAAAACTGGCGAAAAACTTGCACCAGATGGTGGAGCCGGCGATGGCCGACCAGGTTTCGTAGTCGAGCTGCCCCAACACCACCAACACGATGACCGACGCCGCTATGGTGCCGGCGATGAGGTTGATGGCCATCTCGTAGGGCGCGAACTGCGCGGCATTGGGCGGCGACACCCCATGCTTGAGACCCACTTCGGAAAAGTCGCGGCGCACCAGGATGCGCCAGGCACGGCGCAACCAGAAAAACGCCATGGGAAACAGCGCCAGGAACAAGATCCAGGTCACGGCGACACTGATGTCAAAAACCATGGGAGGTCACTCCAGACGGGATTGAAATGAAAAGGCCCTGCCAGCGCGGCCGGCAGGGCCTGTATTGTGGCCCCTGCCCGCCGAGGCGAACAGGGGCGTTCTGCGGGTGCTCAGTGAGCGCCGTCCACAGCCTTGGAGCCACGCGGAATGCGCACGGCCTCCACCATGGCCTGGATGTGGGCCGGCGGCTCCTTGGTGACTTTGTCCACCAGGAAAGCGACGACGAAGTTCACCATCGCGCCCACCGCACCGATGGCTTCCGGCGTGATGCCGAAGAAGCTGTTCGGGCCGCCGATCAGGCCGACGAACTCGGTGCCCTTGATGAAGAAGATGCCCTTGTGTGCGAACACATAGAACAGCGTCACCAGAAGGCCCGCGATCATGCCGGCCATGGCGCCTTCTTTGTTCATCTTCTTGGAGAAGATGCCCATCATGATGGCGGGGAACAGCGACGAGGCGGCAATACCGAAGGCCAGCGCCACCGTACCGGCCGCGAAGCCCGGCGGGTTCAGACCCAGCCAGCCCGAGATCACGATGGCCACGGCCATGGCGATCTTGCCTGCCAGCAGCTCGTTCTTCTCACTGATGTTGGGCGCAAACACGCCCTTCACCAGGTCGTGGGACACGGCAGACGAAATCGCCATCAACAGACCCGCTGCTGTGGACAGCGCTGCCGCGAGACCACCCGCCGCCACCAGCGCAATCACCCAGTTGGGCAGCAACGCGATTTCGGGGTTGGCCATCACGATGATGTCGGCGTTCACCGTCAGCTCGTTGCCCTTCCAGCCAGCCGCTTCGGCCTTGGCCTTGGCAGCAGCGTTGCCGGTCTTGTCGTTGTAGTACTGGATGCGGCCGTCACCGTTCTTGTCTTCGAACTTCAGCAGGCCGGTCTTTTCCCAGCGCTTCATCCAGTCCGGACGGTCTTCGTTCTTCAGGCTGGCTTCCGGCGCGTACAGGTCACCACCGGATTTGACGGCGGTGTTGACGGTGGCGTGCAGGTTCAGCTTGGCCATCGCGGCCACAGCGGGAGCCGTGGTGTACAGGATGGCGATGAAGATCAGCGCCCAGCCAGCGGACGAACGTGCATCCTTCACCGTGGGCACGGTGAAGAATCGCATGATGACGTGCGGCAGACCGGCGGTGCCGATCATCAGCGACAGCGTGTACATGAACATGTTCAACATGCTGCCCGGCATCTGCGTGGTGTATTTGCCAAAGCCGAGGTCGGTCACGACCTGGTCCAGCTTGGCCAGCAGGGTGGTGTCGGTGCCAGAGAAACCAGCGCCCAGACCCAGCTGCGGCAAGGGGTTGCCGGTGAGTTGCAGCGAGATGAAGATGGCCGGAATGGTGTAGGCCAGGATCAGCACGATGTACTGCGCCACCTGGGTGTAGGTGATGCCCTTCATGCCGCCGAACACGGCGTACAGGAACACGATGGCCATACCGACGTAGATGCCAACTTCGCTGCTCACGCCCAGGAAGCGCGAGAAGGCCACGCCCACACCCGTCATCTGACCGATGATGTAGGTGATGGAGGCGGTCAGCAGGCAGATCACGGCCACGGTGGAGGCCGACTTCGAGTAGAAGCGGTCGCCAATGAACTGGGGCACGGTGAATTTGCCGAACTTGCGCAGGTAGGGCGCCAGCAACATGGCCAAGATCACGTAGCCGCCGGTCCAGCCCATGAGGAACAGCGCGCCGCCGTAGCCCATGTTGGAAATGAGGCCGGCCATGGAGATGAAGGACGCGGCCGACATCCAGTCTGCGGCTGTGGCCATGCCGTTCAGTTTGGGGCCGACGTTGCCGCCGGCCGCGTAGAACTCGCTGGTGGAGCCAGCGCGTGCCCAAATCGCGATGCCGATGTAGAGCGCGAAGCTCAGACCGACCACGATGTAAATGGTGGTTTGCAGATCCATGGTTCAGTCCTCGTGCACGTCAAACTGACGGTCGATGTCGCCCATCTTCTTGGCGTAATAAAAAATCAGCGCAATGAAGATGTAGATGGAGCCCTGTTGTGCGAACCAGAATCCCAGTGGGTAGCCGCCGAGCTTGATGTTGTTGAGCACATCGGCAAACAAGATGCCGGCGCCAAACGACACCACGAACCAGATGACCATGATTTTGGTCAAGAGGCCCAGCGTGGCTTTCCAGTAGGCCTGACTGTTTGAGTCATCCTTCATGAAGTCTCCTCGTTTTAGGTGGAAATACAGCGGCGAACCGCTGCGCCAAAAACCCGGTTCCGCTTGTCTCGGCACCGTGGTCGAGCGGACTGTCGGGGCGCTTGCTTACAGTTAACTGATCAAACCTGACAAGCTTGACAATCAATTCACAAATTCAGGGTAAACACCGAGGCCCTCATGCGGACGGCCCGGGATCAGCCGTGGCGATGGGCCCAGTTGAGCACGCGTTGGTGGAGTTGCTCCACCCCGTCGGTGAGTGCCGCCGGCCCTGGTTGCAGGATGTCGGCGGATTTGATTTCAAACAGTTGGCCATCGCGCACCGCCGGCACGCCCTCCCAGCCCGCACGGGCGGCCACCTTTTCGGGTCGGAATTTTTTGCCGCACCACGAGCCGATGATGATGTCGGGCGCGCGGTCGACGATGTGCTGGCCGTCGGCAATGATCCGGTCTTTCCCCAGCGGCTTTGCTGCCAGTTCGGGGAAACAGTCGTCGCCGCCGGCCAAGGTCAACAGCTCGGACACCCATCGGATGGCGCTGATGTGGGGTTCGTCCCATTCCTCGAAATAAATGCGCGGGCGCCTGGGCAAGGCCGCTGCGGCGGCGGCAATGGCGTCCAGCCGGGCTCGCATGGCAGCCAGCCGTGCCAAGCCTTGCTCGGCCTGCCCCACCATGGCGGCCACCTGGTAGAGCACGGAAAAAATCTCCTCCACGCTGCGCTGGTTGAACACCGTGACCTGCACGCCGTGCCGGACCAGGGCCGACGCAATGTCGGCCTGCAGGTCGGAGAAGCCCAACACGCAGTCGGGCTCCAGCGCCAGAATCTTGTCGATCTTGGCGCTGAGGAAGGCCGAGACCTTGGGCTTTTCCTCGCGCGCGCGGCGCGGCCGCACGGTGTAGCCCGAGATGCCGACGATGCGGGCCTCCTGCCCCAGCAGGTAGAGCCACTCGGTGGTTTCTTCGGTGAGGCAAACGATGCGCTGCGGCCCGGGCTGTGCCGGGTCAAACGGCTTCCTTGCCGTGGGTGGCGTCACTTCGGTGCCCACTTCAGGCCCGCGTAGAACGTGCGGCCCGCCGTGGCGTACCCGCGTATGGTCTGGTGGTCCTTGCCACCCACGTTGTCCACACGCAGCAGCAGCGACCAATCCTGCCCCAAGGGCCGGCTGGCATGCACATTCACCAGCCCGTAGCCGCCCAGGCGCTCGGTGTTGGCCACGTCGCTGTAGCGCTGGCCCGACAGCTTCCACTCCGCACCCCATTGCCATGCACCGCTGCGGGTGTCGGCACTCAGGCTGGCGTGGCGCTGGGCGCGGCGCACCAGGCGTTTGCCTGTGTCGAGGTTGCGCGGGTTCTGCAGGTCCAGCGAGGCGCTGAGATTGAAATCGCCCACGCGGCGCGCCGCCTGCAGCGTGACGCCGCTGAAGCGTGCACGCGCGGTGTTGGCGTAGCAGCCGGCCCAGTCGCCCAGGCCGTTGAGGCAAGGGCCTGGGCCAGACACGTAGTCAATCAAGTCAGACACCGTGTTGCGATAGGCCACCACGCCATAACGCGTGTTCTGGTGGGCGTAGCGCAGGCCGGCCTCCAGGTTGCGCCCGGATTCCGGTTTGAGATGGGGCACGCCATAGACGCTGAAGCGCTGGAACAGCGTGGGCGCGCGAAACGAGGTGCCCGCCGAGGCGGTGGCGCGCCAGCCGGGCGCAAAGCCATAGGCGTAGGCGGCACTGCCCGTGGTCTTGTTGCCAAACTCGCTGTCCTTGTCGTGGCGGGCGTTGAGCTGCAAGGCGTGCGCCCCGGCATTCCAGCCATAGCCCAGCGCCAGCGCGTCCTGATGGCGGCCTGAAATGGTGGGCGTGGTGCTGCTGTTGTCCAACTCGTCTTCACGGCGCTCCAGTGCGGCGGTGAACACCTGTGCGCCCAGGCGCCATTCGTTGTGGAACAGGTGACTGGTGATGTCGGTCGCGGTGAGGAAGCTGAAGGGCAGGCTGTCGTAGCGGTCGCGGCTGCGGCTGCTGCTCACGCGCGTCTGGTAACTGTCGGACCAACGCGCCGTCCAGTTCAAACCCAGGGTGCTGAGGTCGTGCACGCTGCGGTCGTCCACGTCGGGCATGTAGCCGTCGTATTGGCTGTTCACATGGCTGGTCAGGGCCGTGGCTTCCAGCCGGTGGCGCGCGTCCACCTGCCAGCCCAGGCGTGCCGATGCCGAGCGGTTGCGGTGACCGTCCTTGTCGGGGTTGGCGCCGGGTTGGGAATCGAAGCCACTGGCGCGTTCGCCCGCCAGCGACAAGGCGTAGTCCACCGTGCCGTTGCCGCCGCTGAGGCCCAGCTGGACGCTGGCCAGGCCGTGGCTGCCCACGCCCAGCGAGGCGGTGGGTGCAAAACCGGTATCGCCCTTGCGGGTGAACAGTTGCAACACGCCGCCCACGGCATCGGAGCCGTACACGGCGGCGGCCGGGCCACGCACCAGCTCGATGCGGTCGATCTGCGCGAGTGGCAGCGCGTTCCAGGTCACGCCGCCAGTGGACTGCGAATCCACCCGCACGCCGTCGATGAAGACGGCGGTGAAACGCGGGTCGGCCCCACGCACAAACACGCCCGTGACCGATGCCTGGCCGCCGGTGCGGGCCAGCTCGACGCCGGGCAGGCGCGCCAGCACGTCGGCCAGACCCACGGCGCCGCTGCGCTCGATGGCTTCGCGATCGACCACGGTGACGTCGGCCACGACATCCATCAGGGGTTGGGCCACGCGCGTGGCGGTGACCACGGTTTCGCGCAGTTGCGCGATCTGTTGCTGCGCATGGGCGGAGCTGGTAGGCCAAACCAGGGTCAAGGCCAGGGGCAACGCGGCAAGGGGGGCGCCGGGGGTGCGGGAACGCATGGGAGTGTCCATCGATCAAGGTGTCCTCACCGCCTTCCCCGACGGTGCCTGGACGTCAAGGCGGCGCGCACCTGGGCGCGCACCACCACCTTGTTGGCCGGTATCCGGGCTGGCGGAGCGATTCCCTTCGCCTTCCCAGGGGCCGTGTGGACCACCAGTGGCGTTGAAGGAAACGGAGACGTGGCCGCTGTGCGAAGCCACTTTCTCGTCCACTTACCGTTGCGGGGGCAGCGCTGGTTAGACACCACCTGTGCAGGTGGCCATCCCCCAGCTTCCCGTTGAACTGCGGCATGTGAGCCACACCGCGAGCACCAACGCCGCCGATTGTAGTCACGTGGTCCGGGCGCGGCGCCTACAATGGCGGCGACATGGCTGCCACCCACCCCATCGATCAGATTGCCGAGCGCGTCGAGCGCTTGCTGCTGCGACACGAGGAACTGCGCCGCACCAACGCCTTGCTGGCCGAACAGGTGCGCACGCTGACCCAGGAACGTGACGCCCTCAAGGGGCGGCTGGGCGCGGCGCGCCAGCGCATCGATCTGCTGATCCAACGCCTGCCAACGCCCGGTGTGAAAGACGAAGTATGAGCAAACCCGGCCTGAAACAGATCGAGGTTCAGATCATGGGCAACAGCTATTTGCTGGCCTGCCCAGACGGTGGCGAGGCAACGCTGCTTGATGCGGTGGAAAAGGTCGATGCGGCGATGTGCCGCATCCGCGACGCGGGCAAGGTCAAGGCACGTGACCGAATTGCGGTCTTGGCGTCGTTGAACATCGCTTTTGAGCTGTCGCAGAAAGAGGCGCTGGCGTTCAACGCGTCCTCCTTCGGCCACACGGAAGACCCGGCGCAATCGGATGCACAGGCGACAGAATCGACCGCCGTGGAAGCGCGTCTGATGCAATTGGTGCGTCGCCTCGACCAAGCCCTGGAAAACGACGGCCAACTGCTTTGATGCGGCCCGACTGGCCTACAATGTCAACTGTCTGCGGCGCGTGCCGGGCTTTATATTTCCTTGAACCAATGCTCATTGAGCCCGGGCTTGGTACATTGCATGGTGGGTGTGAGCGTCTCGCGTCAGACGAGCCCGAAGCCCTGCTGCCCTCGCCCACCTGAACCCCGGTTCAGGATGCCGGTCCGGTGGCACCGCAGACACCCTCTTTTTCCGGTTGAGCGTTCGGCATGGTGAGTTGAGCGTGCGTGTGCTCAACATCACCTCCCTTCACCCCATGCTCCTGGACCCCATCCTCATCGTCGAATTGGCCGTGCTTGGCCTGTGCACCGGTTTTCTGGCCGGTCTGTTGGGCATAGGGGGCGGCATGATCATGGTGCCCTTCATCACCTTCATCATGGGTTCGCGTGGTGTGGCGCCCGAGTTGTCGGTCAAGATGGCCATTGCCACCTCCATGGCCACCATCATTTTCACATCGGTGTCCAGTGTGCGCGCCCACCACAAACGCGGAGCCGTGCGCTGGGACATCGTCAAGGGCCTGGCACCGGGCATTGTGCTGGGCGCCATGGTGGCGAGCCTGGGCGTGTTCGCGGTGCTCAAAGGCGCCTGGCTGGCGCTGCTGTTCGCCGCCTTTGTCGGCTTTTCCGGCACCCAGATGCTGCTGGACAAAAAGCCGGCGCCCACGCGGGGGCTGCCGGGCACGGGCGGCTTGGTGGGCGCAGGTGGCGTGATCGGCTTTCTCTCGGGCCTGGTGGGTGCAGGCGGCGGTTTTGTCAGCGTGCCGTTCATGACCTGGTGCAACGTGGCTATCCACAACGCGGTGGCCACCAGCGCCGCGCTGGGTTTCCCGATTGCCGTGGCCAACGTGGCAGGCTATGTGGTGGCCGGGGCTTCGGTGCAGGGGCTGCCCGCCGGGTCACTGGGCTACATCTTCCTGCCGGCACTCGCCGTCATTGCCACGGCCAGCGTGCTGACCGCCCCACTGGGCGCCAAGGCGGCCCACGCCTTGCCTGTCAAACAGCTCAAGCGCGCGTTTGCCGCGGTGCTCTATGTGCTGGCGGCCTACATGCTCTACAAAGGCTTGAGCATGTGAGCGTGGGAGCGGCGCCGTCTCACCTCAGTGGGCGGCGTGCTCAGTGGGCGTGGCGCATGCCGCAGAACTTGCCCAGCGCCAGTCCCTTGCAGGCCACTTGAAGCGCCTTGGCGCATTCGTCGGGGTTGCGGCCAGATTGCAGGCACTGTGCCGCCGCGCTGTGGGCCGCAGCCATCTGCTTGTGGCGCTCGATGTCCTCCTGGACCTCTTTGCTGCTGTGCTGGGCACACGCGCCCGTGCTGAAGAACAACAGGGCGGCGCATGCGATGAGAGTGCTGGGTTTCATGGTTCAGTCGGGGCGCACGTGCTGGGCAAACACGCGCAGAAATTTGTCAAGTTTGGGGGCCACCACAAAGGCGCAATAGCCCTGGTTGGGGTGCTTGAGAAAGTAGTCCTGATGGTAGGCTTCAGCCGCGCTGTAGTGGGCGATGGGCACCAACTCAGTGACCACTTCAGACGCGTTCGGAAGACCAGCCATCACGTCCCGCGCCATCTCAGCATGCGCGGCATCATGCCAATAGATGCCGCTGCGGTACTGGGTCCCCACGTCGTTGCCCTGTCGGTTCAATGAGGTGGGGTCGTGTATGCCAAAAAAGATGACCAGCAGATCGCGCAACCCAATCTGTGCGGGGTCAAACACCAGCTTCACCACCTCCACAAAACCAGTCTGCCCGGTGCAGACCTGTTCGTAGGTGGGTGGGTGCAACTCGGCCCGCCCATTGCAATAGCCCGACTCCACGTCGAGCACGCCCGCTACCCGGTCGAACACGGCCTCCAGGCACCAGAAGCAGCCGCCGCCCAGGGTGATGGTTTCAGTGTGTGTGGTCATGGGCTCATTTCAGAATGCAGAAACACCGATCGTAGCCGCCACCACAACAGCGGCCGTGGCCAAGGGTCAATCGCACATTGTGGAGCGGTTCACCCACAAATTTGACTATTTTTGCGGATCACCGCAAGGCCGTGGTTGTAGAGTCTCGCCATCAAAAACCAACAGGGAGTTTATTGTGGGCATCCAACGCTACGTCGCCGAATTCATCGGCACTTTTTGGCTTGTGCTGGGCGGTTGTGGTAGCGCCGTGCTGGCCGCGGCCTTTCCTGAGGTGGGCATCGGCTTGCTGGGCGTGTCGCTCGCCTTCGGCCTGACGGTGTTGACCATGGCGTTTGCCATCGGGCACATCTCGGGTTGCCACCTCAACCCGGCGGTGTCGGTCGGTCTCTGGATCGGTGGTCGTTTTGAAGGGCGCGACCTGCTGCCCTACGTGATGGCGCAGGTGCTGGGCGCCATCGCCGCCGCAGGCGTGCTGTTTGTGGTCGCCAGCGGCCAACCTGGCTTTGCCATCGACCCCGCAGCCGCAGGCGCCTTTGCCACCAACGGTTTTGGCACACACTCCCCCGGCGGCTACAGCCTGGTGTCGGCGCTGGTGATCGAGGTCGTGCTCACCGCGTTGTTCTTGTTTGTCATCCTGGGAGCCACCGACAACCGCGCCCCCGACGGACTGGCCCCCATCGCCATCGGCCTGTGCCTCACGCTCATCCACCTGATCAGCATCCCGGTCACCAACACCTCGGTCAACCCGGCGCGCAGCACGGGCATGGCGCTGTTTGTGGGCGGTGCGGCGGTGCAGCAGCTGTGGCTGTTCTGGGTCGCACCGGTGGTGGGCGCACTGCTCGGCGCACTCAGCTACCGCTGGGTGGGCCAGCGCTGAAGACGCGTCTGCCAGGCGCCCGTGCACACCCCTTTGCAGACAGCACCGCATGGGGTGTTGTTTTCTGCGAAAAACACGGGCTCCCAGAGGGAGAATTTGCATCAAATCGGGCGCGCACCGCTTCAAAACCCCTCACTTCTCCATTAGCATGGTCCGACCACGCAGAAAGCGCGTTTTCCGCTGGTCTTGGAACCACTTCTAGAAGGACATTCAACCATGGCAACTGCAAAAAAAGCGCCCGCCAAAGCGGCGGCTCCAGCGAAAAAGGCCGCTGCGCCTGCGGCCAAAAAAGCCGCTCCGGCGAAAAAGGCTGCACCTGCGGCCAAAAAAGCTGCAGCACCCGCCGCTAAAAAGGCGGCTCCGGCCAAAAAGGCCGCTGCACCTGCCAAGAAGCGCACCCCCAACGCCGCCTTCATGAAAGCCATGACGCCCAGCGCTTCGCTGGCCGCCATCGTCGGCGCCACCCCGCTGCCGCGCACCGAAGTCACCAAGAAGGTGTGGGAATACATCAAGAAGAACAAACTGCAAGATGCGGTCAACAAGCGCATGATCAACGCCGACGCCAAGCTGAAGGAAATCTTCAAGAAGGCCCAGGCGTCCATGTTCGAAATGACCAAGATGATCAACGAACACCTGAAGTGACGCCTGCCCGGGACGCTGTGCAACAGCCCCTGGTGCAGACAAACAAAAGCCGGCAGATGCCGGCTTTTTTCATGGGCTGCGGGCCTGTGGCTCAACGCGCGGCTTTTTGTGCCGCCTCGCGGATGGCCGTGAGGGTGCCACGGGTGGTGATGACCTCTGGGTCCAGCGGCACCTCGATCACGGTGCCTGTGGGAGCTGCCAAGGCGCGCAACAAAGCGTCTTTGAACGCGGCCGTGTGGGTGACACGTTCTGCCGCATAGCCATAGGCACGCGCCAGCGCACAAAAATCGGGGTTGGCCAGAGACGAGCCCGCCACACGCGCCGGGTAGTGTTTTTCCTGGTGCATGCGAATGGTTCCGTACATGCCGTTGTTGAGCAGCAGCACGATGGTCTTGGCGCCATGCTGGGCGGCCGTGGCCAGCTCCTGACCGTTCATGAGAAAGTCGCCGTCCCCGGCGATGGTGAACACCGTGCGGTGGGGCTGGACAATGGCGGCGCCCACGCCAGCGGGCACGCCGTAGCCCATGGCCCCATTGGTGGGCGCCAGTTGTGTTTTGTGGCCCCGGGCCAGCCCACGGTAGCGGTAGAAGCGGTGCAGCCAGCTGGCAAAGTTGCCGGCACCATTGGTGAGAATGGCGTCCGCCGGCAGGTGTTCGAACAAGGTGGCTATGAGGGCCGGCATGTCGACGTCACCGGGCAGCACCACACCGCCATTGGCCGGGGCGATGTTGTCGCGGTAGTCGCGGTTGCAGGCCTGGGTCCAGGCCTCCCAGGCCACCTGCGGCGGCGCATCCAGCACCTCCAGCGCGCGTGCGGCCGCGTTCATGGTGGCGCAAATCGCCAGATCGGCCTGGTAGACGCGGTTGAGCTCCTCGGCGCTGGCGTGCACATGCACCAGCTTTTGCACCGGGCGCGGCGCCTCGATCAGGGTGTAGCTGCCGGTGGTGGCCTCGCCCAGGCGGGGGCCCAACACCAGCAACAGGTCGCTGGTGCGCACGCGCGCGGCCAGCGCCGGGTTGATGCCCAGCCCGATGTCGCCGGCGTACAGCGGGTGGTCGTTGTCGAAGGTGTCCTGAAAACGGAACGCGTTGGCCACCGGCAAGCGCCAGGCCTCGGCAAAACGCTGCAGGGCCTGTGCCGACTGGGGCGTCCAGCCACCGCCACCGGCAATCACCAACGGCCGTTGTGCCTTGACGAGCATTTCGCGCAGGGCGCGCAACGACCCCGGATCGGCCCAGGCTTGCACGGGTTCCACACGCGGCAGGGCCTGCGCGGTGACGGTCTGCGTCAACATGTCCTCGGGCAGCACCAGCACCACGGGGCCGGGGCGCCCGTTCATGGGAGTGGCAAACGCGCGGGCGATGTACTCGGGGATGCGGCGCGCATCGTCAATGCGCTCCACCCGTTTGGCCATGGGCCCAAAGAAGCGGGCGAAGTCCACCTCCTGAAAGGCCTCGCGGTCTCTGCAATCGCTGGCCACATCACCCACCAGCAACACCATCGGAGTGGAGTCTTGGAAGGCCGTGTGCAGGCCGATGGACGCGTTGGTGGCCCCCGGACCCCGCGTCACAAAACACACACCGGGGCGCCCGGTGACTTTGCCGTGGGCCTCGGCCATGAAGGCGGCGCCCCCCTCCTGCCGGCAGATCACAAACTGGATCTTGTCGGCGTGGTGGTGGAAACCGTCCAGCACAGCGAGGTAGCTTTCGCCTGGTACGCCAAAGGCGTGGGTGACGCCCTGGGCAAGAAGGCATTCAACGAGGAGGTGGCCAGCAAGGGTTTGGGTCATGGCGTGATTGTGCCCCGACCGCGCCCTGCCCCACCTCTCACTGTCCCACGCCTCATGAGAGCCCTTTTCAAGCCTGCCGGGTGCGCTGCCCCACGCCCACAGCAGCCACCACCGAGAGCATCAGGGTGATGGCTGCCCCCACCAGCGTGGCCGCGTACCAGCCCCGGTCCATCACCACACCAAACACCACCGGCGCAATCGCAAAGCCAACGTCCAGCCCAGAGTAGACAGTGCCGTACACACGGCCCGTGGCCCCCTTGGGCGTGGCCTTGCGAATCATCATGTCGCGGCTGGGGCCACCAATGCCGACGGCAAAACCGGTCAAGGCCAGCACCACCATGGTGCCGGTGCCACCCAGCCACGCGGTGGCACACACCAACATCAAGACCGCGCCGCAGCCCATGGACCAGGCCACCACACGTTCGCTGTGCGCGGACCGGGCGGCCACAAAACCACCCACCAACATGCCCAGCGCGCTGCACAACATGTACGAGGTGACGGTGAGTGTGGCGGCCTCCAGGCTGATGCCGTGAACCGCCTTGAGAATCGACGCCGAGTAGTTCTGCACCACGGCCAATGTCATGGTGGAGAGCAGGAAAAAGGCGAAACACCACCACACCACGGGCAACTTCATGAAGGCCAGGTCGCTGTGTTTGGGGGCATCGGCATGCCGCACCACCACCTCGGTACGCAGCAGGTCACGTTTCCAGTACAACACGCTCAGCACCACCACATAGAGCACAGCGGCCGACAGGTAAGCGGTCTCGCGGTCGTGCAGGGAGGAAATGCCCACCAGGAACACCGGCGCCAAGGCCCAGCCCAGGCTGCCTGTGAGGCCGTGCACGCTGAAGGCATGCCCCAGCCGGGGCGTGGACACACGCTGGTTGAGGATGGTGAAGTCGCAGGGATGAAAGGGCGCATTGCCCATGCCCGCCAGCACCACCACCAACAACAAGCCGCCGTACCCGGTGGCTTGCGAGGCCACCAGCGATGCCAACAGGAACAGCCCGATGGCGCCAAACAACACCGGGCGTGCGCCCAGGCGGTCCACCACAAAACCAGACAAGGCCTGGCCCATGCCGGAGATGACAAAAAACACCGTCATGAGAAAACCCACATCGGCGAAGCTCAGCCCGAAGTCGCGCATGAACATGGGGAACAGCGGCGGCAACAGCAGGTGGGTGAAGTGCGAGCAGGCGTGCGCCAGCCCAACCAGCCCCATGACGGCTGCGTCTTGCCTGAGGGGCACGGGGGCGATGTCGGCGCTTGAAAGGGTGGCGGTGTTCATGGCTGGCATGGTAGGCTGCCACCGAGAGTCTGTCTGCCGACAAATCGTCAACTTGTAGCGAATTACCGCCAAGAGCACACCCGTCCACATCCCATTGCCGACATGCGCCGCACCAAGACCCCCATCGCTATCACGGTGGACGACACCGAGCCCTTCGCCCCCACGCCGCAGCGTCCCCTGCGCACGCGTCTGCGTGACCTGCCTCAAGACACCCACTTCGAGCCCCACCAGCACGAATGGGCCCAACTGGCCTGTTGCGCCAGTGGGCTGCTGCAGGTCGCGGTGCGCGCAGCAGGCCACGGAGGCAGCGAACAAGACATCTCGGTGGTGGTGCCACCGCAACGTGCGGTGTGGATTCCGCCTGGCGCCTTGCACTCCGTCATGGTGGTGGAAGCCGCGCAGTCGCGCACGGTCTACCTGCACGCCAGCCTGTTCCAGGCGGGCTGGGAACAGGTGCGGGTGCTCGCGGTGACACCCCTGCTGCACGCGCTCATCGACGCGCAGGACCACGCCAGCTACCGCGAGCACGCCGATGAACAAGCGGCGCTGACCACCTTGGTGCGGCACGAGCTGACGCACGCCACCTGCCTGCCGGTGGGGGTGCCCATGCCCCCCGCCGGGCGAGGCGACCGGCGGTTGCGCGCCTTGTGCAACGAACTGCTGGCGCAACCGAACACCTTTGCCACCCTGGCCCAGTGGGCTGCCGCCCACGGCGCGAGCGAGCGCACCATGGCGCGGCTGTTTCGGGCCGAACTGGGCATGAGTTTTCACCACTGGCGCCAGCAGGCGGTGCTGGCGCGGGCGCTGCCAAGGCTGGCCCAAGGCACGCCGGTGGCCCAGGTGGCAGCCGACAGCGGCTACGCCAGCGAAAGCGCGTTCAGCGCCATGTTCAAGGCCTGCATGGGAACCTCGCCACGGCACTTCCGGCCGGCCGGCCACAAAACCCAGGAAGGCACAATAGCGGCATGAACATCGTGATTTTGGACGACTACCAAGACGCCGTCCGCAAGCTGGCTTGTGCCGAGAAACTTGAACCCTACCCCGCCAAGGTCTACACCAACACGGTCAAGGGTGTGGGCCAGTTGTCGGTGCGCCTGCGCGACGCCGACGTGCTGGTGCTGAACCGCGAACGCACCATCATTTCCCGCCAGCTGGTTGAAAAACTGCCGCGCCTGAAGCTCATCGCCCAGACCGGCCGCGTGGGCGCCCACATCGACGTGGCGGCCTGCACCGAAAAGGGCGTGGCTGTGGCCGAAGGCGTGGGTTCGCCGGTGGCGCCGGCCGAGCTGACCTGGGCCCTGGTGATGGCCGCCATGCGCCGCCTGCCCCACTACATCTCCAGCCTCAAACACGGCGGCTGGCAGCAGTCGGGGCTGAAGGCGGCCTCGATGCCACCGAACTTTGGTCTGGGGCAGGTGCTCAAGGGCAAGGTGCTGGGCGTGTGGAGCTATGGGCGCATTGGCCAGTTGGTCGCAGGCTATGGCCGCGCATTTGGCATGCGGGTGCAGGTGTGGGGCAGCGAAGCGGCCAGGCAACGTGCCCTGCAGGATGGCTTTGACGTGGCCACCACCAAAGAGGCCTTTTTTGAAAGCTGCGACGTGCTGAGCCTGCACCTGCGGCTGGCCGACAGCACCACAGGCTGCGTGACGCTCGAAGACCTGGCCCGCATGAAGCACACTGCCGTGCTGGTCAACACCTCGCGCGCCGAGCTGATCGAACCCGATGCCTTGCTGGGCGCACTCAACCGGGGGCGCCCAGGCATGGCGGCGGTGGATGTGTTCGAGTCCGAGCCCATCCTGCAAGGGCACGCGCTGCTGCGCCTGGAAAACTGCATCTGCACCCCGCACATCGGCTACGTGGAGCAAGAGAGCTATGAACTCTATTTTTCAGCCGCCTTCGACAACGTGGTGAACTTCATCAAAGGCACCCCCACCAACATCGTCAACCCTGGCGCGTTGCAGGTCAGGCGCTGAACAAGCCGCCTCAGGTTTTGGCAGGCGGCTGGCCGCCCTTGCCTTCTTCCTCGATGGCAAACAGGTCGAAATCCAGCATGGGCAGGTCGCGGCCCTGTGCTTCGTCGGTGGGCACCGGCGCCTCGGCCGGCGCAGGGATGTCGTGGTCCGGGGTGAAGGACAGGTCCAGATCCAGCCCACCGTCAGACTCGACCGGCGCTGGCGCAGGTACAGGCGCAGCGACAGCGGCCACCGCAACAGCGGCAGGGGCCACCCAGGAGGCCACCGCCTCCGGCGCGGGGCCAGGCGCGCGCAAGTCGGTGTCGCCCAACAAGGTGTGCGCCACGCTGTAGAGCAACAGCGCATCTTCAAAGGCCTGCAGGCTGTGCTTCTCCAGCAAACCGGTACCGGGCGGCGCCAGCACGGTGTTGCGCAGCAAGCCCAGCACCTGCTCGTCGGGCCAGAACCGCGTGAGCACATCGATGAACTTGGACTGCGTGTCCAGCCCAGCCACACTCGGCGTGTAGCAGGTGACATCGGGTGCCTGGGCACCAAACGCCAGCTCAAAACGACGCGCCAGCTCGCGCAGGCGCTCGGTGTCGCCCTGCGCCTGCGCGTGTTGCATCATCAGCAGGTAGGGCAACTCGCACGACGAGGGGTGCTCCTCCACAAACTGTTCCAGCACCAAGGTGGCCTCGGTGCTTTGTTGCAGCGATTCGAAAAACTCCACTTGCTGCACCAGGTCCAGCAAGGCTTCCAGCGACACCGGCGCATCCTCTGTGAACGCGGCGAACGAGGACTCGGTGGCCTCATTCACATGCAAGGCCGCCATGGCGTTGTCGTCCACCTCAGGGAATGCCACGGCAGCCGCCTGCGTGACGGGCGCGGCAGGCGCTGCGGCCAACGTCGGTGCGCTGGCCGTGCTGGCGGGCAGCGAGGCCACGCCGCCGCTGTCCTGCACCGATTGCCACCAGGGCAGATCGCCCTGCCCCTGCGTGGCGCGCTGCCGCTTGCGTTCGGTCAACAACCAAGCCAGCGCCGCACCTGCCAGCACTAGCGCCGCCGCCAGTGCGTACAACAACGACTTGGGCGCACGCTCATCGCGCTCGGCCTGCATCTGAGCGGTGAGTGCGGCCATGCTGGCTTGCAGCCCGGCCTGTTGCTCGCGCAAGGCCTTCAATTCGGCTTCCATCGAGGCCAAACGGCGGGCGTCTTCGGCGGCCTTGTCGGGCGGCGTGTTCAAGGCGGCCCACAACTCGGCCGCGGCTTTGCGATCTGCCTCGGTGCCGGTCGGCGGGCCCTGCAACTCGGTGTTGAGTTTGAGACCTGGGTGCTGCCCGGGCGACAGGTCCACAGGATCGAGTTTGAGCCGTGACCCTGCGGGCGCTGGCGCAGGTGCCACGGGCGCCGCTGCCGCCGCTTTGGGCGCGGCCGGTGCCGCAGGCACCTGCTTGGCCGCGACGGGCTTGGGGCGCGCTGGGGGGCGTGCCACAGGCTTGGGACGGGGTGGGCTAGCGGTGGCCTGTGGTGAGGGTGGCGGCGTCTGCCTTGCAGGTGGCAACGGGCGCACCGGGTTGGCGGCGAGCGGTGCAGGATCGGCCAAAACAGCGCCAGGGCTGGACGGTGCCAGTGGTGGCAAGCTGGGCAGCTGCGCGGGCGCACCCGTCCGTGGCGACAACACCACCAGCGGTGGCGACGCCACGGCGGGCGGCGGCGCCAATGCCGGGTCCAGATCGGCCAGCAAGGTGTACTTGCGGCTGTAGCGATCTGCGGCGCAACCGGTTTGCAACAACACACTGACCACGGGCTCGTTGACCGGCACACTGCTGCGCACGCGTATGAGGGCCCCATCGCCCGCAGCCTGTACGCTCAGGGACACACTGCTGGCGGGCAAGACGCTGTCACCGTACTGCACTTCGGCCAACAGGCAACCGGCGGATTCGATGTCGGCCAGCGGCGCGCTCGACCGCACGGATATGTCCAGCGGGCGACCAATGACGGCCTGCCCCGATGAGCCACCCAAGGACAATGCGGCACTGTGCAGTGAGGTCGAGAGCACAATACCGCCCAGCGCATACTTGAGCATCAGGCGTTCCTTGGTTTCCATGGGCGTTGTTCGGTGTACGGAAACATTTTGTCATAACCAATTAACGATTGAGGCAGGGTCAGAGCAATGAGTCTCCAATTTGAAACAGTAGGGGTGGTGGGCACGGGCGCCATGGGTCGCGGAATTGCGCAAATTGCCGCGCAGGCCGGCAGCCAGGTGTGGCTGTTTGACGCTGGTGCAGGCGCTGCCGAGAAGGCCGCTGCGGCCTTGGGCGAACAGTGGGACAAACTGGCCGCCAAAGGCAAGCTCACAGCCGAAGCGGTGGCGCAACTCAAGGGCCGTTTGTCCATCGCCACTGAACTGACTCAACTCGCGCCTTGCCAGATGGTGGTGGAAGGGGTCTCCTCGTTTTCAGTGCAATAAGTGACGGTACGCAAAGCTAGCACTGGCGCGGGGGTGGTCTGGGTAGACCGTTGATTTCATTGACTTTCCTGTTCGCTTTGTAAACGGGTATGGTGGCCTC
>NZ_JBHTCA010000027.1:0-49203 GCF_042665215.1 Hydrogenophaga atypica
GTGTAGGTGACGATCTTGCGTATGTGGGCGTTCATGCTGATTTCTAGCTAAATTGGATGGGAAACGGATTGGCTGAGAGTCCTGCCGCTCTTCATTCAGGCTTGATGTTGGCGGCCTTTATGACGGCTTTGTACCGGTCGGATTCGGCTGCCATGAACTTGCGGAGCACTTCAGCCGACTCACCCGAGGCGCTGATGCCCAGGTCAGCCAGTTTTTTGCGCAGACCCGGATCGGCCAGCACCTGTTGGGCCACGACCTGTTAATCCGTAGGTCCCTGGTTCGAGCCCAGGTCGGGGAGCCATAAGAAACAAGCACTTAGCCCAGGTAACCCCTGGGCTTTTTGCTTTCTGTGACTTTTTTGCTGCATTTTTGCTGCAGTCCGCGCGGTTTTCGCTGCAGCGTCGCTATACCTCCCTTTGGAGATTTCATGGCGAGCATCAGCAAACGGGGCGATTACCAGTACCAAGTCATCGTCCGCCGCAAGGGGTACCCCAGTCAGACCCGCACGTTCGAGACCCGCGCACAGGCCCAGGAGTGGGCACGCGGTGTCGAAGCAAAGATGGACGAGGGCAGCTTCCGCGACCGGCGGGGCCTGGCAAACATCACGCTGCACAAAGCACTGGACATGTACGCGGAGAAGGTGACCCCGCACAAGGCCGGGTCCGATAAAGAGTTGCAGCGTATCAGGCAACTGCAGCGCCACCCGCTGGCCATGCGCGACATGGACAGCCTGCTCTCCAGGGACTTCGCCGCGTACCGCGACGAGCGGCTCAACGAGGTCGGCCCCTCCACGGTTCGGCTGGAGCTGGCGTTGTTGTCACACCTCTACACCATCGCGATAAAAGAGTGGAGCTGGCCACTCACACATGAGCTCAAAAATGTTCGCAAACCAGCCGCAGGGCAGGGACGTGAGCGCCGGCTGGTCGGCAGCGAAAAGGACCGCTTGCTGGAGGCGATTCATCGGCCGGAAGCGCGAAGCGCGGTCTGGCTGGACGCTTGTGTCCGCCTGGCGATAGAGACAGGTATGCGCGCTGGCGAGCTCTTGAGCATCGAATGGCACCAAGTCGACTTGTCCGGTGGGGTCATCCGCCTGGAGAAGACAAAAAATGGCTCGCGCCGCTCAGTCCCTCTGACAGAGGATGCCGTAGCGGTCCTCAGCAAACTGCCACGCTCTGGTCGGCGCGTGATATCGGGCTACTACGACACGTCAGGTCTTGACCGCGCATTCAAACGGACCTGCACAGCGGCAGGCATCACCGGGCTGCGGTTCCACGACCTTCGGCACCAGGCTGCAACGGACTACGCCCCGCACATGAAGGTTCAGCAGCTGGCAAAAGTCATGGGTTGGAAGACGTTGGGAATGGCAATGCGCTACTACAACCCGACTGATGAAGAACTCGTTCACTTGGTCCGCAGCTCAAAACCGGCGGCGAATTCGGACAGCGCCGAATCAGCAAAAGCCGCCTGAACACCCCCAGCGACCTCTCTTTACAGGTCAGATACGCCACACAGGTGACGCTCGCAAGATGGCCAGATCATCTGCGGCTGTTTGTCTCTGTGTGGCTTCGTTCAAAGGAAAAACCATGAAGTCATCTCGAGGCGAATCGAGTGCGAAAAAAACCGGTGCGATGCAGCAGGCTGTGCCTATACCGAATAACCGAAACGGTGCCGCAACCCCGCAGTTGTCGGCACCGGTTCGGGACCTGGCTGATCTGATTGCTCAGATCGCAGCCGAAGCAATCATGAAATCCATCCCCAAACGCACCTGTCAAGGTGAAGGGGAGCACACAAATGACTGATGTCTCCATATACGCACGCTACTCGTGCGAAAAGCAAAACGAAACCTCTCTTGAAGACCAGATCCGGCGTTGCCGGGAACTGGCATTGCGCCATGGCCTTCTCGTCAACGACGCTCTCATCTACACGGACGCCGCCGCGTCTGGAACGGACAAGGGGGACTCCGCCAGGGATGGCTACCGTCGGCTGAGACAAGACTGGGATGCCGCGAAGTTTGACGTGCTGCTTGTTGATGAGTTCAGCCGGCTCAGTCGAGACGCCGTGGAACAAGCTGTGTTGCTCAAGCGCCTGGAAAACAACCGACGCGTGCGACTCATCACCGCCGACGGCATCGACACCCAGGACCCGGATTGGCAACTCCGACTCGGGCTTCAGGGGTTGTTGGCGCAACACGAAAGCCGCAAACTGCGGCACCGGGTGGACCGCGGAATGGTTGGTCAACTGGAACGAGGCTACATGATTGCAACGCCAGCGTACGGGTACGACCTGCATCGGGAATACGACGCGCGTGAAGAGCATGTGGGGTCGCGCTGGCGCATCAATCCCCAAGAAGCCGCCATCGTTCAACAGGTGTTCGCGCAAAGAGAGGCTGGCGAATCCATGCATCAGATTGCGGCTTGGCTCAACAGCGAAGGGATTCTTTGCAGCCGCAAGGCGCGCAACGCCGATGGCGGCCATTGGCGGGCATCGCGTGTCAAAAACATGCTGCAGAACCCCATCTACCGGGGCGTGTTTGTTTGGCATGGCTCAACGACCTACGCCGCCAAAATGAAAACCCTGGGATTGCCCGTCACGACCATGGAGTACGCGAGACCCGAGCTGAGGTTGGTCAGTGATGAGTCCTGGCAGCGGTGCAATGCCCGCACCATCAGCCGCTCCGGGTACGGAGGTGGCGCCCACGCGTTGTCTGGCCTTCTGACTTGCGTTTGTTGCGGGGGCACTCTCGCTCTGTCCGCACTGAAGCGCTGCAGGTCGGTGTATTGCCCTGCTTGTACGGAAGCCAAAAGCTCGAAGCAAGATGAGAGCCGCATGACTTCGACGGTGGCAACCGCTGGCGTGGAAATCATGCTCAAACATGCCTTGGACTATTTCGTATCGGAGCCGTTTATCGAGGCATTTCGGCATTCATTGCAGCTCAGGCTCACTGGTGACCGCCAGTCTGGGGTGGACGAGTGTGAAGCCCGGCTGGCAAAGCTCAAGGCTTCGCAAGAACGGCTGTCGCGCATGCTGGTTGACCTGACCGAAGAAGACGCCGTGCTCCAACAGCGCTATGAAGAAACACGCCAGAAAGTCGCACAGACTCGTGAGCGCCTGGGCCAGCTCAAAGACGGGCTGGAAGAGGTGAATACGGCAGTTGCCCAGGCGCAATTGGCGGCAGACCCTCGTCAATACCTGCAGAGCATTTTTGATGCTGATGTCGCTCCGCAGCGACTCCGGGCCGTCCTTGCACGGTTGTTCCCATCCATCGTGTTCGAAGGCAAAACCAGCCGGTACATCTCGACGTTCAAGTTGCGCTTCTCCCCCAGCGTGGCCATGGCGCTGGCCAGCGGTACCGAAGCCATCACCACCTCAGAAATCGAGGCCCGATTTGTGCTGCGTTACTGGCCGAGCAGCAAGAAGAACGAGACAAGATGGACCGTAAATACGTTCGATATGCCAGCGCGCAGGAGCGCAGCCACAGTTGACGTCAACTTTCCATCGCACGCGAGTGCGTGAGCGAAAGAGGTGAGCGGGCTCCACTGAGAGCCGAGCAGAAGCTACAAACCGGCCTGATGGCCGGTTTGTTCAATTTGCGGTGGGATTCGCCTACTGGCGCTGATCCCGCTGTGTGGGCCAAGGGTCTGTTGCCAGTCGCCGCAGAACTCTGATATCGAGCAGGAAGCCGCCGATGACATTGATGCTGCTTTCAGCGGTTTCAGCATACGGGTCAAGCTGGACAGGCCAGACTCCCCCCAGCCACGGCCACTTGCCAACTTGCATCGCAGTCTCCCCAGCACGCTCGAGCTGCTCGGGCGAGAAATAGCATTTGTGGTTCTGACTGCTTGACCTAGCGCTGGCACTTGCGACCTGCAAGTCCACAAGGTCATCGTGAGTGACCAAGTGCTCGCCGATGCTGACCCTGGTGGATGAAACGAACACAGTGTGCAGTTGCTGTGGTTTATCATCTCCCATGATGGTCCCGAAGGCGGTATCCATGCTGTGAAGAGGAATCCACAGTTGCGCCTTTCGCGCAGGGTCAAATTCAGAGGCTGCCAATTTCAAATCTGGAAAATCCCAAGTGTGATATGCCGTCAGCAGTTGTTTGCTGGTGTCCCAGCACGCGTTGACGCCATAGCGCTGGCTTGCCAAGCTTTGGGTGCAGTGCCCGAGTTCATCCGGTAACAAGATGACCACGGCCATGGCCGTGGGCGATGCCGGGGCAGTTAACAGTTCGCACAGTTCAGACGTGGGCACAACGGCACCCAAAATTTTTGGGTTGAGAGTGTCGCCTCGATTGACTGTCAGGGCGGCATCACGCAACTGGCTGAGACAGTGTCGAGTTGCCAGGTCCGCCTCTTGAAAGGACATGTGAACGGGCGTGCAGCCCTCGGATTTTTTTGGATAGTGCATGTTGGATGAAAGCAAGAAAGTGTCGCGGCCACTTGGAAAGCCGACCCAACGTGAACTTTGTCGGGTACTGCGTATAGGCAAGTCGGTGGCTGAATCAAGCGCTGATTGAAAAATATTCTTCAGCGATTCCGCGAGTCACTCAGGGCGTGTCGTGTCGTGGCCGAGACCTTGTGTACGTGAATGCAGAGGTCTTGTGATTGACGTTGCTTGTTGTGGTTCAAGCGTCCGCTGTTGGACCTCTTCCGGACAACATAGATAGTCGGGCCTGCAGCCCGCCTTTGGCCCGGTTGCTCAGCTCGATATCCCCGCCATGGCTTTGGGCAATCTGGCGCACGATGGCCAGCCCTAGGCCAGCGCCACCCGTGTCGCGGCTGCGCGAATGCTCGACGCGGTAGAACGGTTCAAAGACCTTTTGCAGCTCGTCTTCGGGCAACCCCGGCCCACTGTCCTGAACCAGCAGCTGGACTCCATTTTGTACAGGGGCGAGCACAACGTGGGTCTGGCCGCCGTACTTCAGGGCGTTGTCAATCAGGTTGGTGAGCGCGCGCTTGATCGCTCTGGGCCGGCACGACCATTGCAGCGCATCTGGCGCCTGCAGGGTGATCGTGCCCTGGCCCTGGTAGTCCTCGACCAGGCTTTCCACCAGCGCCACCAGATCGACGCGCTGCAGGGGCTCTTCCACCGCCTTGCCGCGCAGGAAATCCAGCGTGCCGTCCAGCAGTTGCATCATGTCGTCGGTGTCGGCCTGCAGCTGCGCGCGCAGTTGCGGATCGGCCATCATTTCCGTGCGCAGGCGCATGCGGGTGAGCGGCGTCTTGAGGTCGTGCGACACCGCGGCCAGGAAGCGTTCACGCTCTTCAATACCGCTGCGGATGCGCGACTGCATGGCGTTGAAGGCCTGCGCGGCTTCGCGTACCTCGGTGGGGCCGGTTTCCGGCACGGGCGGGCTGTGCAAATCGCTCGACAGGTCGTGCGCCGCCTTGGCCAAGTCGGTCAGCGGGCGCACCGTGCTGCGCGCGGCCATGGCCACCAGCACCACCACCGCCACCAGCATCAGGCCCAGGTTGAACAGCAGGTTCCAGGGCAGCGCAAACACGCCCTCAGGGGCGCTGCCGTTCAGACGCAGCCATTCGCCGGACGACAGCCTCAGGTGCAGCTTGAACGTGAACCGCCCGAGTTGCGGCAGATCGCTGGCGCGGACCTCGGCGCGCTGACCGAGCACTTCGGTGATGTGGCCGGGCAGGTCTTCAAGCATCGACTGCCCCGCCACGGTCGGCGGCGGCGCCGCATCGACGATGTGCATCTGCAGGCTGGGGGTGGACAACAGCGTGGCCATTGCTTGCCGCTGCGCGCCAGTCTGGGCATCTACCACCCGGTAGATGGCTGCAATGCGTTGCGCCAGCTCGTGGCTCACGGTGTGGCTCAGGGTGCGCTGCCGGTCCCAGGACTGCAGCATGGACCCCGCGAGTTGCGCCAGCAGCAGCCCGGCACTCATCAGCAGCAGCAGGCGGCCAAACAGCGACTGCGGCCAGAGCTTCACATCGCTTCCACGCTGGCTGCCAGCACGTAGCCTTCGCCGCGCACGGTCTTGATCAGGGCGGGCTCCTTGCCATCGTCGCGCAGGCGCTTGCGCAGCCGGCCCACCAGCACGTCTATGCTGCGGTCAAACAAAATGGCCTCTCGGCCGTTGGTCAGCTCCAACAACTGGTCGCGCGAGAACACGCGGTGGGGGTGTTCCAGCAGCACCCGCAGCAGCCGGAATTCAGCGCCCGAAAGCGGTACAACCAGGCTGTCGGGCGCCGTCACGTTGCGCGAAGCGACCTCCAGCGTCCAGCCCGCGAAGCGGAACACCGCCACCTCTTCGGGCACCAGGTTGGGCGGCAACGCCTGCGCGCGGCGCAGGATGCTGCGGATGCGCGCCAGCAGCTCGCGCGGGTTGAAGGGCTTGGCCAGGTAGTCGTCGGCGCCCATCTCCAGGCCCACGATGCGGTCGATCTCGGAACCCCGCGCCGTGAGCATGAGGACGGGCAGGTTCGAGCGGCTGCGCAGATCGCGGCACAGGCTCAGGCCGTCTTCGCCGGGCAGCATCAGATCCAGCACCACCAAGTCGAAACGGTGCTGCTCCATCAGGCGCCGCATCGCCTTGCCATCGACCGCGCTGGAGACGCGGTAGCCGGCTTGCGTCAGGTATTCCTCGATCAGGCGGCGGATTTCGCGGTCGTCGTCAACGACCAGCAGGTGCTCGAGGGAAGTGCTCATGTCCGGGAGATCAGGTGTGGGTAACTTCGGTGTGCGGAACGGTCCGGTCTACCCGGGCCATCCGCCCGTCGTCCATGTGATAAACCGTGTCGAAGCCCTCGATCATGCGGTGGTCGTGGGTGACGGTGATGACTGCCGAACGCCTCTCCTGCGCGATCTTGCGCAGCAGGCCCATGACCTTGGTGCCGCGCTCGGTGTCCAGCGCGGCGGTGGGCTCGTCGGCCAGGATCAGGGCCGGCTCGTTGGCCAAGGCGCGGCCAATCGCCACCCGCTGCTGCTCGCCCCCCGACAGCCGGGCCGGCAGCGAATCGGCCCGGTGGCCCATCTCCAGGTAGTCGAGCAAGTCCTTCGCGCGGCGGCCGGCTTTGCGGCGACTCGCGCCGTTGAGCTGCAGCATCAGGGCCACGTTTTCCTGCGCCGTCAGGAACGGGATCAGGTTGTGTTGCTGGAAGATGAAGCCGATCTTACGCAGCCGGAACGCGCGTTCGTCCACCCCAGTCGGTCCGTTGTCGTAC
The DNA here is from genome assembly GCF_042665215.1 of Hydrogenophaga atypica. NCBI lineage: Bacteria > Pseudomonadati > Pseudomonadota > Betaproteobacteria > Burkholderiales > Comamonadaceae > Hydrogenophaga > Hydrogenophaga atypica. Next base: position 7,182 of record NZ_JBHTCA010000027.1, read on the forward strand.
AGGGTCTGGCCGTCGATGACGATGCGCCCGGTGGTGGGCGGCTGGATCAGGCTGATCGCCAGCAGCAAGGTGCTCTTGCCCGAGCCGCTGGGCCCCAGCAGGGCCACCAGTTCACCGGGCTCCACGCTCAGGCTGGTGGGCTTGAGCGCCTGCACCGCCAGCTCGCCTTCGCCGAAGGTCTGCGACACGTTGGTGAGTTCCACAACCGCCATGTCAGCCCCCCAGTGCCAGTTGTGGCGGTGTGCGCAGCGCATGCCAGATCGCCATGAAGCTGGCCACCAGGCCGCCAGCCAGCATCACAGCAAAGGTCACCGTGGTTTCCGTCGCGGCGAAGCCCAGGGTGCGCGGAAAACGCGGTGCAATCAATTCGCGCAGACCGTAGGCCAGCAGAAAACTCGCCAGCGTCAGCAGCATCGACTGCGTCAGGATCAGCTGCACGATGACGCGGTTGGGCGCGCCGATCAGCTTGAGCGTGGCAATGGACTTGATCTTCTCGATCGTCAACACGTAGACGATGAGCGCCATGATCACGATCGACACCAGGATTAGCAGCGCGCGGAACAGACCCAGCACGGCGGACATGCGGCTGAGCTTGCCTTCGATCATCAGGTTGCGCTCCTCGTCGGTCGTGTAGACGTTGAAGTACAGCCAGTCCCGGATGTGCTGCGCCACCGCCTGCGGGTCGGCCTGCGGTGCCAGCTTCACCAGCACTGCGTTGATGTTGGTCGAGCTGGCCGAGAGCAGCGGCAGCAGCCGGTTGGCCTGATCCTCGTTGTAGCCCGCGCGCAGCAGGCGCTGCAGGCTGGCCGCGCGGGCAGCAGTCAGGGCTCGATCGTCCTGTTCGTACTGCACCTTCTGCGCGTCCGGCAACGACAGGTAAACCAGCGGATTGCCGCCGGAATCCACCGCGCCCTTGGTCAGGCCGACCACGGTGTAGGTGTCACCGCCCAGTGGCACCCGGCTGCCCAGCGACAGGCCGGTTTTGCGGTCGGCCACCATCTCGTAGCGGGGTGCCGTGAGGGTTCGACCTTCCACCAGGCGCCCAGGGCCGCCGACACCCCCGAACACGTCGAAGCCGATCACGGTGAACTGCTGGGAGCTCCCGGCGATGTCGCGCTGCGCGGTGTACAGCATGATCGGGCTGGCGCGCAACACACCCGGCGTGGCCGCCACACTTTTGTAGCTGTCCGCCGGCATGCGCGAAGGCTCGTTGAAGGGGCCGCCGCGGCCCCGTTCGACTACCCAGAGGTCGGTGCCCATGTTGTCGATCAGCCAGACGCCGTCCTCGATGTTGCCGCGGTAGATGCCGTTCATCACCAGCACGATCGCCAGCAGCATGGCCACGCCGGCGATGGTTGCCAGGAACTTGCCCAGATGCCGGCGGATGTCTTTGAGTGCCAGGTCCATGGTGTGCTTCGCCTGGACCGGATCAGCGGGGCTGGGCCATGCGCACCGACTGGTTGGCGCGCACCCCGCTGGCGTTGCCGACCACGGTCTCACCCTCGGTCAGGCCCGCCGTCACGCGCACCACGGCGTCGTCGGCGCCGCTGGTGGTGACGGCGCGAAAGTGCGTGCGCCCGTTCTCCACCACCATCACGCCGGGCTGGCCGGCGCGGTCCTTGGTCAGCGCCGCCAGCGGCACCACGATGCCCGTCTTCTCTCCGGTGGTGATGCTCACCTCGGCCTCCTGATCGATCGCAAACTGCTGCGGCGGGCTGTCCAGCGTCACGTGCACGTCCAGCTCCCGCGTGGCGGCGTCGCTCTGGCGCCCGATGCGCGCCACCTGACCACCCAGCGTTTCGCCGCTGCGCAAGCGAACCTGTGCCCGCTGCCCGACCCGTATTTGGCCCAGCACCGATTCGTCCACCCGCATGGCCACCCACAGCGTGGCCGGGTCCACCAGCTTCAGGATCGGTGAGCCCGTCAGCACGGTGCTGCCCGGTTCGGCTAGCCGTTGTATCACCATGCCGTCGATCGGCGCCAGCAGGCGCGTGTAGGTCAGCGACACGCCGGCAGCGCGTGCTTCCTGGGCCACGGTGGTGGCGTCGGCCTCCCGCGCGGCCAGGCTGGCCTTCGCGGCGTCGATGCCCGCCTGCGCGCTTCGCAGGGCTGCGGTGCTACTGTCCACCACCGCTTGTGAGACGAATCCTTGCTTCTGCAGCTCGGCGTCGCGCCGTTGCTTCGATTGCGTCAGCTCGAGTTCGGCCTGGGCCTTGGCCACGGTGGCCCGGGCTGATTCGATGTTGCGCGCCACGGCGCCCTGTTGCCCCTGGACCGCGGCGAGCCGCGCGGACGACTCACGGTCGTCGAGCGTGACCAGCAACTGGCCTTTGCGCACACTGTGCCCCACGTCCGCCAGCACCTCCACCACCGAGGCGTTGATGCGCGAAGCCAGCGACACCGCCGTGCGCGCCTGCAGCGTGCCCGGCCCCAGCACCCGCAAGGGCACCGCGCCCTGGCGTGCGGTGGCCACCGTCACCTCGATCGACCGGCCAAAGCGCCAATAGCCGAAGGCGGCCGCCAGGCCCGCGAAGACCACCAGGGAAACGAGCAGGGTTTTGGTTTTTGATGTGACGGTCATGATGGGGTATCGATTCACGCCTGGTTTTTGCCGGGGCGCATGCGCAGCAGCAGCCCGTCCTTGACGATCCGCTGATGGTACAGAGCGGCCAGCACGTGCACCGCCACCAGCGCCATCAGCAGGCGCGAGAGCAGGCCGTGCACCTTGCGCAGCGTCAAGCCGTCCAGTGACTCGGGCAGAGGTGCCGAGCCCAGCACCGGTGCCAATACACCGCTTTGAAGCGACAGTGCCACGCCGCTGACGGCCAGCAGCAGCACCAGCAGGTTCAGGCCCATGTGGCCGAGGCGCGCCCATTTTTCGGCGACGACGGCCGGCGGCCGGGGCTTAACGCGGCGCAGCAGCACGCGTACCACCACCAGCCCGGCGGCCAGCGCGCCAAGGATCATATGGATGCGGAAGTTGCCAATCTTGTCGGCGGTGTTGGGCATCTCGGCTAGCACAAAGGTACCAGTGATCAGCAGGAAAACGATCAGGGCGGCGGCCAGCCAGTGGACGGCGATCTGCGAGGTGGCGTAACGGAAGTGGCTCATGGTGTGGCTTGGCGGGTGGCGATCGCAGAATCTTCGCGGTGCCATTGATGGTCTGGGCGGGATCTTGGTAACACAGCATGTCAAGCGCGCCCCTGTCATGCAGGCTCACCAAACAGGGGTGGCTGACACACGCACGCAGGGTCGTCTGCCTAGCATAGGGACATCCCATCCACAAGCCTCTGTGGCTTCACATGAAAAAGATCGCCACCGCCTTGCTCGCCGCCGCCCTGTTGCCCCTGCCTCTGCAAGCCCAAGACACCGCGGAAAACCTCGTCGCTGGCATGCGCAAGGCCGAAATGACCTACAAGGAACTCATGACCCTTATGGGCAAGTCCATGGGCATGATGCAGGAAGGCGTATTGACCCACAACCGCGAGATGGTCGAGCAGGGCGCCAACATCATCTTCACACACCCCGCGCCCAACCACTCACCCTGGGCCATCATGAAGCCCGAAGACCAGGCTGGCTTCAAGCAGGCCCTGGTGATCTACGACAAAGTGCTCGACGAGGACACCAACGAGATCCTCAAGGCCACCCGCAGCCGCGACTGGATGGCCGCGACCGGCGCGCTGTCACAGTTGCAGGTGTCTTGTGTCTCGTGCCACGCGCAGTGAAAGGAAAAAGCTCAGAAGTGGCCAGCACCGCTGCGCTGAGTCCAGGCCAGAACGCAGATCGGAGACAGGGGCAGCCCTGCGCCGATAGAGTCAATGCGTTCCCTCAGGGGCGCGGTCATGGGCATAAACCGGACTCCTGTCCAAGACGGCAGCACCGGGCTGCCGCGGTCGCTGGTGCTGTTTCAACTCGCACACGACAGCAGCCGGCAGCGCGTGTCGGTGGCCGACCTCCTCGCGTTGCTGGGCGACCGCGCCATCGACTGCATTGATGTTGATTTTTGCTGTGCCCAACATCCTGTCGGTCCCGCTAGGCGTGTCTGCCATTCTGGGTGCGCCGCTGAGCTGATTACTTTTTTTAATGTTTTGGTCCCATAACAATACAAAATCAGCACAGAAAAAATTGAACGTCCTGACCCTCAGTGAGTATCAAAACAGAATTGCCATCTGAGCGGTACGCTTAAATTAAGCGGCGCTACAGCCATCAGCGCGGCGACGGCGTATTTGCTCTGCCTTGGTGGGTCGTCCGTGACGCTTCGGTGCTTCAACGCGCCGATCGTTCGGCAACTCATGAGCCAGAGAGCCTTCGTATTGGCTGGTCAGCCAGTCCTGAATATCCTGAGTGCGGAACCGGACCAGCGAACCAATCAAGATTGCTTTTGGAAGAGAGCCACCGGTGGCGCGTCGGTTGTAGACAGTCTGGACGGCGAGTCCAAGTGTTGCTGCGAGTTGCGCAGGTGTGAGCAGTGTTTCCATGGCTGTTGCCAGTGAACTGGCACATGCCAGCCTGATGTATAGGCACACTCTGACCGTACTTTGAACTTTATTTTCAACGGTCGACTTGGGCTGCCTCGATCGGAAGTCGCCATGAGCCCACCGACATGGCCGTGACGCCTGCAAGAGGCTGTTCTGTCCGTCTGGGGCCAAGTACATCGACTGCTGATATCGGGCACCGGGCCGCACTGCTGTGGTATTCGTTTTTTTGCCTGCGCGTGTTTGAATGGCACCGTCAGCTGGCTCCGAGACTGCCTCGAAAAAAAGATCGAAAATGACCTGAGAAACAGCGATGACGTGCCTATACCAAGTTACTACCACCAACTTGGAAAATCATGGCTCTCCCCAAAAGTCTCGCCTATAAGCTGAAAGCAGTCACAAACTCTTTGATGATTGCACACGACCAGTGCGGAACACCAGCGCCTATCGACTGGTCAAGCCGTACTCCGAGCGATGTCATCAACACCTTATTCGAAGAGGCTTGGTCTGCAGACTTAGACGATCATGCGCAGCAGCCAGCGGATGTTGTACCCCGCCGCACACAGCACCGCATGCAGCCGGTCACCAGCTTGGCTCGCGCCGTCTCCAGCAGGCGGCTGTCGGTGGGGTGTGCAATCGCCTTGTGTTGCACCGTGCTGTCCACGATCACACGGGCGAGCTCCTGCGGCTTGATCAGCTTGAGCTCGACGGCCACGTTGATGGTCTGCGCCAGCAGCTCCTCCACGCCTTCCTCACCCAGGAGTTGGCGGAACTTGACCAGGGTGGTGGCGTCGCAGGGCTGGCGGTCTTCGTAGTACGCACAGCCCGAGAAGAACTGCCAGCGTGGCGTATCAGCCCAGCGGGTCACTACGCCCTCATCGGACTCGTTGAAGGCGTGCTTGAGGTACAGCAGCGCGATCATGATGCGCAGCGGCACGCGGGGGCGCCCCGCGTTGCTGGCCACCGGCGCTCGCAGCACCTGTTCACCAAAGAGGTCCAGGTCCGGCATGGCCACCCCGGCGCGGCCTTTGCGAGCAAAAACTTGGGCCACTCGCGCTTCGATCTCCTGCCAGGGCATGCGCGAGGCCAGTACGGCCAGCGGGTGGCGCAGGTCAATCATGTGATCGATGCGCGAGCGAAAGAAATCGTCGGTGGCGGGGCAGGCAAACAGCACGGCAGAACTCCCAGAAAACTGCCCCTATTGGAATTCAAACTGGGAGTTCCGGCCATCCGCAATCACCCCAAAACACCAGCATTCATGCGGGTTGCGGGGGTTATTCAGGGGCGACGACTTAGTTGTAAGGGCGATAGTGCGGCACGGAAGTCTTGAAGCCGTGCTTCAGAGCTTAGAGTATTGGACTCAACTCCGGCGCGCAGCACAACCAATGGCACGTCGTTTACTTTCTGAGCTAGAGAACGATTTTGCGGGCACCCATGAAAGCGGGCAGCAAGGCGAACAAGATGGTGGTGTTGTAACGATTAACGTTGTCGACGAAGAGCTGTTTTTCAACCCTTTGCCATTTGCTTGGGTAAAGCGCCTTCGACGGCGCGACCGAAAAATCCTGACAGAAATCTATCACGAAGCATGCCGGATGCTCTGCGAAGCCGATGAACTAAGGTGCTGAAGAACTGATGCGGCGTGTAAGCAATATGCGATGGTGGTTCTGCGTATAGCTCAATACAACCCACTTGCTGGCAACAGATATTATCTGGCGCGTGCCCGTTTGCCGCTGGCGCCTCTCTTTGTCGTACGCACGATACCTTTAACAAATTGACATTTGCGAATTCAGGTGCCCCCTCTCGTTCGAGATCGCAAGCCGCAATGCGGCGTTCACGCAATCAAAGTTGTACTGGGATCGGCACTGAGGACTACGTTAAATTCACAAGCTGTTCCCCTCAGGTGACGGGCTGACCTTGAAGCCGTTGAACTTGTCTGCGAACGCCATTGAAGATGGCCTCTGCTACATCCAACGGGAAGTCGGCGGGCATCTGCTGGGTAACAGCGGCGATGGCAGGCTCAACTCGGGCCAGCAGATCGGACAGGATGTCCTCGGCGTTAGCGCCCCAGCCACATCTGGCCGCAGAGGCGTTGAAGTGACGCCGCAGGATGTTGGCCAACTCATAGTGTCGGTTCTTGCCGCTGACTGCCATGGCGAGCTTGGCGTTGCGCCATGCCAGCTGGTTCTTGCCCTTGCCGATGATGGGCCAGGCAGATAGAACGTCGTACAAAGGCGTCAGCGCGTAGGCGCCACCGGCTTGCAGCCTGATGCTGAAGTTCTTTGCGTGTCCATCGGTGGCCGCCAGTAGCCAGAAGACTACCTGGCTCGCGAGAAGCGTGCGTATGTCAGAGCGTGGATTCTGGGAGCCCCCAATCACCTGGGCGAGCTGTTCGATACCCGGCCCGCCGTCGGCCTCGTATTTTTTTGCAGGGCTCACGCCCAGGGCCTGGCAAAAGTCTTCCTGTGGCAGGCGCATGATCCACCCGCCTGAGGGGTGCCGTCTGCGGTCGAAACGCTCGACCACGAGCACCGGCAGGTGGTCAGCAAAGGCCACGATGTCGGCGTTCGCGACATCGAAACCCAGCGCCTTCATAAGCTTCAGACACAGCCACTCGTTGTATACGGAAGTCCGCATGTCCGCCTGCATGTTGCCGACAAGGCCCATGGGCAACTTGATGATGTGGGTGGTAGGCGTCGCGCCCAGAGGCCGCAGCCACTTACCGTCGTGCCACAGAAGGGCCGTTTTCTCCTGCGCGCCGGCGATCGAGATGCGGAAATCCTGGTTCTTGCCTTGGTCCGCGACGGAGCCGCTGGAGACGGTGGCGCGCAACAAAGCTGCCACACTCTCGTCATCCAGGACTTCGCCTTCTATGCGGTCAAAGCCGGTGGGCGCCTCGTCCACAGGCAACAGTTGAACCGCCCCCACGCAATCGCGACCAATTGCCGACAGCAGGTCAAACGTGTCCTCTGAGCCCGCCGAATAGCGTTGCGCCAAGCGCCTGCGGATGGTCGCGCTGTCCGGCAGCAGATTGTCAAAGAAGTATTCGACGCGATCGCCACGCAGCGGCTCGTTGCCCACCAGGGGAAGTGGGAGTGATAGAGAAAGCGGCCGTGCAGATCTCGAGGCCAGCCAGCTGTCTTCATAACGCAGCTCCATCGGGCGGCGCATCGCTGGCGTCCAGTGGCCGACAAATTCGCCGTTGGTCCAGATGGCCATCGGTTGGCTGCTTGAACGGCGGGCCATGGTTACCACGCTCCCGTCTGGGCGTCGGCGGCCAATGGAGCCTGCTCGCGCGGCTGTACGGTCAGCTGCAGGCCCAGCCGGGCACATATCGCCAAGAGCTGGTCAACGCTCAACGTGCCAGGCTCACGCTCAAGCTCTGAAATGCGCCGTTGACTCAGCCCCATACGTTCGCCGAGCTGTGCCTGCGTGAGCTGGTGGCTTTTGCGTACACCCTGTAGCAGGACGCCTAATTGCGATGCCGTGACAAGGGTTTGGGTTCGAGGAATCATCTGTACCGCCTATTCCAGTAAATTTACTTTAGCGGTATTTGTTCTTAATGTCAAACAGCGGAATAATCGGTTAAAGCATTGATTATTTTTCACCCATCAGCCCTGAAGCGCTGTTTGGGGGCAGGTCGCTCTGTCAGAGCCGATCCAGTGCGTGATGAACGCGTCCCGGTCCATTTGGGCAAACCAGGGGTGCGCGCGACGTTGTGCCCACACCGTGCTGACCGCTTGCAGCGGCACCTCGTGCCCCGCGAACAAAAGGGTCTCGCCGGGCATGGTGAACAGCCGCAGCGTGACGCTGTCCCACAGTGCGGCTGCATCGGCAGGGTAGGGCTGCAAAGGGCAGGCGTCCAGCGCCAGCAAGCCGCCGCAGAACACACGATCACGCCACGCAAAACTCAGGCAATGCGCGGTGTGGCCGGGTGTAGCCCATACCTGAATTTGCTCACGACCAATGTCCAGGTACTCACCGTTTGGGGCGGTGCGGGCGCCGTCACGGGCTTCACCTTGAACCACAGGGGCACCCAATTGGCGCAGTCGTGCGAATTCCATCGGCTGCAGATGGTCATGCTGGTGGGTCCTCAACACCCACCGCAGCCTGAGTCGCTTTTCTCGCAGCAAAGCCGTGATGACCGGCAGGTCGCGGGAGCGAGGATCGATCAGCACCGCCTCAGCGGTTTCACGGTCAGCCAGAAGGTAGCTGAGCTCTCGGCCACTGGCGTCGTGCAGGATGCGAAAGTCCACGGCGAATCAGGCCTTGCGCTCGCCGTCCTCGCCGATGAGCAGGGTTGTGGCGGCAAGGTACTTGTGCGGCGGCACCACCAGGTTGGTGGGCGCGGGTTTGTTCTTGAACACACGCCCCGCCAGGTCGAAGGTGGAGCCGTGGCAGGGGCAGAAGAAGCCGCCTTGCCAGTTGGCGGGCACGCTGGTGTTGGCCGTGCCCTGGGGCAGGGTGACCGGCGAACACCCCAGGTGGGTGCAGATGCCCACGGTCACCAGCACCTCGGGCTGTATGGAGCGGTGGGTGTTGCGCGCGTACTCAGGTTGCTGCGGCACGGCGGAGTCGGGGTCGGCCAGGTCGGCGGTGGCGTTCAGGCTGGCCAGCATCTCGGGCGTGCGGCGCAACAGCCACACCGGCTGGCCGCGCCACTCCACGGTGCGAAGTTCGCCAGGCGCCAGGTCGCTGATGTCCACCTCCACGCTGGCACCCAGCGCCTTGGCGCGCTCGCTGGGCGCAAAACTCGACACCAGTGGCCAGGCCACCGCTGCTGCGCCAGCACACCCCATGCCGGTGGAGGCCAGCAACCAGGTGCGGCGTTCTGGGTCTGCGGGTGTTTCGCCTGAAAGCGGGAGAGGCAAGGCGGGGTTCATAGAGACACTCCAATCCATGATGGTGACCACCCTGTTTCTCAAGAACCATGCCACCCACTGGTGTCAAAAAAGCCTTTGAATTTCAATCACTTACGCACCGTGTCCGCGCAGTGGGCCAAGCGCCAGGGCGCTGTTCTGCCAATGGGCTGCCATTCCTGGCAGTTGTAGTGGCACTGGCGTACACTGGCGACGTCCACCGTCGCCGACCATGCAAGCCCTGCCCGAACTCACCGCTTTTCTTGACGGGCTGCCCGAGCCCCATATCGTGTTCGATGCGCAGTACCGCATCCTTGCGGCCAACACCGCCTACCGACGTCAATTCAGCCCGCAGCGCAGCGTGATCGGGCGCACCTGCTACGAGGTGTCGCACCACTTTTCGGTGCCGTGTGACCAGGCGGGCGAAAGCTGCCCGCTGGCCCGCTCCCGCGAGTCTGGCCAACGTGAGCGTGTGCTGCACCTGCACCATACCCCGCAGGGCGAGGCCTATGTGAACATCGAACTGGCGCCCTTGCCGGGCGAGGATGGCACACCCGCTTTTTTTGTCGAGAAGATGGAGCCGCTGCGGGTGGCCGAGAGCCAGCCTGCCTCGCAGGGCCTGGTGGGCCGTGCGCCGGCCTTTCGGCACATGCTGGAGCTGGTGGCGCGTGTGGCCCGGTCACGTGCGACGGTTCTGCTGCTGGGTGAATCAGGTACTGGCAAGGAACTGGTGGCCCACGCCCTGCACGAGGCCAGCCCGCGCGCCGGCAAAGCGCTGGTGGCGGTGGACTGCTCCAGCTTGCCAGAGGCCTTGTTCGAGTCCGAGCTGTTTGGTCACGAGCGCGGTGCGTTCACCGGTGCGGCCGGCCCGCGCGGCGGGCTGGTGGAGGCCGCCAGCGGCGGCACCTTGTTCCTCGATGAAGTGGGCGACATCCCGCTGCCCATGCAGGTCAAGCTGTTGCGCCTGTTGGAAACGGGCACCTACAGGCGCGTGGGCAGCACGGATTTGCGGCATGCCGACATCCGCGTGGTGTCGGCCACCCACCGCGACCTGCCGGCCATGGTGGCCGATGGCCGCTTCCGCGAAGACCTGTACTACCGGCTGTGCACCTTTCCGATCCGCCTGCCCGCGTTACGCGAGCGCCGCGACGACATCGCTTTGCTGGCGCCGGCCTTGCTTGAACGTGTGGCTGCGCCCCGGCGGCTGCGTTTGTCCAAAGAGGCGTTGGCCCGCCTGACCACGCTGGAGTACCCAGGCAATGTGCGCGAGCTGCGCAACTTACTGGAGCGAGCCGCACTGTTGTGCGACGGTGATGTGGTGGAAGGCAGCCACGTGCAGATGGCGGTGGATACCGGCATCTGGGCGCGGCCAACCCGACACACATCGATGCCATTGCCACCGCAACCACTACCGCTTGCCACACCGCCTATCGGTCCGTCGGGCAGCCCACTGAAGTCACTCGAGCGCGACACTCTGCGCGCACTGGCCGCCGCTCACACTGGCAGCCGTGCGGAACTTGCCGCCCGGCTTGGCATGAGTGAAAGGTCGCTTTACCGCAAGCTCAAGGCATTGGGCTGAGCACAGCTGCGCTCACGATACACACAGCCAGCCCTTGGGCTGGGTTCACGCAATGGGCCAAGTCCTTCTCGGCCAGTGGGACGGCAGGGCCTGCGGGTCGTGTGTGATGAGCACACAGCAACGGCGCTCAAGCCAGGGACCGCATTGCGTGAGTATGTGTTGGACCAGGGCAGGCTCCAACCCACGGAATGGTTCATCCAGCAGCACCAATCCGGGATCGCGCAACAGCAGGGCTGCCAGCTGCAGACGCCGGGCCTGCCCGCCGGACACGCGGCTTCCTCTGGTGCCCAGGCGATAGTCCAAGCCCTCTCCCGTCTGTTGCAGCACAGCATCCAGTCCCACTTGGTGCAAAACCTCCCACAGACGCGGATCGGGCAGTTGCCTAAGGCCAAGACCTAAAAACGCATGTACGCTTAGATCCAGCAGAAGGTCGGATTGAGACAAATAGGCTACTTGGGCCGTTCGCGTGGCATGGTCCAACTCCAACAGGTTTTGGTCACCGTTCCATAAGCCACCTGTGAGCGGCGCCAACTCTCCTGATAGGGTGTCCATCAAGCTGCTTTTACCGCTGCCGCTAGGGCCATGTACCACCAGAGGCAGGCCTGCGTGCAGCGTTACGTTAAGCGCTGGGACCCCTTCTCGTTGGCGCTGGCAGCGCAAGTCCCGCAAGACCAGAGGTATGGCGCGGTCAATGGTTTTGCGTTCTGTTGCGGCAGCACCAGAGGTGGGCATGGTGGGTAAGCCCGTTTTTGATTCGAGCGCCATCAGGCGTTCAGCGGCTGCCTCGCTTTCGCCGAGACGCCAAAGTGCACCCGGCAATGTGCCCAGCGCCTCGTTCAAACCCAAGGTCATCAGGGACAGCAAAGCCAGCGTGGGTGCATCCACAGCGCTCCAGCCCAAAGCGATCACGCCCAGTGTGGCCAATGCCACCAGCGCCTGCACGCCGTGTTCTCCCAGACTGGCCACCGCCTCTTGTCGGTGCTGGCGTTGCAACTGGGCTTGGTCTAGTGTGGCCAAGTGGTCGGCGCTGGTCTGGGCTTTGCCGTAACTGCGAAGTTCGGCCAACCCGGCCAAGTGGTCCATCACAGCGGTACGCTGACTGGCACGCGCTTGCACCAGTAAGTGGCTGTGAGTGCGTCCCCAGCTAGCGGCTGCAACAGCCACCGCCAAAGTGCCGAGGCCACTGAGCGCAATGCACAGGGCGACCGACCAAGGACCTGCCACTGCGGCAATGGCCACAGACACAAACAAGCTGGCGCATGCCGCAAGCAAAGGACCAAACACGCGCAGCGGGGCACCATCCAGGGTGTCCACATCGGCCATCAGGCGCGTGACGATGTCGGCATCGCGGTAGGTGACTGGAACTTGCGGAGCTTGGTTGGCAAGGCTGTGAAAGACCCTCACCCGCAAGTCGGCCAACAGCCGCAGGATCGCCTCGTGACCAATCACGCGCTCGGCATAACGTCCCACCGTACGCACCAAAGCCAGCCCCCGAATAGTCGAAGAGGGTGTGAACACATCGAGCCCCAAGAGCAGCCCCAGGCCCGCCATGCCACAGGCGGTAATGAACCAGCCCGAGAGGGCCAGCAGCGCCCCGCCTGCTATCCAGGTCAGCGCAAGGCAGGCAAACGCCAAGGCCAGCCAAGATTGGCGTGGCCGATACAGGGCCCACAAGAAACGCCCCGTACTCATGTCGCCTCCAGCGTAAACACCCGATCGCAGCGCGCCAGCACGACGGGATCGTGGCTGGCAATGACCATGGCGACACCTCGTTCACGGGCACAGGTCCACAGGGTGGGCAGCAGTGCATCTCGGGTGTCTGCATCCAGTGCGGCAGTGGGCTCATCCAGCAACCACAGCGGCGCCTGTTGCAGCAGCGCCCGGGCCAGTCCAATGCGCTGAGCTTGGCCGCCAGAAATGCCTCGGTTTTGGTCACCAATCGGTGTATCCAGGCCCTGTGGAAGTTGCGGGTCGGGCAGGGGCAAACCCGCCGCAGCCAAGGCCGCAAGTAGCGCTGCGTCATCCGTGCCGTCCGAGTCCGTCGGGCAGGCCAACAGCAGATTGTTGCGCAGTGTGTCGTGGAACAGGTGAGGGCGCTGGGCCAGCCAGGACCAGCGCAGGCTGTGCCGCACCTGTCCATGCGATGAAGGCACCAACCCCGCCATTAAGTACAGCAGGGTGGATTTGCCGCTGCCGCTGGGCCCTGCCAGACCCAGCACCTCGCCGGCACCTACAACCAAGTTCAGATCCTGGAACAAAGGCTGGGTGTCAGACGTGTGGTGAAAACCAACTTGCTCCATCACCAGCACTTGGCCCGAATCAGGGGACAGCGTGTTCGAAGTCTCCAGCGCTTTGGCTGTGCTTGGCTGAATCCAGGGAGCCAAAGTTTCTGCTGCCGCCTTCGCAGCCGTCAGGTCGTGGTGAGCCTGGGCCAGTTGGCGCAGTGGCACAAAGCACTCTGGTGCCAGCAGCAGGATGAACAGGCCTTCGCCCAAAGTCAGAGCAGATGCAGGCCCCCAGGTGAACATGCCCAGCAAGGCAAAACCGATGTAGATGGCCAGCAAACCAATGGCGACCGCGCTGAAAAACTCCAGCGTGGCTGAAGACAAAAAGGCCACGCGCAGCACGCGCATGGCCACCCGCCGGTAATCCTGGGCCGCTTCGGAAACCGCCTGCTCGGATTCAGCCAACGCCCCCATGCGGCGCAGCCAAGGCAGGGATTCCAGCCGTTCCAGCAAATGACCCGCCAACTCGGCCTGACGGGTCTGTTGGGTGGCATGTACCGCCTGGGTTCCCCAACCGATAAGCGCCATGAACAACGGAATGATCGGCGTGGCCAGAAGCAGTAACAGGCCAGCGATCCAGTGGATCGCAAAGACCATCACGATGATTGAGAGTGGCACCAGCACCGCTGCTTGTCGGGCTGGCAGGTAACGGGCAAGATAACCGTGCAAAGCATCGACCTGGTCAAGTAGACGCTGGGTCCACCAGGCCGTGTTGCCTTGGGCCCTTAACCAAAGTGGCCCGCGTGCTGTGGCGTGGTCCAGCAATTGCGAACGCAGGATATGGCGCACCTGCAAGGACAGGGCCTGTCCCGCTCCGTCGCGCGCCCAGTGGCCAAGCGCTCGCAAGATCACGCCGGCGACCGCCAACGCCATCCTCGCGGGGTCCGGTGAGACGCCTTGCACAGCACTGTTGACCCAATGGGCCAAGGCTGAACAAAAGAGCCACAGCCCCAGCACGCCTGCGAGGGAGCCAGCAGCCGCCTGGCCTAAGTACCGCCCCTTGCCCTGGCGCAAGCGGGCTAAAAAGCGGGGCGGCGTGAGGGTTCCTGCTTCAGTGGTAACCGGCACCCGCTCGCACCTTGCCGCGGAAAACGTAATAGGTCCAGGCGGTGTACATCAGCACGAAGGGAATGACGAACAGCACGCCCACCAGCAGGAACAGCTGGCTTTCAGGCGCAGAGGCCGCGTCGTGGAATGTGTATTTGGGGGGCACGACGTAGGGCCATTTGCTGAACAGGAGCCCGCCGTAAAACAGCGCGAACAGAGCGATGGTGCCGATGAAGGGCAGGGCTTCACGGCCAGTTTTCAGCCAGTTCCAGAGGAGGCCGGCCAGCACCGCGGTCAATGCGGGAATGACCCACAGCCAGGACACATTGCCAAACCAGCGACTATGAACATAACTGTCGAGCATGGGCGTCCAGACACTAACGATAACGAAGAACACCATCACCGTCAGCAGCAGCTTGCGTGCCCAACCGCGAACCCGCTCCTGCAGTGTGCCTTCGGTTTTGAGCACCAGCCAGGTAGCCCCAAGCAGGGCGTAGCCGACCACCAGACCCAGACCAGTCATCACGGTAAAGGGGGTCAACCAGTCAAAGGCGCCACCCACATAACGCATGTTTTCAGTCTTGAAGCCCTGGATGTAGGAGCCAACAACCGCGCCCTGGGCAAACGCCGCGACAAATGAGCCAATGCTGAAGGCCGCATTCCACCAGTGACGTTTTTCCGGCGAAGCCTTGAAGCGGAACTCGAAGGCAATCCCGCGAAAAATCAAACCTGCGAGCAACAGGAATACGCCGATGTAGAGCGCAGGCAGAAACACCGTGTAGACCAGGGGAAACGCTGCCAGCAGGCCCGCGCCGCCGAGGATGAGCCAGGTTTCGTTGCCGTCCCAGACCGGTGCGACGGAATTCATCATCACGTCGCGCTCTTGCTCATCGGCAGCGAAGGGAAACAGCATGCCAACGCCCAAGTCAAAGCCGTCTGCCAGGACGTACATCAGCAGACCGAAGCCGATGATGCCAACCCAAAGATAGGTGAAGTCGTACATGAGTGACTTCCTTTCAGGACTTGAAGAACGAGGGGGCCATGCCCGACTGCTCCAGCTCCGCAGCGGACAGGGGCCGCTTGGGGCGGCCGGCATCTGCGCCATGAGCGGGAACGTCAGTGATACCGTGATTGATCACCTTGCGCAGGTAGTGGAGCCCGGCGGTGAACACGACCGCGTACACGGCGGCATAACCAATGAGGGAGAACAACGCCATCCAGCCCTTCAAACTGGGCGTGAGGGCCTCAGCAGCCGTCATCACACCATAGATTAAGTAAGGCTGGCGGCCTATTTCGGTCACAAACCAACCTGCCAGAACGGCAATGAAAGGAGCGGGAATCATCCAGACCAGCGCTCGCAGGAAAACGCGTGACTGCAACAGCGTGCCACGCCAGACCAGGAAGGCACCAACCAACCCCGCCAAGATCATCAGCATGCCGATGCCCACCATCACGCGAAAGCTCCAGAACACCATGAACACGGGCGGGCGCTTGTCAGGGGTGACCTCCGTCAGACCCTTGATTTCGCCCTCCGGATCGTGTTTGAGGATGATGCTGGCCAGCTTGGGAATGCCGATTTCGGCATGGTTGGTTTCCTTGGCCTGGTCGGGCAACGCGAACAACAGCAGCGGCGCGCCCTTCTCGGTATGCCAAACACCCTCCATGGCTGCCACTTTGGTGGGTTGGTGCTCAAGGGTGTTCAGACCGTGCATGTCACCAATGAACAACTGCAGGGGTGCAATGAAGGCCAGCAGCACCAAGGTCATCTTCAGCGCACGCTGGGCGGATTCCACAGCGTGGCCGCGCAGCACGAACAGGGCCGAGACGCCTGCGACCACAAAGCCGCCCGTCAGGAACGAGGCCAGTGCCATGTGTGCAAAACGGTAGGGGAAAGATGGGTTGAAGATGGCCTCGAACCAACTGGTGACATGCACCATGCCGTCGCGGATTTCATAGCCCGTCGGGGTTTGCATCCAAGAGTTGGCCGACAAAATCCAGAACGAGGAGATAAAGGTACCAATCGCCACCATGTAGGCCGAGAGCAGGTGCAGGCCTGGCGGCACTTTATGGCGGCCAAACAGCAACACGCCAAGAAACGCCGCCTCCAGGAAGAACGCTGTCACCACCTCATAGGCCAATATGGGCCCCAGGAAATTGGAAGCAAAGTAGGCAAAATTGCTCCAGTTCGTGCCGAACTGAAAGGCCATGACCAAGCCTGAAACCACGCCCATGCCGAAGACCACGGCAAACACCTTGATCCAGAAAGCCGCCAGACGCTCCCAATGAGGGTTCGCGGTGCGCAGGGCAATTGTTTCCAGCACGGCGATGTAGCTGGCCAGCCCGATGGTGAACACCGGGAAGATGGCGTGGAATGACACCACGAACGCGAACTGAAGCCTGGATAAGAAAAGAGGGTCAAGTTCCATGAGGGCTTCTCCACTTAAATTGATGGGCCGTATTCATCAGGGGATGATGATATTCAAATTTATCGTGTTTGATGTTCAAAACGATCTGAGAGCCTAGTTGCCTGAGATGGCTTCAAAGTTGCCATACGGCGCCATACGGCGGCCAAAAAATCGATGATTTCATGTGCATGCGGTTCTAATGCCTCGCGTAAGTCGTGTGGGCCATCCACGGCCAGTATTCGCACATATCCACCTGCGTCCCACGCCGCCTCAGCCAGCCGCTCCGCGTCGGAAAAGGGCACGGCCTCGTCTTGCCGGCCGTGCACCAGCAGTACCGGGGTTGTTAACTTGGCAATGGTGTGTATGGGTGCAATGTCGTCAAACCGCGCACCGATCACCTCTTGAACATGGGCCAGGATGGTCTGCCCCACCACCCGCTGCGGCAGGTGGTGTTCCGCCAGCCAGCGGCGCATCACCTCGGCCGGGTGCGCAAAGGCCGACAGGCTGACCACCGCCGCCACCTTGGGCTGGCCCTGTGCCGCGTGCAGCAGGCAGGCACCCGCGCCCACCGAATGGCCCAGCAGCGCAAGCCGCTGGGCGTCCACGCCAGGTTGCTGCACCAGCCAAAGCAGCGCGGTGGCAATGTCCTCGGCAAAGCGGGGCAGCGAGGTGAAGTCGGCGCCATCGCTCTCGCCATGGCAGCGGGCATCAAGCAGGCCCACCACATGGCCGGTGTCCACCAGCGGCTGAACCACCGGCCACATCATGGCGGCGTTGGCGCCCCAGCCGTGCATGACCAACACGGTGGGAGCAGATGTTGAGGCCGATGCGTTGGGGCGGATCAACCACGCCGCCAGTTGTTTTCCTGCCGATGTGCTGAGACGATGTGCGCTGAGCGTGCCTCCGCGCAAGGCTCGCTGATGGATCGGCGGCTCATGTGGCAGCCGTGGCGCACGCAGTGCCCGAAGCAGGGCGTGGTGGAATACCCAGCGCAGGCCCATGCGGGGCCAGCGCCACGGGTTCAGGCGACCATTGAAGGGCACAGCGATGGGCGGGTGGTTCAGCACTTCTGCCAGACGCCCCGCACCACATGGGCAGGGCCCTGGTGCCCCGGGCCTTCGTCGAGGTGCGTCTCACACTCCAGGCTCATCAGCTCGCGCGTTTCGGCCGCAAAGTCAGCACGCAACAGATCCAGGGTGTAGAGCATGGCGACGTCTTTTGGGCCACCGCTGCGCAGGTGCAGTTGTTTGGGTGTGAAGGCCTCGATCAGCACCAGCCCACCTGGCTTAAGTGCTTGGAGCAGCCGCTGATGCACCTGGGCGCGGATGGCGGTCGGCAAGTGCACGAACACCAGCGCCAATGCGTCAAATAGCTGCGCAGGCGCTTCCCATTCGGTCAGGTCGGCCAGTTCTGTGTGCAGCGTCACGCCACGTTGCGCGGCGAGTGCACGGGCCTTGTCCAGCCCCACTTGCGAGTAGTCCACGGCCGTCACGTCATGACCTTGTTGCGCCAGCCAGACACCGTTGCGGCCCTCGCCATCGCCAGGCACCAGCACGCGGCTGCCTCTGGCAAGTCGATGCGCTTCCGCAGCGATGAAGGCGTTGGGCGCGGTGCCGTATTTGTAGCCAGCGCCGGAAAAATTGTGGTCCCAGAAGTTCATGTGCTGAGTCTATTTCTTGCCCGAGGGCAGGTCTGCGTAGTAGCGTGCGAGCGCCTCAATTTCGTCGCGGGTCAGGCGTTTAGCGAATGCGCTCATGCCTTTAGCCGCGTCGTTTGCACGTTGTCCACTCTGGTAGTCGAGCAGGGTGCGCGTGAAGTACAGCGGGTTCTGGCCGGCCAGCGCCGCCGCTTCGAGTTTGCCACCCTGGCCAGCCACACCGTGGCAACTGGCGCAAGGGGTGATCAGGCGCGCCGGGTCGCCCTTGCGCACCAGGCGCTCGGCGTCTGCCGCGCTCGTTGGGCGCGGTGTGCCATCGTCGCGCGGGGCGGGTTGGGCAGCGTAGAAGGCCGACACGTCCGAGATCTGCTGCGGGGTCATCATCACCGCTATGTCGTGCATCAGTTCGGCACGTTGTCCCTCCAGGCGCAGGCGGCTTTGGTAGTCGAGCAACATCTTGGCGGTGTACGCTGCCTTTTGGCCGGCCAAGTGGGGCCAGTTCTGTGTGGGGGCCTGTCCGTTGTCGCCGTGGCACGAGGCGCAAAACAGCTGCTGGTGCACCACCCGGCCGCGCTCGGCATTGCCGGCGGGCAAGGTGTTCAAGGCGTTGCGCAGGGCGGCAGGTGTCCAGGCGGCTGGCGCAGCGGTGGGGGCGTGCGCGGCGGCGCTGTGGCTGGGCGCCGGTTCTTTGGCCAAAGCCCCGCCCAGGGTCAGTCCCATGGCCATGGCGATGCCGGTCAAAGCAAGGGCCGTGAGCGCTTGCGACCCAGTGCTGCGGGTGGCGCGTGCCAGTGTTCGGGGATAAGTCAATGGCATGGCAGCACCTCAGGCAAAACAGTCGGCGGTGAAGGTGCGCAGCCAGGCCTGCTGGTAGCGGGCCCCCAGCTTGATCTGCGCCGGTGTGGCGTCCAGTGGCAGGTAGCGTGCGCGGGTGTTGATGCGGCCGATCTTGCCGTCGGCACCGATCTTGAAGACGTCGGCCACAAACAGCCCGTAATCCTTGCCGGCCAACGCGTAGCAGGTGTTTTCCCACAACGGTTCGGGGGCAGGGCGGCCGGACAGACTCTCCACAATCGCACGCGCCACCACCTTGGCCTGCGTGTTAGCAGAGAAGCCGCTTTTGGGCATGGCGTCGGCAATGCTTGCGTCGCCAATGACGTGCACGTTGGGGTGCAGCGTTGATGCAAAATCGCGCCGCTGCACCGGGCAGAAGCCGCTGCCGTCGCTCAGGCCCAATGTCTGGGCCAAAGCGCCCGCCCGCATGGGTGGGATGACGTTGATCACGTCGGCCCGGATCACGTCGCCCTCGGTCTCGATGCGCATCTGTTTCGCGTCGATCTTGAGTGTGCGGCCGCCGTCCTTGCCGCGCACCCAGCTCAGCATGCTGGTGCCGCTGTGACGCTGGATGTCAACCTTGTCCTGCATCTTCTTGATGTAGTCGTCGGGCAGGTTGAATCTGTACAGCCTGTTCCAACCCAGCATCATGGTTTCGTCGGTGACGAAGCTGTCCTTGGGGTCCACGATGATGACTTTGGCGCTGGGGTTGTGTTTTTGAAACCACTCGGTCATGAGTGCCGCGCGCTCGTAAGGCCCCGGCGGGCAGCGGTAGGGGTTGGGCGGCGCGGCCAGCACAAAGGTGCCGCCCTGGCGCATGCCTTGCAGCTGTTTGGCCAGCAAGGCGGTCTGTTCACCCGGTATCCAGCCCGAAGGCACGGCACTGCGCGCCACCGCTTCCGAATAGCCCTCGTAGGCGCCGTACAGCAGCTCGATGCCCGGCGACACCACCAGGCGGTCGTAGGCAATGTGTTGTTTGCCGGCAGTGCTCACCGTGCGGGACACGGGGTCGAAGCCGGTGACGGTGTCGAACACGAAGTTCACGCCGTAGGTGTTGTTCAGCGCGTCGTAGCTGACGTTGAGATCGTCCATGCGCGCGTGCTGGTTGAGCACTTCCGATGAACCGTAGGGCCGCACATAGGTGCGGTTTTTTTCGATGACGGTGACTTTGAGCGCCGGGTTGAACAGCTTGAGGTACTTGGCCGTGGTGGCTCCGCCCACGCCACCGCCAACGATGACGATTTGCGCGCGTTCTTGTGCGAACGCGAGGCGGGGTGCGGCGCTGCTGGCCAGCAGACCCAGCGCCTGGGCGAGCCAGTCGCGCCGGTTGGATGATGGGGACTCGGTGGTCATGGCTTGTCTCCGGTGGCAGGCACGCGGGCAAAGAACTCGGCCATGGCCTGGATCTCGGCATCGCTGAAGCCCTGGGCCACGTGGCCCATCAGGGTGGAAGGGCGACGGCTTTCGCGGAAGTCGATCATGGTGGTGACGAACTGGCGAGCAGGCATGGCCGCCAGCGGCATGAAGGCTTCGTCGCCCAGGCGGCCCAGCGTGCCGTGGCAGGCCGCACAGGTGTGGGCCATGGCCTCGCCCGACACGGGTGTTGGCGGGCTGGGGGCGGTTGTTGCGGCGGCGGTGGCAGCCGCGGTGCTGCGGGTCTGCGCGACGGCCCGCACGGTCAGTGACGCGGCCGCCGTGGCCAGCAGCGCCACCAGCAAGCTCCACAGCAGCACTTTGGCTGTGGCTGGGGGGGTGGATGCGTTGTGTTTCATGGTTCAGCGCGCCCAGACAAAAAAGCCGACAGCAAAGTACAGAACCGTCCAGCCGACCAGCAGGCCGACCGACCACTGGCCCATGCGGGTGACAGCGGCGCTGGGGGTGTACAGGCCCTTGCTCTGCCCGGCCTGCCAGGCCACGGTGAGCAGGTAGGCCAGCGTCACGCCGCCAACCACGCCAAAGGTGGTGAAGAACAGGCTGGTGCTGTACCAGTCCATGTTGATCTTGTAGTCCATGGCGTTGTAGCCGTGCGTGCCCAGCAGGGTGACGAAGCGCAGCATCTCGCGCGCCGCGCCCACCACAATCAGGCTCACCGCGCCAGCACCGAAGATGCCGTAGCCCCAGATGCCTGAGTCGATGCGGTCGCGCAGCACCAGCGGCAGCGCGACCACGGCGGCCAGCGCCACCGCGGCCATCAGCAGCCAGACGGAGCTGGCAAACCAGGCCATTTTCTCGGGCAGGGTGGCCATCCACACGGCGCCGACCAGCACCGACACCACGCCGCCAAAGACCATCAGCTGCTGCGCCAGACCCCGCAACCAGCCCAGGTAGACGGCATCGGCCTCGTTGCCGCCTTGCAGGTAGCGGCGGTAGCCGTAGAGCCAGGCACCTGTGACCGGGGCCGACAACGCGATGAAGAACAGGAAACGCGGCAGATGCCAGTAGTGCAGTTCGCGCCCGGCCGGGTTCACCACGCCTTGCGGCGCGTACCAGGCCATCCACTCTTCGGGGAAAAGCATCTGGTTGGTCAGGCTGTGCACGATGAAGCCCACGGCCAGCAGCAGCGCCAGGGACAACACCATCCACACGCCGCCCTTGCCACCATCTGCCACGATGTCGTGGTTCTGCCAGTAGAAGATGTACATGGCGATGTAGCCCAGGATCAGCAGCACGATAAAGCCGATCACCCACCAGGCCGAGAGCACGTTGGAGGTGTACCAGAACGGGTCGTACACGACCTGCACAAACAGCAGCGGTGCCACACCGATCACGATGGCGACCGAGACCGCGATCTTGGCGGTGACCAGCATGGCCTGGGCCAGGCGGCGCCAGTGTTGGCTGGCGCTGAAGGCGCCGCGCAGCGTGAGCGTGGCAGCGCCCAGCATGACCTGCACAGCCGCCATGTGTAGCGCGAAGGTGAGCACACCCAGCACCAGGAACACCAGCGGGTGCGAGGGCACACCGGCTTGGTCGCGCAGCGCATAAAGCATTTCAGGGGTCATGTTCTTACTCCTTGACCACGGTAGCACTGGCCGGGGCTTGCGCCGTGGCTGTGGTGGCTGCGGGTTGCAGCGTGAGGATGAAGCTCGCCAGGGCGCGGGCTTCTTCGTCGTTGAACGGAATTTGCGGCATGTACAGCGTGTTGCCGCCCGAGAGCGCGGCCTGCAGGTACTCGGCCACGTCGGCTTCGGTGTGGTCGCCTGGGAAGTAGTTGCGCAGCGGGCGCATGCCGGTGGCCGACAGCGAGTGGCAGTTGGAGCAGGTGTTGAGCGCCAGCAGGCGACCGGCCTCGACGCGGTTGCCGTCGTTGATGGCGCGCAGCGCCTCGGGCACGAACACCAGGGTCTTCATGAAACCGTGGGCTTCGATCTTGGGAATGTCGGACTGCACGCCCATGCCCGGCACGTCGCGCCCGATCACCTGGTTGGAGTACACGTACTGCCCGGCCACCCAGGGCTTGCGGATCGATTCGCGCGCCACCTCTTCAGGCCAGAGGCCAAAGACCAGCATCACCACCGTCATGACCGCCGCCACGCTGGTGACCAGCGCGCGCGGCTGCACCAGCGTGAGGACGAAATAGGCCAACATGCCGGCCACCACCGCCATGAGCGCGGTAGGGAAGTAATCCGGCAGGCGGTTTTGCAACACCACGTCGGCCGACTCGGGCAGAGTGGCGAGGTACCACTGCAGCATGCCAGCACCGGCCAATGTGGCGACGATGCCTAGCCAGGCCAGCTTGGCCGCGATGCTCTTCTTGAGCGCGAGATCCTTGAACTGGCCGGCCACGATGCCGCCGACCACCGCCGTCATGGCGAACATGAAGGCGCTGCGCATGCCCAGCTGGGCGAAGGTGTTGGGGCCGTAGAAAGCATTGAGCACGCCGCCGGTCTCGGTCCACTCGGCCTTGCCGGGCCACATCATGAAGCTGAGGATGCCCACGATGACCAGCATGGTGGTGTAGGAGGTCAGGCCAAAGATCAGCGCGATGCGCGTGTGCGTCTTCACATCGACCTTGCCCACCAGGTAGATCAGCATGTAGACGCCCACCACCTCGATCACGAAGAACACCCATTCGGTGGCCCACATCCAGACAAAGCTGTGGATCAGCGCCGAAATGCCGCGCGGGCTGGCCACCGTGGTGGAGTACCAGATGCCCGGACCGGTGATGGAGCCCAGCACGTAGCTGAACACCAGCAGGAACAGGCCGTAGCGCTTGATGAATTCCAGCAGCTCGGGTTTGTTGTGGCGGTGCGCGTGGTTGGCCAGCCAGGCGAAAAAAATGGCCGCGCCGACCGAGGTGTGTGAAAACAGCACGTGGATCGTGGCGATGAAGCCAACGATCCAACCGCTGCCAACCCCCGGTTCAAACCAGGTGGGGTACAGACCGATCATGTCCATGGGTGAAATGTCTCCTGCCGGGCCGGAAGCCCCGTTCCCCGGCCAGGGAATGCTGGCAGGGTTTGCGACAACATTTACAAGAAGCGTGCCAGCCCACATCACTGCGAAATGCCATAAAAAAACAAGCACTTACGCGCCTTGTGCGCCGGTGAAGCACTGTCGTGGACTGCCTTTGGCAGTCATGGCTGCCGTCTATGACTGCCACGGAGCCACGCGGTACCGTCAGGCCTGAGCTTCGCTGCCTTCCATGCGCTGCCGTGATTGAAGAATTGACGAAAATGGCTGCCAAAAGTGGCGGTTTGGCGGGCTGCCAGTCTCTTTGATCAGAGCGAATCTGATTAAGTGGTTGATTTGATGGAGGTTTTCAGGGCTTCTTGGGCTGGCACGGATATTGGTTAGACAAGGGCCGTTGTGCCATGAACACCCGAGACCAAGCCCTGCTCCGCAAGCTCATCTGGACCGTGCTGATCAAGCTGATCGCGCTGTCGGCCCTGTGGTGGGTGTTTGTGCGCGACGCGCAAGTGGCCGTGGACGAGGGTGCCGCGGCCCGGCAATTGCTGGCGCCCAGCGTCAGCGCCACCCAGGAGTAATCACGTGATTTCGGATCAACTGGTCGATCTCTCAAGGCTGCAGTTCGCGGCCACGCTCATCTTCATGCCGCTGATCGTGCTCTACACGTCATGGGCCTACCGGGTCATGCGGGGCAAGGTCACCGCCGCCTACATCCGCGAAAACGAACACGGGGCGTATTGAGCCTCAACCAACAAGGAGTCCAACATGTGGTATTTCGCCTGGGTTCTCGGCATCGGCTTTGCGGTGCTGCTGGCCATCCTCAACGCCATGTGGGGCGAGACAGAAATGGAACGCCAGCGCCAGCGCGCTGACGGCCCCCGATGAACACCGAGGCGCCTGCTGCGCCTGCTGCGCCAGCCAGCCTGCACCTGCCCAGTCTGGTGGCCGCGGTGCTGATCATGGTCATTGGCAGCGTGTACCCGTTGCTGTTTGCCGACGCGCAAGGGCGGGCCGACCACAGCCTGGCCACGGCCTTGTTCTGGGCCATGAGCGCTGGCTTGGTGCGGGGCGTGGGTTTTGTGCCCCGCTTCTGGCTCTGGCGTGGGCTGTTTTCCGGCTGGGCCGTGCTGGTCGCGCTGGCCCTGGCTGCCTGGCTGCGCTGGGGTGTTTGAGCCCTTCCAAACAAACGAATTCAAACCGAGAGATTCACCATGAAACAACTTCACTTCCAGGAAAAGTACCCGCTCACCGTCTTGGACATCGCCAAGACCGAGACCCAGCACACCAGCGTGGCCGACATCGTCGATCACTTCAAAGCCTGCATTGCCAGCACCCCGCGCGTGAGCTACATCGGCACGTTTGACCACCACGCCCACACCCAGGCCATCGGTGGTGACATCGCGCCCGATATCGTGGCCGCCACCAATGTGCTGTTCTGCTTTGGCCATGCCTTGCCCAACCCCCAGGTGCTGGCGGTGCGTCCGCGCAGCATCGGTGTTGCAGACCTGGGCGACAAGTTTGTGGTCAGCTTCATGGACGCGCCCATGAAGCCGGCCAACGACGCCATGCAGTCCTGGGCGCTCGCACTGAAGAACGCCTGACCGGCGCGCCAGGGAGCACACCATGTGGAACGTCCTCAACTGGCTGCAAAAGCACCTGGTCTGGAGCATCCCGCTGGCCATGCTGGCGGGGCTGGGTTTCGGCCAGGTGGCCGACCCCGGCTTCCTGCGCAGGGCCATCCTGCCCCTGACCTTCCTCATGGTCTATCCCATGATGGTGACGATGAACGTGAAGGAGTTGCTCAAGCCGGGGGGTGGTACGTTGCAAGGCACGACGCTGGCCATCAACTTCATCCTCATGCCCGCCATCGGCTACGCGGCCGGCCTGCTGTTCTTTGCCGACCAGCCCATGGTGCGGCTGGCACTGCTGCTCACCGCACTGCTGCCCACCTCGGGCATGACCATTTCATGGACCGGCTTCGCCAAAGGCAACGTGCCCGCGGCGGTGAAGATGACCGTGGTCGGCCTGATTGCCGGTTCGCTGCTCGCGCCGGTCTACCTCAAGGCACTGCTGGGCACTGTGATCGAGATCGCGGTGCTGCAGGTGTTCCTGCAGATCGCCCTCATCGTGTTCCTGCCGCTGGGGCTGGGCACGCTCACCCAGCGCTGGCTGATCGGCCAATACGGCGAGGCCCACTTCAACCAGAAGCTCAAGCCGAAGTTTCCGCCGTTCTCCACCCTGGGCGTGCTGGGCATCGTCTTTGTGTCCATGGCGCTCAAGTCGCAAGACATCTTTGCCCACCCTGGGCTGTTGCCCTCACTGTTGCTGCCCCTGGTGCTGGTCTACGCGCTGAACTTTGCCATCAGCACCGTGGTGGGCAAGACACTGTTCCAGCGCGGCGACGCGATTGCGCTGGTCTACGGCACCGTCATGCGCAACCTGTCCATTGCGCTGGCCATTGCCATGGGTGTGTTTGGTGCCCAGGGTGCCGATGCCGCCCTGTTGATTGCGCTGGCGTACATCGTGCAGGTGCAGGCCGCGGCCTGGTACATCAAGCTCACCGACCGCCTGTTTGGCTCGACGTCAACACCCGCGCCGGCCCAGGCGCACTGAAAAACACCATTCCATGTCCCCACAGACCCTGACCCCTTACCAAGCCCTGGGCGGCGCGGATGGCATCCACCGCCTGGTGGACCGCTTCTATGAACTCATGGACGAACTGCCGGAAGCCTATGCCGCGCGCCGCCTGCACCCCGAGAGCTTGGCGGGCGCCAACGAGAGCCTGTTCGAGTACCTGTCCGGCTGGCTCGGCGGGCCCAACCTCTACATCGAGAAGAAGGGACACCCCCGCCTGCGCATGCGCCACGCGCCGTACGCCATTGGCATGACAGAGCGCGACGAATGGATGTTGTGCATGCGCACCGCGCTGACCGAACAGGTGGCCGACGAAGACCTGCGCGCCAGCCTGCTGCAGGCCTTCACGCAGATGGCCGACCACATGGTCAACACCGACAGCCGCGCTGGCTGCAGCCACGCCCACGTCCACCCATTCCAACCACGCGAGACCGCATGAACAAGTTCCTTCTGGCCTGGTGCCTGGCCTACCCACTGGGCGCATGGGCCGGCCCGATCGAGGCCGGCCAACCGCTGCCGGCGCCGACCCTTCAAAACCAGCACGACCAGGCGTGGCGCATCGCGCCCGGCACCCAACTGGTTATCTTTGCCGCTGGCCGCATTGCGTCCAACTTGGTCATGGGTGTGTTGTCGCCTCAGCCCAAAGGCTTCCTGGCCAGCCGCCAAGCGGTCTACCTGGCCGACATGAGCAAAATGCCCGGCTTCATCACACGCACCTTCGCGCTGCCCTCGCTGCGCGAGCAGCCCTTTGAGGTGGGTGTATCGCTCGACGCCAAGACCCTGGCCGAATGGCCCCGGCAGGAGAATGCCGTCACGCTGATCCGCCTTGACCAGGGGCGTGTGATGGGCCACGAGTTCGCCAGCACCGAAGCCCAGCTCAAGGCGGCGCTGGGCCTTTGACCACCCACCGGACGAATTCACGGAGAACCACATGGACGCCTTCCAGGACCACTACCCAGAAAACCTTTCGCACTGCTATGGATGTGGCAGCCAGAACCCGCATGGACACCAGATCAAGACCGAGTGGGAGGGCGATGAGACCGTGACCCGATTCCG
Source organism: Hydrogenophaga atypica (assembly GCF_042665215.1). Classification (NCBI taxonomy): domain Bacteria; kingdom Pseudomonadati; phylum Pseudomonadota; class Betaproteobacteria; order Burkholderiales; family Comamonadaceae; genus Hydrogenophaga; species Hydrogenophaga atypica. The sequence goes on from NZ_JBHTCA010000027.1 coordinate 34,417, forward strand.
GCCCGAGTTGTTTCACACCTCGGTGCCAGGGTTTGCCTACGGTGGGCTGATCTCCTCGTTGATCGATTGCCACAGCACGGCCAGCGCGGCGGCCGCCATGTACCGGCTGGCAGGTCGCTGCATGGATTCGCTGCCTGCCTTTCGCTTTGTCACCGGCTCGCTGCATGTGGATTTCCTCAAGCCCACCCCCATCGACGCAGAGCTCGTCATTCGCGGTCAGGTCAAAGAAATCAAGGGTCGCAAGGTGGTCATCGAGAGCCAGGTCTGGGCGCGTGAAGTGATGACCGCCAAAGGGGAGGTGGTGGCGGTGCAAATGCCGGAGAACTTCGGAACCTGACACACGCGGCTCGTGACACCAGATGCTGGTCTCGCATGGTCTTCCAGACAACGCCTCCCGACACACATCCACTATGCACGCTGCCATTTCCGATCCCGATCAACTGCCCTCCCAGAAGGACGAACTCGAAGTGTTGGCCGACCTGGTGCCTTTGGCCGGGCAGCACCTGATTGAACTGGGTTGTGGCAGCGCCCGCTTGGCGCGCCACTTGTTGCAGCGGTATGTCGGTAGCCAGTTGGTGGGGCTGGAGGTGGATGCGGTGCAGCACGCCAAGAACCTGGCCCACCCGCAGGAAAGCTTACAGTTTCTGGTGGGCAGCGCCGAGGCCGTGCCCTTTGGCGACGCCAGCTTCGACGGCGCACTCATGCTTAAAAGTCTGCACCATGTGCCGCTACCGGCCATGGACGCCGCACTGGCCGAGGTGGCACGGGTTGTGCGGCCCGGAGGCTGGCTTTACGTGAGCGAGCCCATCTACGGCGGCGCACTCAACGAGATCGTGCGTTTGTACAACGACGAAGGAACAGTGCGGGCCGCTGCGCAGGCGGCGATGGACCGCGCACTGGCCGCAGGCAGCCATTGGCAGGCGGCTGCCGAACGACGCTTTGCCCAGCCGGTGCGGTTCAAGGACTGGCCGGAATTCGCGCAACGCATGCTCTATCCCAGTTTTGCAGACCACGCCATCACGCCGGCACTGGAAGCGCGTGTGCGTACCGCGTTCGAGCCGCATGTAGGCGCCGAGGGCGCGCAATTCACGCGGCCTATGCATGTGCGGTTGCTGCGCCGCACGGCTTGACCTCTGGGGAACCAACGCCTTAACGGCACTGCCCATCATCAGACCGTCGCCGGTCAGAATGCCGAATCTCTGATAGCCACACTGACGCTCACTTTTCCAAGCAATCGAAGTCCATATGCCTCCAGAAATTCTTACCGAAATTGCCATCTTAGGCGCCGGCACTGCCGGTATGTATGCCCTCAGAGAAGTGCGCCGCGCTGGCCGCCGTTTCGTGATGATCGATCCTGGCCCTTTGGGCACTACCTGCGCTCGGGTGGGCTGTATGCCCTCCAAGGTGGCTTTGCACGCGGGCGCCGAGTGGGCGACCCGCAAAGCTTTGGCTGACTTGGGTGCGCAGGGCGTACAAGGGCTGTCCATTGACTTGTCCGTCGCGTGGGCGAAGCTGCGAGAACAACGAGATTTTTTCAGCAACAACGCTGCGAACAAAGCCCGTGCGGGGGCCAAGGAGCACCTGCTGGAGGGGAAAGCTCGCTTCCTTGAGCCCACTTTGCTTGAGGTGGAAACTCCCGACGGTGTGCGACGTATCCGTGCCGAAGCGGTGGTGATTGCCACCGGTTCTCGTCCGGTGGTCCCGGGTTGGCTAGCGCAGGTGCAGGACCGCACCGTCACCACCGATACCTTGTTCGAGTTGCCCAACCTGCCTGCACGGGTGGGTATCTTGGGGCTGGGAGCAATTGGCCTTGAGATGGGCCTCGCACTGTCCCGTTTGGGTGTGCAGGTGGTCGGCGCAGACCTTGCCCCCCACGTGGGTGGCATCAGCGACCCCATTCTTGCCGAGCGCGCTCGCACCCGTTTTGGCCGTGAAATGGACTTGTGGTTGGGTGTGGAAGCACGCTTGGAGCGCACAGAGACTGGTGTGCGTCTGCGCGCTGATGAGCGTGTGGCTGAGGTGGACCTGCTACTCGCCGCATTGGGTCGCCGCCCCACTACCGACGGCTTAAATTTGCAAGCCGCAGGCTTCCCGCTGGATGGGCGCGGCAACCCGCGCTTTGACCCCGCGACGATGCAGATCGGTGACCTGCCGGTCTTCATTGCGGGCGACGCTAACGCGGACCGCCCGTTGATGCACGAGGCCGCTGATGAGGGAGCCATAGCCGGCTACAACGCCGTACGCGCTACGCCAACCCGCTTTGCGCGCAAGGTCTCATTGGGCATTGCGTTCTCCAATCCCGATATTGCCAGCGTGGGTGCCCGCTTCGATGCACTGCCGCCGGAGGGCATGGTGATTGGCACTGCCGGGGGCGACAAAAACGGCCGCGCCCGTATTTTGGGTGCCACCGACAGCCTGTTGCGCGTGTACGCCGACGCCCGCAATGGCCGATTGTTGGGCGCTGCCATGGTGGCGAGTGGTGGCGAGCACTTAGCTCACCTGCTGGCCTGGGCGATCCAGCGTGGCGAAACCGCCTCCAGCCTGTTGCAGCTGCCTTTCTATCACCCCGTTATAGAGGAAATGCTTCAGACCGCGCTTCAAGACATCGCAGCCCAACTGCCCGAGAAAGGCTCCTATCCCATGGGCCTGACCATGGAAGAACGGACATGAACCCTTACGGATTTACCTGGGGCCAGGTCGCTGGCCAGGCTTTTCGGGCCTTCACTGAGACGAATCCTCATTATTCCAAGGACTTGAAATGAAAAAATTATCCTCCAGCTCGCCCTGACCTCGATCACCACTCTGTCGCTGGTGGCTTGTGGAGGTGGCGATGACGCGACGCCAGCAGGCGGGCCACCGATTGTGGTCAATGCGGACGGCACCACCAGTTTTGACAGTACGGGACTGGCTTCCAGTCTGTCGACCTTGCCGCTCGAGGACTTGAGTGAGGCCGAGAAGGCGTCGCTGGCCTATATGCGCGAAGAAGAAAAGCTGGCCCGTGATGTTTACAGCAGACTGGATTCATTTTGGGGCAGTCAAGTGCGCGCATTTGGCAACATCGCCAAGAGCGAAGCCACTCACACCGAGGCGGTACGACAACTGCTTATTCGTTATAGCCAGCCTGATCCCGCCGCCATCTTGACCGAGGGGATGTTTGCCAACGCCACCCTTCAGCAGCTTTACTACGATCTGGTCGCCCAGGGCACGCCCTCTCTGATCGCTGCACTGAAGGTCGGCGCGCTGATCGAAGAACTCGACATCGTCGATATTCGGTCTGCACTGGAGTCGATTGACAATCTGGACATTCGTCTGGTCTACGAAAACCTGATGAAAGGCTCGAGGAACCACCTGCGCTCATTCGTCAAGACGCTGGTGCAACAGGGCGAGACTTACCGTCCGATCTACTTGAGTCAAGAGGATTACGATGCGATCGTGGCGGCACCGACAGAGCGCTGAGTTGGCCGCCCGGTATGGTACGCAAGGGCCTTCGCCCGCAATCGCCGCGATCATCAGCCGTGGTCAGGGGGCTTACAAGCAGAACGTCATGCAGAACGTCATGCCCCCGCCGCTGATAAACTGCCAGCCATGTTCCTGACGCGCCTCCAACGCCGTGTTACCACCTGGGTCGCCCTGCTGTCTCTGGTGGCGAGCGCGCTGTTGCCCACGGCGACGCAGGCGATGGTGGCCGGCGGCAACCGCGCTGACTGGTTGGAGGTCTGCGGCGTCAGCGGCATGGCTTGGGTCAAGGCCGACACGGGCGAGGTGCGCGATCAACTGCCCAACGGCAACGCGCCCAGCAGCGATGCCACTCAGCACTGCCCTTGGTGCACGCTGCACGGCGGTGCGGCCGACATGCCCGTGGCGCAGATCGACATGGATCTGCCGCCGCGACTGACCGATCTTCCTCCCGCGTTTTACCGCGCCCCGTTGGCCGCCACCGTCTGGGCGCCAGCGCAGTCGCGCGCCCCCCCTTTCGCCGCCTGAAAAACCTTGCCGTGGTGCGCCCGTCTGGAGCGCCTTGTGTTCTGCGTTTTCAGGAGGCGCCATGCCTTCCATCTCCACATTCATTTCATCTCGCCGCCAGGCGCTGGTTTGGCTGGTCGCCAGCGGTGCGTGGCTGCTGTCCGGCTGTGATCCGCACACCTCGGGCCTTTACGGTGGCAACTCACCCTTCAAAGGCATCGACATCACGGGTGCGGACTACGCGAGCGGCTTCCAACTGACCGATTTCAACGGGCAGACGCGCAGCCTGAGCGACTTCAAGGGCAAGGTCGTGATGCTGTACTTTGGTTTCGTGCAGTGCCCCGACGTCTGCCCCACCGCGCTGACCCGCGCCGCCGCAGTGATGCAGCAGTTGGGTCCGCAGGCCACCGATCTGCAGGTGATTTTCGTCACCGTGGGTCCTGAGCGCGACACGCCGGAGTTGCTGCGCGAGTACATGGCCGCGTTTCACCCGTCCTTTCTGGCGCTCACAGGCAGTGCAGAGGCCACCCAAAAAACGGCCGACGAGTTTCGGGTGCACTACAAGAAGGTGCCCACCGGCAGCAGCTACACCATGGACCACACGGCCTTGAGTTACCTGTTCGACCGCCAGGGCCGCATCCGTGTGGTGCTGTGCCACGAACAGACCGTCAGCGACTACACCGCCGACGTGCGCGCGCTGCTGGCCCAGCCCGCCTAGGCTATTCACCGTTTTCACATTCCCAACCAGGAGTCACCAGCATGAAGAAACGCATCATCACCGGCCTGCTGGCCATCACAGTCACCGCCTGGGCGCAGACCGCCGTCAAGGTGGATGACGCCTGGGTGCGCGGCACCGTCGCCACGCAAAAGGCCACCGGCGCCTTCATGCGTCTGACGCCCTCAACCAACGCGCGCTTGGTCGAGGCCAAATCACCCGTGGCCGGCGTGGTCGAAATTCACGAAATGGTCTTGGAGAAGGACATCATGAAGATGCGCCAGATCCCTGGCCTGGATTTGGCCGCAGGCCGCACCATGGAGCTCAAGCCCGGCGGCTACCACGTGATGCTGATGGACCTCAAGCAGCCGCTCAAAGGTGGCGAGCAGGTACCTATCACCCTTGTGTTTGAGGACGATCTCAAAAAGCGCTTCACCCAGGACATCAAGGCGCCGGTGACGGCATTGGGCGGTGGCAACGCGCCCATGCCCATGAAGCCTGGCATGGACCACAAACACTGAGCTTTCACCCCTTTTCATCCCTATGGAGTTTTTCATGAAGTTTTCCTTGAACACCCTGCGCCACGGCGCCATCGTCCTCGCCCTGGTGGCTGCCTCTGGCTTCGCCGCCGCCAAGGGTGTGCCGGGCGACGGGGCCATTCCCGTGGTCGAGCTGATGCCGCTGACCATGCGCTACGAGGTCGACCTCAAGCTCACGCCCGAGCAAATCAAGTCGCTCGACGACTACCGCAAGCAGGCCATGCCTGGCCGTGTGGCGGTGCAGAAGAAGACCATCGAGCTGCGCGGCCAACTGCGCATGGCCCTGCTGGACAACCTGCCGCAGGCGGACCGCGACGCGCTGATGAAGCAGGTCGCCGAAGCCGAGGTCCAGCATTTCCAAGGGCGAGAGCGCTGCGTGGCGCATTTGCGCCAGAAGCTGAGCGCCGAGCAGTTCGCGCAACTGCGCCAGCTCTACCTCGACGGTTTGCGCTGATATCGGAGCCACAAGTCTGCTTCAAAGCCTGGCTGCAGCGGTTCCAGCCTGTGTGTGGGTCAGGCATCGTCTCTTCGCTCGCCACAGTGTCACCAGAGCCATTGGGGCCGCAGAAGCATGGTCAGACCCAAAGCCGCCATCAGCACTCCGTTGACCAGTTTGAGCCAGCGACCACGGCTTTCGTCCAGTTTCTGGCTTTGCAGAGCCCAAACGGCAGAGCCAACCATCAGCGCGTCGTCCGCGAGGTAGCCCAGGATGTACAAGCCCAGGTAGCCGTAATGGGCCGCCGGGGGCAGGGCCTGCTGGGTCAGCACGGCGGTGTAGAGCGCGGGCAGCCCGGCGGTGCACAGCAACTCCACAAAGTTGACCGCCACTGCCAAACTGGCCACGCCCAGCAGGGCCAGAGGCAGGGAGTGGGCTTGCATCACGTTGCGCATGCGTGCGTAGAGCCCCGGTTTGGCCGAGGCCGGAATCGACAGGCTGGGCCCCTGGAATCCTTTGACGAAATCTTTCAGGTGAAGCGCCGCCATGCCCAGCGCCAGCAAAGCCAACCCTACGCGCAATGCGGTGGACAGACCCACCGCAAGAAACAAGTTGAGCCAAGCCGCCATGAAAGCGTAGTACACCGCACCACTCACCAGCACAAAGGTACCGGCGATCAGTGCCATGCGGCGACGGTCTCGCAAATGCACCAGCAGCGACAACAAAAACAGCAGCACCCACATGGCGCAGGGGTTGAAGCCGTCGAGCAATCCCAGCGATAGGGTAAACAGCGGCAGGCCCAGGCGTTCTACGGTCAGGTCACCCCAGTGGGTCTCAACCGCATGCACAGGCCCAGGGGCAGGCGAGGCGGAATCTGCGCCACCCACCTGTGGCGGTGCCACCAAGGCATCGAGTTCAGGGCCCGAGGTCGCCGCGTCGGCAAAGCCTACCAGCAACCTGCCCTGGTACACGAACGTGGGCACACCGGGTGGCCAAACACCCCCCTGCTCAGACAAACGCAGCAAGTCGTCCCGCGCAGCGGTGTCGGTGTCCACAGGTCGCAACCACACCCGCACATCGGGGTGACGGGTCGCTCACTGCGGCAAAAAGGCTTTAGCGGCGGCGCAGTGGGGGCAGCCATCGCGCACGAACACCTGCAACACATGGTGCGGCGCGTGTGCGCCCGTGGGCTGCGGGTTGTCGGCCAGTGCCCACGGCATCCACAAAAGCAGCGCACAGGCCAGCCAGACCCGGTGCCACCAAGCCGACCCAGTCGGCCGGCGTTGACTGGCGTTCAGACTCACCTCAGCGCATCACTCTTCCAGTAGGCTGCGCAGCATCCAGGCGGTTTTTTCATGCACGTCGATGCGCTGGGTCAGCACGTCGGCGGTGGGCTGGTCGTTGGCGGCATCTACGATGGGGAAGAGCTTGCGCGCCGTGCGTGCGGTGGCTTCTTGCGCGGCCACCAGGTGGCGCACCATGTCATTGGCCTTGGGCACGCCTTCCACCTCTTTGATGCTGGCCAGGCGCACAAACTCCTTGTAGGTGCCGGGCGCCGGGAAACCCAGCGCACGGATGCGCTCGGCAATGATGTCCAGCGCGTTCCACTGCTCGGTGTACTGGCCCATGAACATGGTGTGCAGGCTGTTGAACTGCGGACCGGTCACGTTCCAGTGGAAGTTGTGTGTCATCAGGTACAGCGTGTAGCTGTCGGCCAGCAGCGCAGACAAACCGTGGGCAATTTTTTTGCGGTCGGTGTCGCTGATGCCGATGTCGATGGCGGGTGCGGAAGGGGCTTTTTTGGCCATGGTGAGGGCTCCTGTGTGAATCAGCTTGTTATTGTGACGAACGGACGCGCGCTTGTGCCAGTAGCGGCCAGGCCAGGGCAAATGCCGCTGCGCCAAAACCCGCACAGATGGCCAACAGGTTGACCCAGTCGACCCAGTAGCCCATGTCGGCAAGCGATGACCCCACGGCGCCAGGCACCACCGGAATCAACAGCAGCGCCACCCCCACGCCAATGACCAGGGCCAGTCCCAGCGACCGCTGCCACGCGGCGCCGCGTGTGAACGCGCGCAGGACCAGAAAGGCCCAGGTCACCGCCACGAGCAGCAGCACCGGCCACAGGCCGAGGGCGATTTCCCACAAGATGTTGATGACCAACCAGATTTCGTACATGGTGTGCTCCTGGGTGCGGGTTCAGACGCGGCCTTTGAGGACGGCGAGGTAGGCGGGCTTGAGCATGCGCACCTTCATGAGCCAGGCAAAGAAGCTCTCCTGCAGCGGCTCGATCATGGGCAGTGAGGGTGTGAGTTTGCCCGCGTAGTCGAACTCGATCAGCATGGCCGAACCCTCGCGGACAATGAGCGGGCAGGAGGTGTAGCCGTCGAACACCTGGCCCAGCGCTCGGCCGGCCAGAAAGTCCACCACGTGCTGGGCCACGATGGGCGCGCTTTTTTTGACGGTGGCCGCCGTTTTGCCGCGAGGTGTGCCGTTGATGTCGCCAATACCGAACACGTTGGGAAAACGTCTGTGCTGCAGCGTCTTGGGGTCCACCTCCAGCCAGCCGCCTGCGGCCATGGGGCCGTCCTTCCAGGCCAGATCGGAGTTTTTCACCGCGTCGGGCGCGCGCATGGGCGGCACCACGTGGATGAAATCGTAGGGCACCTCGGTGCGTTCGCCCTCGGGGCTGGCAAAGGTGGCGACGCGTTTGCCGATGTCGACTGCGGCCAGCGCTTCATTCGTATGTACCTGGATGTCCATGGACTTCCAGCGTTCGAGCACGTTGTCATTGACCGGCTTGATACCAAACACATTACCCAGTGCCGAGTAAAAGTGCACCTCTGACTTCCCCAGCATCCCGGCTTGCGCAAGCCGGTCGCGCAGCATGAAGGTCATCTTCAGCGGTGCGCCAGCACACTTGAGCGGCGTGGCCGGCAGCGTCATCAACGCTTTGCCGCCTTTTTGGCGGAAGGCTTCCATGGCGGCCCAGGTGGCCACGGCGGCATCGGAGCTGGGGTACACGCTGGTCAGGCCGTTGGTGCCAATGGCTGCCACATCCATGCCCTCGATGCGGCCCCAATCCTGATGTGTGCCGGCGGCCACCACCAGCACGTCGTAGGTCACGCGCTGGCCGCTGGCGGTGACTACGGTGTTGCTGGTCGGATCGAAGCCAGCCACCATGTCCTTGATCCACTCCACGCCAGAGGGGTGGAAGTCGGCATTGCGGTCGATCACTTTGCTCACTGGCCACACGCCTGTGGCCACCAGGGTGTAGCCTGGCTGGTAGTTGTGCACTTCCTTCTTGTCGATGATGGTGATTCGCGCGTCGCTGAACATCGCACGCAGCCTGTTGGCCACCGCAATGCCGCCCAGTCCGCTGCCCACGATGACGATGTGTGCTTTCGATGTGGCCGGCACTTGTGCCTGGGCTGTCGTCTGCCAGCCCAGTGCGGTGCCGGCGCCCAAGCCACTCATCGCGCGCAGCCAGTCGCGCCGTGAGGTATCGAGGGCCTCTTCCAAGGTCCGGTGGGGGGAGGGTGGTTTGTGAGCCAATTTTGTCTCCATTGGGTTCAACGTTGCAGCACTGAGCAGTGCAGTTGCCAAACTGCTGAGCGCGCTGGTTATCCAGAAAACGTCATTTGTAATAAATTAACAAAGCCTGCCTTGAACAGGCTTGATTTGCGTCAAGGCACTTCACAAACCAATGCTTTGCCGAGCCTAAAAACATCTTACCCCCCAGGGTAATAAGATTTGGCATGTGCGAAGGGCTGTGCCCCTTGATTTTCAGCAATGACCGACGGCTTTACGCTCACATGATGATCCCTATCAAAACCGAATCAGCCTGGCGAGGCACCTCGGATTGCCGGACATGTGCCATCCGGGAAATGGCGCTGTTTGCCAGCCTGACCGAAAACGACTTCAGTCACATCCACGCCCCCATTGACGACTTGGCCTACCGTAGCGGTGAAACATTGCACGCCGAGGGACAAGTGGCGCGTGGGGTGTACACGTTGCGCTCGGGCATGCTCAAACTTTCGCGCGTTACGGCAGATGGCCGCCAGCGCATCTTGCGGCTGCTGCGCCCCGGTGATGTGGTGGGACTGGAGGCCTTGGCCACAGAGCGCTACGACAGCGACGCCATCGCGCTCACCGATGCGACCGTATGCCGGATCCCCACCGAGGTAATCCATCATCTGAGCCAGCAATCGCCGCGCATGCACGCCGGCTTGCTCAACAAATGGCAAAAGGCCCTGCGTGAGGCCGACGACTGGTTGGCCGCGATCAACTTTGGTACCGCCCGACAGCGCGTGGGACAGTTTGTTCTGAAGATGCGGCACAGCACCGATCCCTCGCTCTCGACCCTGTTCTCGCGAGATGACATGGGCGCGATGATGGACTTGAAGCTTGAGACAGTGAGCCGTGAGGTGTCGCGTCTGGTCAAGGTCGGCGCCATCAAGGCTGTCGACAAACAGGGCCGGCTGTACCGCATCCTGGACGAGTCGCTGCTCTTGTCCCCAGACAACTGAGCCAGTCTGCGCGCGCCTGGGCGCTATGGCCCTCATAGCCAATCCCAACTGGTGAATTGATTTTTGTCATTAGGTCGCCGAGGTCGATAGCTCAAACTTCATCCATCAACACAGGGCAATGCCCTTGCGGTTGATGACAGACCTTCAACCTTTTGAACAACAGGAGCCTCTCATGTCCACGCCTTCCGGTTTGCCCCGCATCAACGAACCCGCCCCCGACTTCAAAGTCAACACCACCCACGGCGAGCGCAGCCTGGCCGACTACAAAGGCAAGTGGCTCATCTTGTTCTCGCACCCGGCCGACTTCACCCCGGTGTGCACGACCGAATTCATCGGTTTTGCCAAGCACGCTGAACAGTTCAAGTCCATGAACTGCGAATTGCTGGGTCTGTCGATTGACAGCATCTACTCGCACTTGGCCTGGATGCAGAGCATCAAGAACAACTTTGGTGTGGAGATTCCGTTCCCCATCATTGACGACATCAAGATGGAAGTGGCCCAGGCCTACGGGATGATCCACCCCGGCGCCGCCGACACCCAGGCCGTGCGCGCCACCTTCTTCATCGACCCCGAAGGCAAGCTGCGCGCCATGGTGTACTACCCCATGAGCAACGGCCGATCCATCGACGAGTTTGTGCGCCTGCTGCAAGCCATGCAGACCAGCGACGCCAACAAGATCGCGACGCCGGAAGGCTGGACGCCGGGCTGCGACGTGATCGTGCCCCCGCCCAAAACACCCGCCGCCATCGAAGCCCGCAAAGGCGAGGGCTACGCGATGAAGGACTGGTACTTCTCCACCAAGTCCCTCTGAGCGGCTTACGCTGCACCCCGGCGCGGGGTGTTTGCCCCGCGCCGTTTCAGACCCCCCTGCAGGAGTTGCCATGACCGCCCCCACACGCATGCAGATCGAATCCTTCTTCGACCCGGCCACCTCGACCTTCAGCCACCTGCTGTGGGACAGCGCCACGCAGCAATGCGCCATCATCGACAGCGTGCTGGACTACGACCCGAAATCGGGCCGCACCGACACCGCCAGCGCCGACCGCGTGATTGAGCGGGTGCGCGCCCTGGGCCTGCACGTACAGTGGCTGCTGGAGACCCATGTGCATGCCGACCACCTGTCGGCTGCGCCCTACCTGCAACGGCAGGTGGGTGGTCAACTGGCGATTGGCAGCCACATCACCACGGTGCAAAACGTGTTCGGAAAGCTGTTCAACGCCGGTACCGAATTCGCCCGCGATGGCAGCCAATTCGACCGGCTCCTGGCCGATGGCGACCGCTTCCAGATCGGTGGCTTGCACGCACAAGCCTTGCACACGCCAGGACATACCCCCGCCTGCATGACCTATGTGATCACCGACCACAGCATCGACCCCGTGCGCACCGTCGCCTTTGTGGGCGACACCCTGTTCATGCCCGACTACGGCACGGCACGCTGCGACTTTCCCGGTGGCAGCGCGCACACCTTGTACCGGTCCATCCAGAAAGTGCTGGCACTGCCTGACAGCACCGAACTGTTTCTGTGCCACGACTACCCGCCAGCCGGCGGTCGCACGCCTGAGTGCCGCACCACCGTGGCCGCACAAAAAGCCGCCAACGTGCACGTGCACCAAGGGGTGGACGAAAACAGCTTTGTGGCCATGCGCGAGGCGCGCGATGCCACCCTGGCCATGCCGGTGCTGATCCTGCCCTCGGTGCAGGTCAACATGCGGGGCGGTCAGTTGCCACCGCCTGAAGACAACGGCGTGCGCTACCTCAAGATTCCGGTGGATGCACTGTGAGCGCGGCCATGCACCGGTTGCGCCTGGCGTCATGGGCAGAGGGCGCCACCTTGTTGTTGCTTTTGCTGGTGGCGGTGCCGCTCAAGCGCCTGGCGGGCTGGCCCGAGGCGGTCGGTGTGATGGGACCGCTGCATGGCGCCGCCTTTTTGATTTACAGCCTGATGGTCTTGCAGCAGGCCGGGGCAGGGCGGCTAAGCGTCCGCGAAACCCTGATGTTGCTTGGCGCCGCTTTTGTGCCACTGGGTTTTTTGCTGGTGGGGAAGATCTTCGCTCGCCGCTGGGGTGACAACCGCTGAACGCCATACAGCGCCAACACCATGCCACCACGACTGCACGCTTGGCTGCCCATCTTGACCTGGTCTCGCCGCTACACCGCACAACAAGCGGCGGCCGACGGCGTGGCCGCGGCCGTGGTCACGCTGATGCTGATTCCGCAAAGCCTGGCCTACGCGCTGTTGGCGGGCTTGCCGCCGCAGGCGGGTTTGTACGCCAGCATGGCTCCGCTGTTGCTCTACGCCGTGTTCGGCAGCAGCAACACGCTGGCCGTGGGGCCGGCTGCCGTCACCTCTTTGATGACAGCCGCCGCTGCGGGGGCTGCTGCCGCACACACCGGCGCTGGTCACGCGGTGGCAGCGCTCTGGCTGGCGCTGCTCAGTGGTGGGCTGATGCTGCTGATGGGCGTTGCGCGCCTGGGCTTTGTGGCGCATTTCCTGAGCCATCCGGTGGTCTCGGGTTTTGTCTCGGCATCAGGCTTGCTGATTGCGGCCAGCCAACTCAAGCACCTGCTGGGCATACCTCTCAAGGGCGACACACTGCCGGCGCTGCTGGCCCAGCTGCCCGGGCATTTGGGGGCGGTGCACTGGCCCACGGTGGCCATGGGCGCCGTGGTGCTGGCCGCCTTGTGGGCGGCGCGGCGCCACCTCAAGCCGCTGCTGCAACGGTGGGGTGTCTCGCCCTTTGTGGCCGACATCGCAAGCAAGGCTGCGCCCGTGCTCGCTCTGGTGCTCAGCATCGCGTTGGCGGCAGGGCTGGACCTGGCGGATGCGGGCATGAAGGTGGTGGGTGCGGTGCCCTCGGGCCTGCCACCATTGACCTGGCCGAGCTGGAGCGCAGAGGCCCCGGCGCTCGTGCAAGCACTGCTGATGCCGGCCTTGCTGATTTCACTGGTGGGCTTTGTGGAGTCGGTGTCGGTGGGCCAGTCGCTGGCGGCAAAACGCCGCGAGCGCATCGACCCCGACGCCGAACTGCGTGGCCTGGGAGCGAGCAACATCGGTGCGGCACTCACGGGTGGCTTCCCGGTCACCGGTGGCTTCTCGCGGTCGGTGGTCAACTACGATGCGGGAGCCCGTACCCCGGCCGCCGGGATCTTCACCGCACTGGGGCTGGCACTGGCGGCGCTGTTTCTCACGCCGTGGCTTTTTCACCTGCCGCAGGCCACGCTGGCAGCCACCATTGTGGTGGCGGTGCTCAGTCTGGTTGATCTGGGCGCTTTCACTCGAACGTGGCGCTATTCGCGCACCGATTTTGTGGCTCTGGCTTTGACCTTCGGGCTCACCTTGGCCGTGGGCGTGGAGGCCGGCTTGATGGCCGGGGTGGGCAGCTCATTGTTGTTGTGGCTGTACCGCAGCAGCCGCCCCCACATCGCGACCGTGGGCCAGGTGCCCGGCACCGAGCACTACCGCAATGTGCTCAGGCACTCGGTGCTGACCCATCCAAAGATCCTGGGATTGCGGGTGGACGAAAGCCTTTACTTTGCTAATGCCCGTTACCTGGAAGACCATGTGGCCGCGCAAGTGGCCAACCACCCACAAGTGCGTCATGTGGTCTTGCAGTGCAGTGCGGTCAACGACATAGATGCCAGCGCGCTCGAAAGCCTGGAAGCCATTGCGGAACGCTTGCACGACGCCGGTGTGACCCTGCACCTGAGCGAGGTCAAAGGCCCCGTGATGGACAGGCTCAAGCGCAGCGACTTCTTGGATCACCTCTGCGGCCAAGTGTTTCTCACCCACCACCAAGCCATCACCTCGCTCAGTGCCGAATAGCCCTAAAAGTTGCTTGAGATTGGGATTTGTCAAGGGTGGGCGGCCGGATGTCCGAACAATACAAACGAGTGGCTCGCAACCGGTGGGCCATGTCATTCACTGCAAGGTAAACACTGTGAAAAAATCCGCTCTCATCGTCCTGCTCGCCTGTGGCCTGGCTTCTGCCGCGTCGGCGCAGGAATTGTTCGTCAACATCCACAGTGGTCAGGCCATGGCCCAGGGGGCGGGGCTGGTGCTGGCTGGGCAGGCGTTGGAGCAAAAAGCCAGCGTGCGCGTGCTGTTGTGCGACGCCGCCGCCGACATTGCTGTGACTGGCAAAGAGATGCCATTGCTCAAGCCTCGCAACGTGACACCACAACAAATGCTGCAAGGGTTGATCAAGGGCGGTGCACAGGTGGAGGTGTGTGCGCTGTACCTTCCCAACAGTGGCCGCCAGGTCAGCGACTTGATCCCCGGCGTCACGCCGGCCAAGCCCGCCGACGTGGCCGCCCACCTGCTCAAGCCGGCTGTGAAGACACTGGCGTTTTGAAAAAACGGTAAATCGACCGCGACGCCGAGTCGATCTCTCGAAGAGTCTTGACTTACCCAGAAAGGCAGCCTCGAAAACGTTTGCAGCCCACGTCTGTGAATGGATGGAGTTTCGCTTGCGTCTACCGTATCCGTCCGGCAAAGTCATCTTGAGCCCGAGCCGCATACCAAGGATGCTCGTGTCCGCGTAACTTCATTGCGGACACATGAACACTTCAGAAATCGAGTTGCCAAGCAGGCGGACACGGCGGCGG
>NZ_JBHTCA010000028.1:0-46240 GCF_042665215.1 Hydrogenophaga atypica
CGAGCGCTTGCCAACGCATCCGGCCAGCCGTATCGACGAGTTGCTGCCGCATCGCTGGTCACCAGCCACCTGAGGTGCAGCGCCGGCCTCGTGCTGGCCGTCAGGATGACTTTGCCGGACGGATACCACGCGCTCGACGCTCGTGCCGATGCAACCGTGCAAGTGCGAGATGACGGGCATCGTCGATGTGAGGCGACACACACTCGCTTCACCCTTGGCGTGTATGTCACGGCGAAGGCTCTTCACACGCCTTCCAAAGCCCGCCAGGACGTGGGCACTGAATTCAATCATGCGTCGCGGCTGCCGCGTTCGCGGAATGGATCACTGACATGCCTTGTCGGATCCGCACGCCGCCTTCGGGCGCCACCGAACACCGCCACCCTATGGCCAGACAGGCAACATCGGTATACCTTTTTAAGGATATTCACATCAACAAATTGATCGAATTTTCATTTTTCAACCCAAAAACGTACTACGAGAAGTTTACAAAATCAGTTGGTCTTTCGGTTTTGCGACGTCTCTCCGCCATGTTTGGTATACTTTAAAAACCATATTGTGGAAACAAGCACATGAAAATCAGCGAAGACCATGAAAACATGCGACGTCTGGTGAGAGAGGACTGCGTCCATCGGGACCTCTACCTTGACCAGGCAGTTTTTGCTCAAGAGCAGCAAGAGCTGTTCGCCAACGCATGGACCTATCTGGGCCACGACAGCCAAATCTCGACGCCCGGCGAGTTCTTCACCCTCGACGTTGCAGGACAACCTTTTGTTGTGCTGCGAGACCAAGAGGGTCAGGTCCGGGCGTTCCACAACCGCTGCCCACACCGGGGCGCGAAGCTGTTTGCGGCTGAGTCAGGTCGCCTGGAGGGTCGCTTTATCCGGTGCCCCTACCACTCATGGTCATTTCGCCTGAACGGCGCCCATATCGCGATGCCCCTGAAAGAGGGTTACGAGGGCACGAACATGGCGTGCAGCTCGGCAGGCGAGGGGATGAAGCCTATGGGAGCGCTTCAGGTCTACCGAGGATTCATCTTCGGCCGGGTGAACCCACAAGGGATGGATTTCCAGGACTACTTTGGCGAGGTGTTGTCGTCGATCGATCTGATGGTGGATCGGTCGCCCACCGGCGAGCTTCGGATTGAAGGTGGCGTGCTGCGCAACACGATTGAGTGCAACTGGAAGCTGTACCTGGAAAACATCAATGATTCGGTGCACCCGGTGTCCACGCACGAATCAGCGGTGCAAGCTGCACAGACGGTAGCACAGGAATGGAATCTGGGCGGGACCCTGCCCATGGCTTTCGAACAGATCCTGCCGTTTGGCCAGCGCTACGACTTCTTCAAGGAGATGGGCGGGCATGTGTTCCCGAACGGCCACAGCATCTCGGGCACCCGCTTCAGCATCCATTCCGGCTACGGCGTGATGCCCGAGTACGTGTCGGCACTGCAAGCCGCTCACGGCGAAGCGCGAGCCAAGGAAATCCTGGAGCGTTCACCGCAAAACACCGTGCTGTACCCCAGCCTGGCGCTCAAGGGATCCCCACAAACGATCCGTGTCATTCGACCCATCGCGGTCAACCGCACCGTGATTGAGTCGTGGAATTTCCGGACGGTGGGGGGCCCTGATTTGCTTCTGGATCGTGCCTTGACGTACAGCCGCTTGGTCTACTCCCCCATGTCGGTGGTTGCGCACGATGACGTGCATCTGTTTGAGATGCAACAAGAAGGCATGCGTTCCAACGCCAACGAATGGATCAGCCTGCACCGCGAATATGCAGCCAGCGAATTGGCGGAGCCGAACAGGGATTGCAGCGGCACCAGTGAGCTGCTGTTGCGCAATTTTCATCGGGCCTGGACGAGGTTCATGACGTCCGACCACAAGGAGGCATGAAATGACCATCGACCATCAAGCCCTGAGCGATCTGATCTACCTCGATGCACTGTTGCTGGACGAGGCGCGTTACGACGAATGGCTGGCGCTCTTCGCCGAGGACGGCCGCTACTGGGTGCCCCTCAAGGGTCGGCTGCAGGCTGAAGACGAAAAATACAACGCCATCGCCGACGAAGACCGCCTGCTGTTGGCGTTGCGGATCGATCGTCTGAAGGCCGGTCGGGCGCACTCGCAGCAGACCACCAGCACTGCACAACACGTGTTGCAGCAGCCGATGTCGGTGGCATCTGACGTGGGTGCTGGCGTGTATGTGTTGCGCACCCCTTTCAGTTATGCGGAAAGCCGCGGAGAAGACTTGGTGACGCTGCACGGGCATTACATCCACCGCATCGTTGCTGTCGACGGGCAGCTTCGCATTGCGCTCAAGCGTGTGAACCTGGTCAACGCCCACGCGCGGCTGCCCATGATCCAGCTGTTCCCATGAGCACGCCCTCTGCCCTGCGAGAGCGCTTGGTATTTGACACCGACCGTGGTCAGGTGCTCGATCAGGACAGGCGCTATGTGCTCATGCGCGCCGATGTGCTCATGGGCCTGTTCTCCGAACTGCCCGAACACAGCCGGGCCGACGCGTTGGCCGCCTTGTCACGCTCCGTGTTGCGCCATGGGGGCAACAGCGTGCGCGCCTATGCCCTGGGCACAGGCGGCGCCCCTGAGGCGCTGTTCAACAGCGTCGGTATGGGCGCCGCTGCGCTCGGTTGGGGCGTATGGACCTTTGAGCACGGGCCGAATGAATGCGTGCTGAGGGTGAGAAACAGCCCTTTCGCACTGGCATCTGGCCCCAGCCCGCACCCCATGTGTGCGCCCATCCTGGGCATGTTCCAGGCGGTGTGCAGCCACGCGTGGCAACAACCCGTCACCGTCCGGGAAACCAGCTGCCGCGCTTGCACAGGCGAGCACTCACACCCCGCTGGCGAGGAATGCATTTTCCACGCATCCCCACAAACCTGACCCACACCACTCCGCGATGAATACCGTTTACGAGCGATTCCACCAAAGCGCACAGCGCTGGGCTGAGACCGAGTTTCTGCATGTCGAGCCGGTCACGGCCAAGGCGTACGGCATCGAGGCACGTTCCTACACCTGGTCACAGGCACTGAACGAAGTCCAGCGGCTGCGCGCCGCCTACATCGAAGCGGGCTACGGCCACGGGCACCGCGTGGGCCTGATGCTGGAGAACCGACCCGTCTACTTTTTTCACTGGCTTGCCCTGAACAGCCTGGGTGTGAGCGTGGTGCCGATGAGCGTTGAAATGCGTTCCGCTGAACTGGAATACCTCATCGGACACAGTGAGATTGCCCTGGCTGTGGTCTTGCCCCAGCGCACCGACTTGATCACCCAGGCTGCTGAGACCGCCGGCATTCCGACCAGGGTGACGGACGCAGCGGCCACCGCGTTCCCAACGCCCGCCCATCCAGCACCGCACGCCCATGCGCCGGAGCGCGCCACCGAATGTGCGTTGCTCTACACCTCTGGCACCACCGGTCGCCCAAAGGGATGCCGTCTCACCAACGACTATTTCCTGCACACCGGCGACTGGTACACCTCCTTGGGCGGCCACTGCCCGGTTCGACCGGGCATGGAGCGCATCATGACGCCACTGCCACTGAACCACGTCAACGCAATGTGCTTCTCCGGCATGGCCGTGATCACGGCGGGCGGCTGCATCATCCAGATTGACCGCTTCCACCCCAAGACATGGTGGGAATCGGTGCGTACCGCTGGCGCCACCATCGTGCACTACCTGGGTGTCATGCCGGCCATGTTGCTGTCCGCCACGCCTGCCGAGTCGGACACCCAGCACGCGGTCCGCTGGGGATTCGGCGCGGGGGTGGGCGCGGCCGACCACTCGGTGTTCGAGGCACGCTTTGGTTTTCCCTTGGTGGAAGGCTGGGCCATGACGGAAACAGGGGCAGGCGCCGCCATTCACGCGAGCCAGGGCACCCGCCACATCGGCACGCACTACATTGGTCAGCCCTCCTCCGAGGTTCAGGTGCGCGTGGTGGCGGAGGACGGCAGCGAGGCGCAGGCAGGCGAGACCGGCGAATTGCTGGTGCGTGCCAGCGGGCCCGATCCACGACGCCACTTTTTCAATGGCTACCTGAAAGACGAAGTGGCCACAGAAGAGGCCTGGGCCGGTGGCTGGTTCCACACCGGCGACGTGGTGCGCCGCGACGAGCACGGCGGGCTCTACTTCGTGGACCGCAAAAAGAACGTGATCCGGCGCAGCGGTGAAAACATCTCTGCGGTGGAAGTCGAGTCGGTGCTGAACAAGCACCCGGCGGTGAAAACAACAGCCGTGGCCGCAACGCCCGACCCGGTGCGAGGTGACGAAGTCCTGGCCTGTGTGGTCACGCAAGAACCCGTGCCGCAGGAACAACGCGAGGCGATCGCCGCGAGCATCGTGCAGTGGTCGCTCGAACGCCTGGCCTACTACAAGGCACCTGGCTATGTCGCCTTCGTCAACGCCCTGCCCGTGACCAGTTCGCAAAAAATCCAGCGCGGGGAGCTGAAAACGCTGGCCGCCCAGCTGCCGGGGCAAGGGCATTGCATCGACACCCGACACCTGAAAAACAGGCGGCCCTGACCATGTCGCGACTGAGCTACAGCGACATCGCTCTGGCGGTGCCCGTCACCGTTCCCTACACCCGGTACAGCATCCAGGGATCACACTGGTTCGCGGCCCAGGCGCTGAGCGCCTTGCTTGCGCAATCGAAGCTGGAGAAAGCCCAGATCGACGGCATCAGCGTGGGCAGCTTCATGCTCGCACCCGACACCACGGTAGGCCTGACCCAGCAACTGGGCCTGGTGCCACGCTGGATGGACCACATGCCCACGGGCGGCGCATCGGGTGTGATGGCACTGCGCCGCGCCGCGCGCGCCGTGCAATGTGGTGACGCCGACATCGTGGCCTGCATTGGCGCCGACACCAATCATGTGAGCTCGTTTCGCAACAGCCTGTCCAACTTCAGCCATTTCGCGCGCGACGCCACCTACCCCTACGGCGCCGGCGGGCCCAATGCGATGTTCGCCCTCATCACCGCGAACTACATGAAACGTTTTGGAGCGACCCGCGAAGATTTTGGAAAGATCGCCGTCAGTCAACGCCACAACGCGGCGCGCAATCCCAATGCCTTGCTCAAGAAGCCCATCACCCTCGAGGACTATCTGAGCGCCCGGGTCATCTCCGCCCCAATCCACTTGCTCGATTGCGTCATGCCCTGTGCCGGGGCCGAGGCGTTCCTGGTGATGCGAGAGGAAAAAGCCCGGGCCCTGGGGCTGGACCACGTTCTCATGCGCGGTGCGATCGAGCGCCACAACGCCTACACCGAAGACCCCGTCATGGTGCGCGGCGGCTGGATGATGGACCAGAAAGACCTGTATGCACAGGCCGGCATACAGCCGCAGGACATCGACGTGCTGCAAACCTACGACGACTACCCGGTCATCTCGATGATGCAGTTCGAAGGACTGGGCTTTTGTGAACCCGGCGGTGGGCCCGAATACGTCCGCGCAAACAGCTTCACCTTCGACGGGACCATGCCCCACAACACCACGGGCGGCCAGTTGTCCGCCGGACAGCCTGGCGCGGCCGGCGGCTTCCTCGGTCTCACGGAAACCATGCGCCAGCTCATGGGCACGGCGGGCGAGCGCCAGGTCGACCAGGCCAAGTGGGGCCTGTCGGCCGGATTCGGCATGGTCAATTACGACCGCTGCGTCTGCACCGGCGCCGTCATCATGGAGTCATCGACATGACACACCCCGCGCCCTCGAGCCCATCACTGGTTCCAAGAAAGAACCCGCTGCTGCGCACCCCGCAGATGAACCTGCCGCCGGAAGGCCGCAGCCGCATTGCGCATGGCCTCACGGAGGCCGCAGCGATCGGAGCAGGCTTGCGCCTGCAGTGTTGCGCCGACTGCGGGACCACCCAGTACCCGCCGCAAACCACCTGCGTCAAGTGCCTGTCCGCCAAAGTCCGCTGGACAAGGCAGTCAGGTCTCGGCGAGCTGCTGACCTCCACCACACTGGAACACAGCAACCACCTGTACTTCAAGGAGCGCTTGCCCTGGCGCATCGGTTCGGTGCGCCTGGACAACGGTCCCTGCGTGATCGCTTTCCTGACGGACAGCGTGACGGAAACATCCCCCCGCGTTCGGTTGTCGCTTCGACTGGACCGCGCGGGACAGGCGGTTGTGATCGCCCAACCCGAGTCGGAGCAAGACATGCATCCTCAAGAAAAACTGCAAAAAGAAACCGGCTGCTCGCCCGATCACCGCAAGGTGCTCGTTACCGATGGCAAATCGGTGGTGGGACAGGCCCTGGTGCGCTCACTGCTCAAGGCGGGCGCGGACATCGTGTGGGTCGGCCATGCCGAGCCGTGGAAGCCACTGCCCGGCGTAGCCGAGATCGCCCAACTGCCCCGCGTCGAGATGGTTCCACTGGACGTGACCGACCCGATTTCCGTCACCCGCCTGGGCGCTGAAATCGGACACAAGGTCGACATCCTGATCAACAACGCGGAAGTCCATCGCACCCACGGCATCTCATCGCGCCGGGGCACCGAGATCGCCCGCGCCGAGATGGAAATCAACTACCTCGGCCTGCTGCGCCTTGCGCAGGCATTTGGTCCTGCGCTGCAGGGCCGGGCCGCCGACGGCAGCGCGCACGCCGTCGCGTGGGTCAACATGCTGTCGGTCTTTGCATTGAGCAATTTCCCGGCGCAAGGCACCTACTCTGCATCCAAGGCAGCCGCGCTATCGCTGGCCCAGTGCCTGCGCTCGGACATGCTGTCGCACGGTATCCGCGTGCTCAACGTGTTTCCTGGCCCCATCGACGACGAATGGAACCAGAATCTGCCCCCCCCAAAACTGGCGCCCGCTTCGCTGGCCGATGCAACGGTCAAGGCACTGATCCATGGCGTGGAAGACCTGTTTCCTGGCGACGTGGCGCAGGAATGGCTTGCACGCTGGCGCGACAACCCCAAGGCACTCGAGCGCGAGCTCGCACAGGGAGCTCTCTGACATGGCACATTCCGTTCTGTCTCAACTGGTCGCGGCACTGGCCACCGAACAAGTGCGGGTCATCGACCTGACACAAACCCTCAGCCCCGAGTTCCCGACCATTGCGCTGCCCCCGGAGCTGGGCCAATGCTGGCCCTTCCGGCTGGAAGAAATTTCTCGCTACGACGAGCGTGGGTCGGCTTCGTATTGGAACAACTTCTCTTGCGGCGAACACACGGGGACGCACTTCGACGCCCCCATCCACTGGATTTCGGGCCGGTATCTGCCGAACAACTCGGTGGACACCGTCAAGGTGCAAAACCTGTTCGCACCGGCTTGCGTGATCGACTGCAGCCAAAAGGCCGCTGCTGATCCAGACTACCTGCTCACCAACGAAGACATCGCCGCGTTCGAGGCGGCCCACGGTCGCATACCTGCCGGTGCGTGGGTGCTGATGCGCACCGACTGGAGCAAGCGTGTGGACCCGGTGAGCTATGTCAACGCCAATCACACCGGTCAGCACACACCCGGCCCTTCTACGGACGCCATCCGCTTCCTGGTGGAGGAGCGCGATGTGTTGGGCTTTGGTTCCGAGTCCATTGGCACCGACGCCGGTCAAGCAGACCACCTCAAGCCACCCTACCCCTGCCACTCCCTGATGCATGGTGCTGGCAAATGGGGATTGCAGTGCCTCACCAACCTGGATCAGCTTCCCGCTACCGGGGCGGTTCTGGTGACCCCTCCACTGAAGATTCTCAACGGCTCTGGCAGCCCGCTGCGCGTGCTGGCGCTGGTTGACGCCTGAAGTGAAACAACACACCCCGACCGCGTAGCCGCATGCCAAAGCCAAAACCCTCATAGCTCACCCACCCAAACCATGAACCTGCTTTCCCAAGTCGCCCAAGCTGTGCGGTCCGGCACCGTACGAACCATTGACCTCACCCAGGTGCTGAGCGAAGACTTTCCCGCGCTCCAGTTGCCCAGCTCATTCGGTCAAACCCAAAGCTTCAGCCGCCAGCGCATATCCCGCTATGACGAAGCCGGACCACACTGGTACTGGAACAACTTCACTTGCGGCGAACACACTGGCACCCACTTCGATGCACCCGCGCACTGGATCACGGGGAGCGAACTGCCGGCCAACACCGTCGATACCATCGACCCGGAAAACTTCATCGCGCCCGCTGTTGTCGTTGATGCCAGCGCGCCCGTCGCGGACAACCCGGATTGGCTGTTGACGCCAGAGTACCTGATGGATTGGGAAGCCCAACACGGTCGTATCCCCGCCGGCGCCTGGTTGTTGTTTCGCACCGATTGGTCCAAGCGCCTCAAACATCCGCCCGACTTTGTGAACATGAAGGAAGACGGTCCGCATACCCCGGGCCCAACACAGGCGGCCGTCGAATGGTTGATCCGGGAGCGCGATGTGCTGGGCTTTGGCGTCGAGACCATCAACACCGACGCCGGGCAATCCCACAGCTGGCCCACGCCCTACCCCTGCCACACCTTGATGCACGGCGCAGGCAAGTACGGTCTGCAGTGCTTAACCCATCTGGATCAACTGCCCCCCACCGGCGCGCTGATCCTGGCAGCACCGCTCAAGATTCTGGAGGGATCGGGCAGCCCGTTGCGCGTGCTCGCACTCGTGCAAGCACCGTAGGGTTTCCGTGAATCGTTGGCGATAGACTCTCACCATGTCATCCACGGACAACTTGGAAACCTCTTCCGATAAATCACCCGCCGAACCACAGCCGAACCTCGGCACGGAGGCCTATAGCTACCTGCTGCACAGGCTGCGCAATGGTTCCATCCGACCCGGCGAAAGACTGGTAGAGGCCGACATCGCCAGTCACCTGGGTGTGTCCCGTGTCCCCGTGCGCCAGGCGCTCATGCGCCTGGTCGTCGAGGGTTACCTGGTGAGCACACCGCGCGGCTACAGAATTCCACAGCTCCAGCCGCAAGACATCCGTGAAGTGTTCGAACTGCGTCGCTTGCTTGAGCCACGGGCTGCCGCCATGGCAGCCCGCGACATCACGCCGCAGCAGCTTGATGAGCTGAACCAGGCGATTGCTGAAGCCAAAGCCGGTCACGCCACCAACGATATCGAACGCATCTTTGGGGCCGCCCAAAAATGGAGGGACACTTGGCTGAGTGCGGTCGGCAATTCAAGGCTGGTGGCCACCCTCACACGCTATGCCGATCAGGTGTTCGTGGTGCGCCAAACGACCCTGTCCGACCAACGCGTTCAGCGCAGCATGATCGCGGGATACGAGGAGCTGGTCGCGGCGTTCACAAAGCACGACAGCGTCGCAGCGGCGGATGCCGTGCAGCGGTTCGTCATGGCATCCGAGCGCGAGTACGAAACCCTGGCAAGCCACGAACTGTAGCCCATCAGCGCCCATTTGCTGGGCGCTGATTCCCTCTCAAAGGTCCAGCACCAGCCGAGATCCTCGGGCGCGCGACACACAGATCTGGATCGTCTTTCCCGCGTCCCGTTCAGCGGTGCTCAGGACATGATCGCGGTGATCGACCTCACCATCCAGAACAGGCACCACACAGACGCCGCACTCGCCTCGCCGACAGTCTGCCAACACGTCACAGCCTGCGGCCTCCAGGCACGCCAGAATGCTTTGATCATCGCCTACACGCAGGGTCTGGCCGCTGCGTGCCAGCACCACATCAAAGGGCTGATCGCCCAGCTGCATGGGTGGCGCAGAAAAAAGTTCGAAGTGAACTCGCTCGGGCGGCCAGCCTCGACGACGTGCTTCATCGAGCAGTGCATCAAGCAATGCTTGAGGACCGCACACATAAAGCTCCTCGTCTGGAGGACAAGAGTCCACCAGAGATGCCACATCAACAGGCCGTGCCGCTTCTTCATCTGCGTGCAAGGACAGGTCATCTCCCAGCAGATGACGCAGCTCATCTACAAACAACATCTGGTCGCGGCTGCGGCTAGCGTACAGCATTCGCACCGGTCGCTCGCGGCGCCGGCACTCGGTGACCATGGACACCAGCGGTGTGACACCGATGCCACCGGCCACCAACAACGCTGGAACGTTCCAGTCACCAAGCGGAAAGTCATTGCGTGGCGGTCGAACGGTCACGGTTTCACCCACCTTCAGCCCGTGCATGAACCTGGATCCACCCCTACCTGCGGGCTCCAGCCGAACGCCCAACAGGTAGTGATCGGGTCGGGATCGCACCTCCTCCGAAGTATCGAAATTGACCAGCGAATAGTGCCGCCAATCGGTCTTCCCTTGCGGCAAATGAACCGCGACCTGGAGGTGCGCCCCAGGTTCGTAGGGCGGAAGGGCAGCGCCATCGATGGCACGCAAGACAAGTCGGCAGAGCAGCGGGTGGGGCTTCTCAATTGATGCGACTCGAAGTTGCAGGGTGGGCGAGTGTGTCATCGAATGCATTTGCAAAAGAAACCGGATATCAATCGATGGAAACCCCGGTCTCTATGATCACGGGTTTGATTTTTTCGGTCTCTGAACGAATGGTCGATTCGAACTCGGCCGGGGTCGTGGCGACACGGACATAACCCAGATCGTTGAAGCGTTTGAGATTCTCCGGGCTGGCCACAGCGCGCTGAAAAGCGTCACTCAACTTGTTAACGATAGTCGCAGATGTTCCTTTCTTGACAACGGCCCCGATCCAAAAGTCCATCACCAGTGCGGGAAATCCAATTTCAGCGGTGGTTGGAACATCCGGAAGCAGGCTGTTGCGCTGGGTTCCGGCAACTGCAAGCGGGACGACTTTGCCCGTCTTCATCATGTTCAAAGTACCAGGGACAGCATCAAACAGAAGGTCCACTTCCTGGGTCATCAGGGCCTGCATCGCAGGCGGAAATCCTTTGTAGGGCACATGTGTGAATTTCGCACCGGAGGCTTGCTTGGAAAGAATATGGCCGAGAAGATGTGGCGCAGTTCCAGGACCGAACGAGCCATAAGTGACCAAACCACTGGGGTTTGCCATGGTTTCCTTCAAGGATTTGACCGTGCTGATTTTTCCGCCTGTATTGGCCAGCATGACCTGCGGCGCGCGCACCAACATGGTGACCGGCTCGAAGTCCCGCGAGGGAATGTAATTAATGTTCTTGTACAGCAGCGGATTGACGGTGAAATCGCCGATCTGCCCCACAAAAACAGTGTGGCCGTCCGCCGGGGACAACAGGACGTCCGATGCCGCGATCTGCGAGCCACCGCCAGGCTTGTTGAACACAACAATCGTCTGGCCAAGTTGCCGCTCCAGCTCGGGACCGATCGTTCGCACAAACGTGTCAATGGCCCCACCCGCCGGGAAAGGGACCACCACCCGTATCGGCTTATTCGGAAAAGCCGCGCCAGGTGTCTGAGCGTGAGCGGATGTCACAGCGACCAGAGAAGCCACACAGAGGGCACCCAAGCCCAGAAAACTAACCCGACGAAGTACAGAAAAGTTCATGATCTTTACCTTGTGAAAAAAATGGGTTTAATGCACCCGCTCATCCTTAGCGGGCCGAAAGTGCGAGAGCGAACGAGGATTTCATGGGTGATCGGGACAGCCACCCGTCCGACTGCTCGGCATATCCTTTGTTTTGCGCTCGACTAAATACGTCCCGATAACCTCCCGGAGATCAGAAGGAATAGCGATGGGACGCTTCTCCTTCATGCCCACAAACACAAGCGTCAGCTTGGCTGAAAGTCTGATTTGCGCATCGGTAGAAAGGCCATTTCCGAACACGTCAACTTGCAGGTGCAAGGAAGACTTTCCGACGTGTTGCACGGTCAATTGGCAAAGCAAGGTGTCGCCGAGCACGCTCGGCGCTTTGAAATCCACCTCCAGATTGGCAATAGGCACAGCCATTCCGCGCGGCCCATGCAGTGTCAAAAAATCGCAGCCCAACCCATGTCGGAACCAATGCTCGACAACGTCGTTGAGCATTTCGACGTAGCGGGGATAGAACACAATCCCGGCTGGATCGCAATGCTTGAAGCTGACTTCCAGCGGGACGCGATGCGAGGTGGTCATGCACACGCCTCCTCGGCATGGCGCGAGACTAGTGTTTCCAGCACGCGCGCCAGTTTCTGGCCTGACTCATCGGCCAGGGCCGCGTCGCGCAACTCGCGCACTTGGTCCGCCGTTGTCCGTGTCCGCCCCTCCACCAAGGACATGATGGTTTCGTAGTTGGACAAGCCTCGCGCATGCGTGTCGCCGTAGCCCTTGATCAGACGCTGGCACTCCACGACCTCGCAGGCCAACGCATAGTCGACCCGAGCGATCCTGGTCACACGCGACATCCAGGCCTGCATGGCCTCGTTCTCCCTAACGTAGCGCAAAGACTTGCGACGAAAGCCACGACAACCCGCCACGACGTAGAGCATCAGGAACCCCGTCAGTGATGTGGTGCGAACCACGCGGCCCTGCTGGGTGACCCGCTCCAGCAGAGCGCGTGGCGTGCCGCTGGCCATGAGCCAGCGCCCCAGACCCTGCGGCAGCATGTCGGCGATCTCTTGCAAGCGCGGGTGAAAGTACTCGTTAATATGCATCAACTGCTGTTGGCTCACCTGCACTTCGCGCCCCACGCGCTGGAACCGCGAGGCCCGCAACTTCAGCTCCGCCACACGGGCGGTGTCTTCAAACGTCATCCACAGCGCCAGGTAGCGCGCCGTCTCCCGCGCCAGGCGCCAACCCTCCACACCCAGCTGCTTGTCCAGCGCCACCACCGGGGCCAGACGGTTCAGGTACTCGGCGGCATAGGCCAGGTCCTGGTAGTCGGCCGTACGCCTGACGCCATGGGCAACCACGTCCGCGATGTCGGCCGGGAAGTCGTTCCGCACCCGCTGCAGGAGCTCACGCAGGCGAGGGTCCTCCAGGTCACGAGTAAGCTTCGTCAAGGGCGGGCTCGGGCTCTCGTCGTCGCGGTAGGCATCAAACCCCGCAGCAAAAGCCTTCAAGCTTGCCGAGACGCCCACGCCGCCGCGCTCGATCGCGGACTCGAACGCCTGGCGACCCCAAGGAAGCACTTCGGCGGCCGCGAGTGCGCCAAACAACACGGCACTGATGACGCTGCCGCTGCTTTCCGCCAATCGGGAAAAGTCACGCACCACACAATGCCGCGCTGCCTTTCGGCCCGCTTCAAGCAACTGCTCGGAGGGCACTCGGCCATCGCCCATGGCCATCTTTTCGGGCATGGCGTAGACCCGGTGGGACGAGGTGATGAGGGTGGTCTTGTCTGGCGTGACCAGACCGCGCTGTACCGCGCGCGCCGACTCCATCAGCTCCGAAGCGATCACGACGTCCACGTCCCCCGGTGTCGGCATCAGGCTGAAGACGGGTGTACGCCCCGCCTCGCGTGCCATCGGCAAGACTTCCACGTAGTAAATCGTCGCGCCGGTGCGCTGGGCCACACCTGGCACCGAGGTGGACAGGGCGTAGCAGCCCTGCACCTCGGCGGCATCGACGATCCAGTCGGCCAGCACGCCACCACCTTCGCCACCCATCGCCAGGATCGCGATCTTGATGGGCTTGATCGGCACCTCACGCAACATGGACGAACTCCCGCGCAGCCAAACGACGTTGCAACAATGTGGTGATGACCGAGGTGATGCGCGCCCAAAGGCGTTCACCCCGACTGGGATTGCTCACCAACTCCGTGCGGTAGAAGGACGGACACAACACAGCAGCGTGCGATACCTCACCACACAAACCACAACCCACGCAACTGGACTGCACCACGGCAATGGGATCTTTGCGCAGCGGGTCCGGGTTCGGTCGGATGCTCAAGGACGGGCACCCAGACAAGCGGATGCAGGAGTGGTCACCGGTGCAGGTGTCCGAGTCGATGCCGAAGCGTTCGGTCACGACGCGCTCACCCTGTGCGATTTGCTTGCGCATCAGCGGCTTGACCCGCCTTTGCTTGTTCAGCATGCACTCCGATTGAGCGATCAACACCTTGGGCCCACGATCACTGGTGGTCAGCGCCTCGCGCACCGCCGCCTTCATCTTCTTGAGGTTGTAGGTGTTCGAGACGGTTCGGATCCAGTTCACCCCCGTGCCACGAACCGCCCCCTCGATGGACATCTTCGTGGTGCGTTTGTCGTTCTTCGCCCTGGAAGACAGAATGTCCTGGCCACCCGTGGCCGCGGAATACCCGTTGTCCACCACCACAATCAGGTTGTCGCTCTTGTTGAACACGGCATTGCCGACACCCGAGGTCAGACCGTTGTGCCAGAACCCGCCATCGCCCATCACGCTGATGGTGCGGCGGCCGGCCCCCTCCACGTTCAAAGCTGCCGCGCCTGCGGCACCCAGACCGTATCCCATGGAAGTCGCGCCAAAGTCGAAAGGGGCCAATGCCGCGAACTGATGGCAGCCGATGTCCGCGCTGACGTAGTGTTTGCCAATTTCTCGCTCCACCAACTTGATGGCCGTGAACAGCGGTCTTTCCGGGCAGCCAGTGCAAAACGATGGCGGCCGGGGCAACACGCCTGGCGCCTCCTGCAGGGCGACACCGGGCATCGACGGGATCAGGGGAATCACCTTGGGGGCCAACATGGCCGCGACGCCCGAATCTACCGGTGCCATCTCCAGCAGCGCCGGTGCGTACCTTTGCAGAAACTTGCGGATGCCCTTCATCATCACCAGCGTGGTGTACTCGCCAGCGCGCGGCAGCATGTCCTTGCCATGGATCCGGGTTTCAAGATCCGCACGAGCCACCACGGTCTGCAGCGTTTGCTCGATGAACTCGGGCTGCCCCTCCTCCAGCATGAGCACGGCCGGGTACTTGAGGCAGAAATCAACCACCTCCTCATCCACCACCGGGTAGACAACGTTCATGACGTAGATGGGCAATCGGGCCGAGCCCCAGATGTCCGCCAGCCCCATCAGCTCCAACGCGCGAATCAACGTGTTGTACAAGCCACCCTGGACCATCAGGCCGACACCGCAACCAACCGTATCAGGGCTCTCGAACACCTCGTTGAGCCCCTGCTCACGGATGAACCGGGTTGCGGCGGGCCAGCGCTCATGGACCTTCTCGTGCTCGTGCGCAAACGTCGCCGGCGCAAGCGCCATGCGCTCCACCCCACGGCGGGGGTTCTCAATGGCGTCTTTCAAAGTGAACGACGGGCGCACATTGTCTTGCGCAATGAAGTGGCCATGTGCATGGCAGGTGCGCACGCGCATGGTCAGCATGACCGGGGTGCGGCTGGCTTCCGACAATTCAAAGCCCTTCTGCACCGCATCAACCAACGCGCCGTGGCTTGGCCTGGGATCCAGCAGCCACATCTGGGATTTCATCGCAAAAGCGTGGGAGCGCTCCTGGATGATCGAAGAACCCTCTCCGTAGTCTTCGCCCAGAATCACCAGGCAGCCGCCCGTCACACCGCCCGATGCCAGGTTGGACAGGGCATCGGAGGCCACGTTTGTGCCCACCGTGGACTTGAAGGTGATCGCACCCCGCAGCGGGTAGTGAACGGACGCACCGAACATGGCCGCTGCCGTGGCCTCGCTGGCCGAACTCTCGAAATGCACGCCGAGTTCTTCAAGGATTTCGCTTGCATCGGCAAGCACATCCATGAGGTGGGACACTGGCGAGCCTTGATAGCCGCCCACGTATGCAACGCCGGACTGGAGCAGGGCTTTGGTGACCGCCAGGATGCCTTCGCCCTGGAACTCGGTGCCCGCGCCTGCCCGCAACTTTTGCACTTCTTGCTTGAATGATCGTTCTGCCATGGGGGCAGAATGTAGAGCGCAGATCAGGATCCTCCTATTAGATTTCTATTGCACCCACATGACTCAAATTCATCGTCCTCACTTGGATTGATCAAACCATGGACATACGGCAATTGAAAGCCTTGCAGGCGATCGCCGACAGCGGAAATTTTGGTGAAGCTGCGGCAACGCTGGGCTTGACACAGTCAGCCCTGAGCCACCAAATACGTCAGCTTGAAGAGGAACTGGGCGAAACCCTTTTGATTCGAGCACGTCCCCAGTCTTATCCCTCGGCTGCGGGGCGCGCGGTCTTGGAGTCATTTGCCCGGATCTCTGCGGAGTTCACTGCGCTTGAGAGGCGTTTCGCCAGCGCGAAACACGGAGCACTGTCAGGCATCTTGCGAATCGCCGCGACGCCCATGTCCTTCACCTATCTTCTTGGTGACCTGTGCGAGGTATTCCGTCAAAGATATCCCTCCATTGAGCTTGTTTTCACCGCCACAGAAAGCGCGGAGCTCGCTGTACGGCGTGTCCTCACTGGTGCGTCAGATGTGGCGTTTGGCCCCCTTACAAGCCAGCACGAAACTTTGAGTGAAGTAAGACTGGCGCGCGCCGAGCACGTCTTTATCGTACGTAGCGGTCATCCGCTGGCATCCCAAAAACGGGTGACGCCGGATCAATTACGCCAATTCCCTATCGCTCTGTTTCAACCCAGAAGTGGCACCCGCTCGCTTACCGACGCCATTTTTGAAGGCAAGGGCTACCCGCCTGTCCTGACCGAATCGAACGACGCACAGTTTCTCAAGCGAATGGTCTCCATCAGCGATGCAAGCGCCCTCATGGTGGCCTACGCCTTGGAAACGGGCGGATACAGCCGATCGCCTGTCAGCTGCTTGCGCCTTGATGGCCCTCCCGTGGTTGTGGATGTAGGTCTGATCCACAAAAGTAACCTACACATGAATGCACTGGAGATTTTTAAAGCGCTCTGCCTGGATCTGCGGGGACCAAAACCCCTGGAACTGCTGCTGGATAGGCCCAACGGATCACCGTTCCTAAGTTCTGCAACTTCTTCCGTCTCGCCCCAGAATGGGCAGTAGCACAAACAAGCTTGTCGCTGTGCTACCTCGGTCGCGGCGCATTCACGATCCATTTGCGCCGCGCTTTTCACATAGCCACCGCTCAAAGTACTCCATTGCGTTGTGCTACTGCCGGTTTCATCCGGCACGCATTTGCCAGTCAACGGCTCATTGTGAGTTGGTAGCTGAACCGATCCGCATGATGCGTTGCGGTTTCCAATTGCAGCGGCTTGCCTTCGTCGTCCAAAAGCACACGACGCACCTGCAAGGCGGGCCCGTCTGGCGTGGCTTGTAACCACTTGGCCGCCAGTTTGGGCATGGGCACGGCACTGATTTCCATGCGGGCCTGCGACACACGCAATCCCAGGTCGTGCTCCAGCACCTCGATGACGTCACGCCCGGAGAGGTCCAGCCGCACCATGCGCTCGCCCAGGGGCAGCGGGTAGTGGGACTCGTTGAGCGATACAGGCAGCCTGTCCACGTACCGCAGAGTGCGAAGCTGGTAGACCTCACTGCCGGGTGACAACTGCAGCGCGCTCACCACATCGGGCGAGCCCTTGAGGCGCTTCATGGACAGGCGCTGGCTGTGCACTGCCTGCCCATGAGCCGATAAGGCCTCACCTAGGCCCTCCAGGCGCTGAAGGGCCTGCGTGGTGCGCGGGGCCGACACGTAGGCCCCCTTGCCCTGCAAACGCGTGATCAGGCCCTCGCGCTGCAGATCGGCCAGCGCCTGACGCACCGTGATGCGGCTCACGCCGTGGGCCTGCACCAACTCGTGCTCCGATGGCAGTTTGTCGTGCACGCGCAGCCGACCGGCCAGGATGTCGCCGCGCAGCGCATCGCGAAGGCGCGCATAGAGGGGCTGAAGGATCTCGCTCATGGGGCGCTATCTTGGCACACGAATTGCATGCTTGATCTTACTTGTTATAACAAGTAGAGTTGCACCACCGCCGTGCAAGCCGTCCACCCATTTGTTGGAGTCCATCACCATGCAATCGCGCACCTTTCTCACATCCGTCGCCCTGGCCTGCACCGGCTTGCTGCCGCTGTGGTCCGTCACCGCCCACGCCCAGTCCTACCCAAGCAAGCCCGTCACCGTTGTCGTGCCGTTTGGTGCCGGCGGCGGTGTGGATGCCACCGCTCGCCTGATCATGCCCAAGCTGGCAGAGGCGCTGAAGCAGCCGGTGGTCATTGAGAACGTGGCCGGTGCGGCCGGCACCATCGGCACCCAACGTGTTGCGCGCGCCGCATCCGATGGGTACACCTTGCTGTTTGCGGTGGCCAGCCCGCTCAACGTGGCCCCGCTGGTGGCGCCAGCTGCGGTGAAGTACGACACCTTCAAGGATTTTGTTCCCCTGGCCACCGCCGCCGTCGGGCCATTTGTGCTGATTGGGCGCAGCGGGCTGGCCGCACCCAACACCACCGAGTTGCTCAAGCTTGCGCGTGCGCAGCCCGGCAAGCTGACGTTTGGCACCGACGGCGTGGGGACGTCGCTGCACGTCACAGCCGAAATGATCAACCAGCAAGCGGGGGTGGAGATGCTGCACGTGCCCTACAAGTCGGGCCCCCAGGTGCTGACCGATGTGGCGGGCGGTCAAGTCGATCTCGCGGTGTTGCCGCTCACCCTGGCACAACCCTTCATCCGTGACGGCAAGGTGCGCGCGTACGGCGTGACCTCCAAGGCCCGCTGGCCTGGGCTGCCCGATGTGCCCGCGCTGGCAGAGACGGCCGAGCTCAAAGGCATCGACGTGGAGTCCTGGCTGGGCCTGCTGGGGCCGGCGGGTCTGAGCGCCGATGTGTCGGGTGCTTTGATCAAAGCCATGGAACAAACCATGAAAGACCCCGAGATCGTGCGCAAGCTCGGTGACATCGCCAACCGCCCCCTGGTGATCAGTGGCGCGAAATTTGGCGAATACCTGGCACGCGAGCGTCAGCTCGTCCAGGGTGTGGTGACCAAAGCCAACATCAAGGTCGAGTAAGCACCCATGGACGCCAGCACGGGCGCACTCATCTTGATGGCCGGCTGGCTCATCGGTGCAACCGGCATTGGTGGCGTGCTGGTGGTGCCTGCGCTGGGCGCCCTGGAAGGTTTGGCCATGCCTCACGCCATCGCGGCCACCGCGCTGGCGTTTGCCCTTCCGGGCGCCGCGGCGTTGTGGCGCCTGCGCGGGCACGCCGACCGTTCGCAAGCCGCAGGTGGTGCCACGCCTTTGCCCATCGTCAGCCTGATATGGGGCGCCATACCAGGCAGCTTGCTGGGCGCGGCGGGCGTGCATCACCTCGGCAACGCCTGGCTGCTCGCGGGCCTGGCCGTTCTGGCGCTGGGCAGTGGCCTGCGCGGATTGCGCCCAGTCCAGGCCGTGCATGGGCCGGCGGTCAGCTGTTCACGCCCACGGGCCCTGGCCCTGGGGGCCCTGGTGGGCTTGGGGTCCGGGCTCAGTGGCACGGGTGGACCGGTGCTGTTGGTTCCGCTGCTGATGGCATCGCGCCTGCCCTTGCCGGCCACCATCGCTGCGGCGCAAGCCATCCAGCTTCCCGTGGCCCTGAGTGCCGGCGCCATGCACGCCTGGTCGGGCGCACTGGATTTTGGCCTGGCACTTGAGCTGGGCGCCTGGTTGCTGCTGGGCTCTGTGGCGGGGCAATGGGCGGCCACGCGGCTGGCCGTTGCCCGCTTGCAGATGCTGGTGAGCTTGTTACTGATTGCCACCGGCCTGTGGCTGGGGCTGCGCTTGTTTGTTTGAATCCCGGAGTGTCACGATGACGCACATGCCCCCAGTCGCTTTGGCGCAATCTGAATACCTGCTGCAACCTGCTCAAGTGTTGCGTCCCGAGGGCCCGGTACGTGACTGGGCGGTGGTGGTGAAAGCCGGACGTTTCACCCACGTGGGGCCGGCCGCCGAGGTGTGCGCGGCACACCCGCACCTGACACCGCAGGTGCTGCCCGACATGCTGCTCATGCCGGGCATGATCGACGCCCACACCCACCTCACCCAATCGCTGGGGAAGGCGCTGGCCTTTGGTGAGCCCTCCGAAATCTTTCGCCGCATCTGGGTGCCCATGGAGGGGGCGCTCGGGCCTGAGGCCGCGTATGTGAGCGCCAAGCTGGCGGCACTGGAGGCCTTGCGGGGTGGCTTCACCACCGTGGTCGACGCTGGTACCCGCTCAGCCCACGGCCTGGCCTCGGTGGCGCAGGCCGCGCGCGACGTGGGCATTCGCTGCGTGCTGGGCATCATTTGCAACGACCTGCACCATCCGCTGGGTGAGCAGGCCTTTGAGCAGCTGGCAGCCGAGGCTGCGGCGCACCTGGCCCGCCATGAGCACGATCCGCTGGTGCACGGTTCGCTGGCCATCTCCATCCCTGAGGTGGCCAGCGACCGGATGTTGACCCATGTGGCCGCGCTGGCAAATGAGGCCGGTGTCAGCTTCCAGACCCACGCCAACGAACACCTCGTGGCGGTGGAACGCTCGCTGGTGGCGCGTGGCCTGCGTCCGATCGAACTGCTGGCCGCCTGCAACGCGCTCAACCCCAACACCCTGCTGGCCCACGCCACCTTGCTCACGCCGCGCGAGTTGATGCAGGTGCGCGACAAAGGGGCTGCGGTGGCCTACAACCCGGTGGCCAGCCAATGGAAGGGAAATGCGGTGCTGGATGCGGTCATGCTTCACGCGCAAGGCATTCCCATGGCCCTGGGCACCGACGGCACGCGCTACGACGCCTTCCGACTGCTCGACGCCGCAGAGGCCACCCAGCGCCTGACCCATGGTCTGGCCCGCGGTGACTCGTCGTGTGGCGGCGGCTGGATGTGGCTGGACCACGCCACCCATCTGGGCGCACAGGCCATTGGCCTGGGTGGGCTCACCGGTGAGGTTGCGGCTGGCAAGGCCGCCGATTTCCTGCTGATCGATCTGGATGTCCCCGAGTTGGCGCCTAGCTGGGATTTGAGCTGGGAACTGGTCCGCTTGGCCGACCGCAGCCAGATCACGGCCGTGGTCGTCAACGGCGCGCTGCGCCTGTGGCAGGGCTGGCCGACCGACTGGGATGCCCGTGCGCTGCTGGCCGACGTGCGCCGCATGGCACGCGAAGACATCAGCCAGGCTCCGATTC
Organism: Hydrogenophaga atypica; assembly: GCF_042665215.1. Taxonomy (NCBI): domain Bacteria; kingdom Pseudomonadati; phylum Pseudomonadota; class Betaproteobacteria; order Burkholderiales; family Comamonadaceae; genus Hydrogenophaga; species Hydrogenophaga atypica. The sequence continues at coordinate 20,828 of NZ_JBHTCA010000028.1, forward strand.
AGCGTGTTCACCCGGTGGCCGATGCCCATCGGCGCGAGTGGTCCAAGGGCATTTATGCCAAACGAAAGCGTCGGTTCTGAAGACCGGCATACGATCAGCCGTGTGGTGTAGGTTTGACCGCCTCTCATGGGCAGGGAGTTTCTATACGAGGGGTCGTGACGCTCAAATAGCGGCAGTTCCACCACTGGAGTCTACTGATGACAGCCACCCTTCCCCTGCCAATTGCCCGCTCCCTCAAGCGCCTGGGCGCCAACATCTCCAAGGCACGCCGCCGCCGTGAGTTGGATCAAGCAACTTTCGCTGCCCTCATGGGGATCTCACTTGCCAGCCTGAAGCGGTTGGAAGCTGGCAGCCCAGGCATCGGTCTCCATACATTCGTTCGCGCGCTGCTGGCCCTTCAACGGCTGGATGACTTTGATCAGCTTCTTGAAGCGCCCAACGACAAGATTGGTCTGATTCATCAAGACGACAATCTCCCCAAGCGCGTACGCAAGTCGGCTTGAGCGCACGATATGACCGAGGGCATCACGCCAGCGCAGCGAGCTGAACTGTCGTTGATCATTCCCAGTGACGGTTCTGGCATCCACTGCAGCGACGAACTTTCCATCAGCCTTGGTGAGCCCGCCCAGCCGCTGGGTATCCTCCGCTTGCACAACAAGCTGGGGACCAACTGCTCCAGCTTTCGCTTTGACCCATCCTGGCTGCGGCACTCCCGCCGATTTATGGTGTCGCCAGACCTTCAAGCGGTCAACGCCACCCAGTGGTGTCTGCAGTTGGGTGAAGGGGGCGCCCAGGTTTTCGCGGCCTTGAACGACACCATCCCCAGCGGCTTCGGAAAACAACTCGTCGAGCATGCGTGGGCCAATGGCCTCCTGGGCGAGTTGGGCGACTGCGACGAACACAACTCGGCATCAATGGCGCTGTGCGCTGTCTCGGACCATGCGCGCCTTGGCGCACTGCGGGTACGCGCGACCGGTCAGCCATTTGCTGATCCCCGTACCGCAAAATTTTCGCTGCCCTTGCACGTTGATCTGGACAACATGGGCGCCATGGTTCGCGCGTTCAAGGAAGACCGGGAAACCTTGCGCCAGTTGCTGCTCATGCTCTACGGCTTCACGGCACTGGGCGGACCTCAGCCCAAATGCACCTTTGTCACCGAAGATGGCGCACTGTCCGTGGCCAAGTTCTTCGCCTCCGAACAGCCAGGCTGCATGCCTCGGGCGGAGGTTCTGTTCACCACCCTGGCATTGGCCGCCGGACTGCACACGGTGCAGCTGCGCTTGCTGCATCCGGTATTTAGCCCAGTGGTGATCGGCCCTCGTTTTGATCGCGATCCCACCGGACGCCGAATTCCGTACCTGAGCGCCCGGTCGTTACTTCAGGCACGCCCGGGTGAACAGCTCAGCTGGACCGAGCTGCTAACACAAATGCGCCTATGCAGCAACAACTTTGCGGCCGATGCCAAAGAAATTTGGTGCCGCTTGGTGTTTGGTCGGCTGATCGGTAAAGCACCAGAGAGCATCGATGACTTCGAGTTCTTGTACGCGGGCAACGGCAAGTGGCAACTGGCTCCTGGCTGTGGCTTCAGGCCCCATTTTCCGGGGACCGATGACAAGCCAACAGACGGACATCCACGTTTTCTGCTGCCACCGAACATTGAGGCTTTGCTGGCAAGCGCAGGTCAGTTCGGACTCAAGGAGACGGACGCGCTTATCGAGATAAGGCGCCAGATCAACGTGCTCAAAACCTGGAAATGGCGGGCTACCGAATTCATGTTCAACATGAACCACCACCAGATCGACGCCATTGCACCTCTGATTGACAACACCCAGCTTCGCCAGGCCACCCTCTTGGTGGGGTCGTGAGGTTTGCCAAGCGTTTCACCTACCGCTATTGAAGCGGAATCCTCGTTACGCCCCGGCCAGCCCATCGCCTTTGCGCACGTCACTGCTTGCCCACGCGCAAGCGTCGCGCGCACGCTCGGTTAGGCGTATCACATCAGTCATGTCACCAGACAACGACCAGCGCCAAGTAAAAAGGCTGCCGGCCAAGTCCTGCTCGATCTATCGGCTCACATTTGAGCCGTCAAGCGTCTTTTCAAGTCACATCTGACCAGCGCACTGGCCTTGGTCACCAATCGCCCACCCCTCAAAGAAATTCACGCTAGCTTTGATGCCGTGATCCGGCGGATCAAATCTGCACCGTAACGCCAGCTAAGGTTTCAGCTCTGCAAAGAGGACGCAGCCGAAAACACAGTCGGCCGTGGGCGCAACCGGCCCGCAATAGGGATGCTGCCAGACAGACCACCGGCTCAACCACTGCCAGCTGTCTTGACAGACGCGGTGCTGGGAATTAGCGGAGGCAGCATCACAGACCTGGCGCTGGCTTCCGACTTACCGCTGGGCTGCTCACCACATTCATCGTGGCCCCGCCACATCGGCGCTCAAAGCTGCCTCAAAAATGTTGCAGCGATCCTGTGCAGGCGCCCTGCCCCCTGCGAGGCTCAGCTCAAGGCATCAAGAACCTGCGGGATTGGGCGGGCGCGTAACACCCCGGCAATGCCGATCAAAAGCCACCGTGGATCGCAAAACACCAGAGCGAACCCACAACCACGCACCCAAGATTAAATCGCGCCAAAACGCCCAAAAACCGCCCTCTTGCGGGCATACATCATTGCTGCTGCATCTTGCGTTTTCAACCTACCGGATGGGTGGCCAGTTACCCTGAACTTCCCGCAAAGTTTTTGCGTGAGGTCCACGTACAACGGGTGCGGAGCGCCGGGGGGCTTGCACACTCCTGGCCACGATTCCTTTTTTGCGCCCGCGCGCGTACACGCGTGTGACGCGGGCGCGCGCGCATTTTTTTTGTAGCTTGCTTTTCGGAGCACCCGTTTGGCCGGCGCGTTTTCAAAAGCCCAATAAACACAAGGGAAAACGCAGATTTTCCGACCGAGCCAGGCCGATACGGGTTCGGTCCAGACTACGTCCACCGCCAGTATGACAAGGCCCCCGCAGCGCGGGGGCCTTTTCTTTTGGCAAAGCCCCAGTTCATGCGGGCTCCAGGCCGATTCGGCTTTCTCTGTGGGCTATCTCTGACCGAATCCGCGCTGTTTTTTCCGGCCCTTTCTCTGTGAGCCCTCCGGGGCGGTGACATTGTGGGTTTGCGCCGCTTGATTGCCCCATGTAAAACGGGGGGCCGAACACCCCGTTTTTGATTGAGTGGCTGCCTGCTCAGGCCATACCGAGCAACCGCCTCTGCTCATCCCAGTCCATCGGCAGCGGCACCATCCGGCTGAGCTTGGTGGGGGTCAGCTCAAGCCCTGTTCTTTCTCGCGATTCGCTCCCAATCGCGCAAGGTTTGGACGATGCGGTTGCGTGAGTCGGGGTGACCGCTGCGGAAGGACTGGATCAGGCGCGCTTTGATGGCCTCACCGGGTGGTGGCGCACCGGTCGCTTTGAGCTGGTCAATCAACAGCATCAGTGTCTGGAAGTCCTGCGCGTCCAGTGCCAACGCCAACATGCTTTTGCCGTCGGCCGAGACGTCTGCCACGTTGGCCCCATGGGCGATCATGTGGCGAACAAGGCCGGCTTTGCCATGCTGGCATGCCCAGTGCAGTGGTACCAGGCCGCTTGCAGTGGCTTGGTTGAAGTTGGCACCGATGGCCAAGGCTTCGGGGGCATCGGGCCAGCCCGAGGCCTTGATCATCTGCTGGGTTTTCCAATCGCTCATGGGGAATGTCGGTGCGCGTGGGCCCTGCTCTGAGCGCGAACACCCAAAAGCCAAGCCCATTTAAAACCAAAAATAATATTCTGAACGGTTTTTACAACAAAATAGTATAATTCAAGGCTCGAGACCACAACACGCCATTCCCACATGGCAAGTCTTGACGTCGCTGTCGGAGCCTCTCGCGCCCCGTCGCCTTTTTGACCTTTGAGCGCCTGCCCCCCGAGGCAACCAGCTCATGCGGGCGTGATCCACGCTTGCAATCCTGATTGATCACGATTTCCAACATTTCTATCTCCATGGGCCAGTACGTCGTTTCGCCCTCGACACAGCCGACCGCCTGCGGCCGCTTCCGCGCCTCATTTGCGGTCCAACGCTCTCAGGGCAACGGCAGCTATTGCCGCGTATTCAGGTTTGACACGACCTTTGCGTCGCGCGAGGCCGCCCGCGTGTTTGCCGTCACCCAGGGCTGGCTACAAACCTGCGTGCCAATGCGCCCCGCGTGCTGACGACCTGCTCACGGCAGACGCCAGACACCTTTTCAATTCCCAGCGGACTTCCGGTTCGCTCGCACGCATCGCGACGATGCGTCCAGATTCACAGAAAGACTCAAACATGAGCACCAAGATCTACGTGGGCAACCTGCCCTACTCCGTCAGCGATGCCAGCCTCAAAAGCAACTTCGCCGAATTCGGCAGCGTTGCTTCAACCAAAGTCATGATGGACCGCGACACTGGCCAGTCCAAGGGCTTCGGTTTTGTGGAGATGACCTCAGCCGAGCAGGCCCAGGCTGCCATCAGCGCATTGCATGGCATGTCCGTCGATGGCCGCACCATCGTTGTCAATTTGGCCCGGCCACGCGAAGACCGTGGCACTTCCGGTACCCATGCTCCGACGGAATACCGTGCCTCCAATCGCCCGGACGTTGGCTATGGCACGGGTGGCTACGGCGGCGGCCGCTACTGAAGCCTGCGACATCTCCTGAAAACCGGTTTGCTCAAGCCGGTTTTTTTTCGCCCAGGCAAAGTCGCCCTGGTCAGCAAGTCGACCAGCATGTCACGACGCATTGGGGCCACCAACCGTGCGAATCTGCGGTTCAGCGGAAACCCTGACGTAACATGCGGCGGCTACGCCACTGGCGAGTGAAAGGTTGCCCATGTCCCTCCTGTCCCGCATCGGTACCCCGTTGACACAATGGGCCAAACAAGTGTTCGACACCACGCCGGCCGCGGTGCCACCCCGCGCCGCCGCGCTGCAGGTGCTGGAGAACGAGCCCTACGCGTCCAAATGCCTGAGCGCAGAGCAGGCGGCCGAACTGGTCAAGCCCGGCAACAAGGTGTTTGTGGGGACCGCCTGTGCCACGCCTCGCACGCTGATCCGGGCGTTGGAAGCGGTGCGCTTTCCCCCGCCTGACGTGGAACTCATCCACTTTCTGACCACCGACAGCATCGCCCGTGACGCACAAGGTGCGCCCGTCACCCAATACCGTCATCAATGCTTTTTTGTGGGCATGGACATGCGCGAGGCCGTCAAGCGCGGACAGGCCGAGTACCTGCCGGTGTCCATCGCGGCGGTGCCCGAGCTGTTCAACATTGGGCGGTTTCCGCTCGACGTGGCGTTCATCCAGGTGTCGCCGCCCGACCGCTTTGGCTACGTGAGCCTCGGGGTCTCGGTTGACGTGGTCGTGGCCGCTGTGCAGAACGCACGGCTGGTCATTGCCGAAGTGGTGCCCGACATGCCATGGACCATGGGCTATTCCACGCTGCACGAAAGCCAGATCCACCACTTCGTGCCGGTGGACACACCGTTGATCGAGTACACCCACACGGTGTCCGAAACCCAGGTGGTCGAGCGCATTGCGCGCTACATCGCCGGCATCATCGAGGACGGCTCGACACTCCAGATCGGCCTCGGCCGGTACCCCAACGAAGCGCTGCGCTACCTGACCGACCGCAAGGACCTGGGCATCCATTCCGATGTCATCACCGACGCCATCCTGCCGCTGCTCGAGCGTGGCATTCTGACCGGCAAACACAAGACCTCGGACAAGGGCAAGATCGTCACCAGTTTTGCCATGGGCTCGCGCCAGTTGTACGAGGTGCTGGACCGCAACCCGCTGTTCTCTTTCCAGCCCATGGACATGGTGTGTGCCGTGGGCACCATCGCCTCGCAACACAAGATGGTGTCGGTGACCCAGGCCTTTGCCATCGACCTCACCGGCCAGGTCTGCGCCGACCAGTTCGAGGGCGAGTTCTACAGTGGCATCGCCGCGCAAGAGGAGTTTCTGCGCGGCGCCTCTCGCTCGCCCGGCGGCAAACCCATCATCTGCCTGGCGTCCACCACCGACGATGGCAAACAGTCGCGCATCCGGCCCATGCTCAAGGCCGGTGAAGGCGTGACCGTGCCGCGCTCTGACGTGCACTTCGTCATCACCGAATACGGTGTGGCCTACCTGTTCGGCAAATCGCTGCGCGAGCGCGCCATTGCCCTGATCCAGATTGCTCACCCCGACCACCGGCAAGGCTTGCTCGATGAGGCCAAGCAACTGGGCTACCTGTCGCCCACGCACACCCTCAAAAACATGCGCGCCTACCCGGTGGAAGACGAGCGCACGGTGCAACTGAAGAACGGCCAGACCGTGATGCTGCGCCCCGCGCGCGCCTCCGACGGCAACGGCATCCGCCAGCTGTTCTTTGGCTTGCCTGCGGCCGACGTGTACACCCGTTTTTTCCGCACGGTGCACGCGCTCTCGGCCGACGATGTGGAGCGCCTGTGCAACCACAACTACGAAAACGAGGTGGGTTTTGTGGCCGTGGTGGGGCCCCGCGAACAGGAGGAGATCATTGGACAGGCCTGCTACTTTTCCAACCCGTCCACCAACCTCGCCGATGTGGCCTACCTGATCAATCCGCAGTGGCAATCCACCGGCCTGGGCAGCGCGCTGCAGCAACGCATTCTTGAACATGCGCAAGCACGGGGCGTGCGCGGCTTCATCGCCGACATCCTGCCCGGCAACACCAAGATGATTGCCCTGGCCAAAAAGGCCACCGACCACATCACGGTGGAAAAGGAAGACGACTCGCTGCATGTGACCATGATGTTCGAGTGAAAGCGGCGCGCGAATCGACCTGCCCTCCCAACGGCACCGTCGCCTCATGCCCAGAAGGGGCGCCGACGCAACAACCCTGATCGGTAAGCTGACTCACACCCGGGCCAAGGCCGGCCCGCTATGTCGTGCGCTGGCGTGCCACCTTGCGCAGCAACTCAAGCAACATGGCGCGCTCGGCCGCCGACAACTGGTCCAGCAACTGCGACTCCTCGGCCAGCACGGCCGCCATGGCTTGCGAGACCAACGCCTCGCCATCGGCCGTCACTTCGAAATGCCGCGAGCGACGGTCAGTGTGGCTGCGCTGACGCGTGATCAGCCCACGTTCTTCGAGCTTGCCCATCCAAACGGTGATGGCCGGCATGCTGACCGACAGGGCTTGGGCCAATTTGGAAGGGGTCACCGCCGTATTTTGTTTAATCAAGTGCAGCAATGTGAACTCCACCTGACCCAGGTGGGTGGGCTTGCCAACGGCGCGCACAAAACCCAGGTTGGTCAGGATCGAGGCCTGCGCCAACTGGTATCCCAGCACATCGCGCAAGCCTCCCTCCTCAAGACGAGCTTTGGGCGTGAATGCGTCAGGTGTCGGCTTGGGCGTGCTGCTCATGCCCCCATTATCGATTCACACACCCCTCCATCACGCCGCAGGCTCGCACCTCCCGGTGTAAACCCTTGTTTGCACCATTTAGTTAATTAAATAAACTAAATAAGATCTTGCGGCCATCGTCGCCAAAAGGCCACCCCAACCCCGGAGGAGACCCATGCCCACCTTGATCCAACGCGCCACGCGCCTCGGCGCACTGTCTGCGCTGACCGCCCTGAGCACCGCCTGTGGCGGCGGTGACGACCCCCTGCCCCAGCTGGCCGCTGCAACGCCGGCCAGCTTGGTAGGCGCCTGCGACCAGTTGAGCACCGCCCTGGCCGGCCTGCCCAACACCCAGATCAGCGCCGCTGAAACGGTGGCAGCCGGCACGGTGCAACAAGGCGGCCAGCCTATCGCCGAACACTGTCGCGTGACCGGCAAGATGCACGAACGCGTGAGTGCCGTGGATGGCAACACCTACGCCATCGGCTTCGAGATGCGCCTGCCCAAGGCCTGGAACGGGCGCTTTCTGCACCAGGGCAACGGTGGCATCGACGGCGCGGTGTTGCCCGCTTTGGGCGCCCTGGGGGGGGGCCCATTGACCGGCGCCCTGCACCAGGGGTTTGCCGTGCTCAGCTCGGACGCCGGCCACAGCGGCAGCGCGCCGACTTTTGGGATCGACCCCCAAGCCCGCCTGGACTACGGTTACCAGGCGGTGGCCAAACTCACACCCATGGCCAAGGATGCCATCAAGCGCGCGTATGGCAAGGGCCCGGACCGCTCCTACTTCGCGGGCTGCTCCAACGGTGGGCGCCACGCCCTGGTGGCGGCCGCGCGCTACCACGCCGACTACGACGGCATCCTGGCCGGGGCCCCGGGCTACAACCTGCCCAAGGCGGCCACGGCCAACCTGGCGGCGGCCCGCCTGTACCAGACCGTGGCGACCACCACGGTGACCAACCAGATCGACCTCGCCACCGCCGTGACCGACACCGAGCGCCAGTTGCTGGCCAGCCGCGTGCTGGCGAAATGTGACGGCCTGGACGGTGTCGCCGACGGCCTGGTGCAGGACGTGACAGCCTGTCAGGCCAGCTTCAAGCTGGCCGAAGACGTGCCCACCTGCAACGGCCCCCGCGACGGCAGCTGCCTGAGCAGCGCCCAGAAATCGGTGCTGGCCCAGGTCTTCAGCGGCCCCACCACCAGCCAAGGCGAACGCATCTACGCCAGTTTTCCGTACGACGCCGGTTTTGGCGCCGGCAAAGCGGGTGTGGCGTCGGGCGGCAGTCCAGTCGGCAGCGGCATCGCCTTTTGGGAGTACTTCGCTGCGATCAACCTCGACGCCGGCGCGACCGGCCTGATCTTCGGTGCACCGCCGCAGGACCTGGCCACCTTCAACCCGCTGAGCTTTGCGCTGACCACCAACATCGACGCCCTCAACGCCTCGATGTACGCCACCAGCGGCATCTACAGCGAATCGGCCATGTCTTTCATGACCCCCCCGAAGCCGACCCAGTTGCAGGGCCTGCGTGAGCGCGGCGGCAAGATCATGGTCTACCACGGCGTCAGCGACTCGATCTTCTCGGTGGACGACAGCGAAGCGTGGTTCAAGGGTGTGAGCCGCGACACCGGCGAGGACTTTGCCCGCTTCTACCGCGTGCCGGGCATGGGGCACTGCTCGGGCGGCCCGGCCACCGACCAGTTCGATCTGCTGACGCCGCTGGTCAACTGGGTCGAGAACGGCCAGGCACCGGCCGACATTGTGGCCTCCGCGCGTGGCGCGGGCAACCCGGGCGGCACCAACGCCGACCTGCCAAGCGGTTGGGCCGCCGACCGCACACGCCCGCTCTGCGCCTACCCCAAAGTCGCCCGCTACAAGGGCACGGGCAGTGTGGAATTGGCGAGCAACTTCAGTTGCCAGTGATGTGAACCAACAGCGCGGCCATAAGCGTGGCGGCACCGTTGCTGCGAAGCAAGTGCTTCGCAGCACTGCCCCAGGCGCCCGCGCTGTGCGAACTCGCTTTGCGGAAGGACCACGAATTGGCGGGCTGCTTCGCATTGGCCGCCCCAAAGCCGCCACATGGGCGCGGCAGGGCTAACGCCCAGCCAGTTGGCGCAAACACTCTGGGGTGGTGACCGGGAGCCCAAAGAACCGAAGGTAGGCCGGGATTTGCTCGTACAGCATGTCCTCGCCCACCTGGGTGCGGCAGCCTGCGGCTGAGGCAGCCCGAATGAGAGGCGTCACGGCCGGCTCAAGCACCACATCACCCACCAATGTGTGGGGCGACAAGCGCTCGGCCTGAAACGGCAGGGGGTCCTGTGCATACATCCCCAGTGGGGTGGCGTTGACCACCAGATCCAGATCGCAGGGATCGGGCGCGGCCACTTGAACCACATCCAGGTCGGCATAAACGGCTCGCAGACGCTGGCACAGTTCTGCCGATTGTGTCGGTTGCGCATCAAATAGCCGCAACTCAGCCAGTCCCTCACCGGCCAAGGCCGCGGCGATGGCGCGCCCCACACCGCCACAGCCCACCACCAGGGCACGGGCACCCTTGAGCACCACCCCTTTGCGAAGGGCACCTTGCACAAACCCTTCACCGTCGAACAATTCCCCCACCAACCGACCATCGACCGTGCGCCTGACCGCATTGCAGGCCCCCGCGACCTGCACCGCCATGCTCACCTCGTCGAGCAAGGACACGACCGCGACCTTCAAGGGCATGGTGATCAGCGCGCCACGCACGTTGTCGAGACGAAACAGCGCGGGCAACACCTGTGCGAGATCATGGGCCCGGCAGGCCATGGGCACCACCACGGCCCGTATGCCCTGGGCCGCAAAGTAGGGGTTGTAGATGCGGGGTGACCGAAAGCCCTGGGTCGGAAAGCCCAGGTGCACGATCAATTCGGTGTGGCCGTCGATGGACGGCGTGGGCTGGTGTGTCATGCGTGCGCCCCTCAGCCAGAATAACCCGCCAGCCGAGGCACAAACAACACGAAGTCCGGCCACAAGGTGATGACCGCCAGCGCGCCAACCATGACGAACAGAAAAGGCATGACTTCCTTCACCAGGTCAAACAGAGACACCTCGGCGATTTTGGTCATCATGAACAGCAGCAGGCCATAAGGCGGTGTGACCAGGCCGATCATGATGTTGAGCACGGCGATGACGCCAAAGTGCACGGGGTCGATCCCCAGCGCGGTGGCGGTGGGCAACAACACGGGCAAGATCACCAGGATGATGGTCGAGCCTTCCAGAAATGCACCCAGCACCAGCAGCAGCAGGTTGACCGCCAGCAGGAAGGCCAGCGGCGACAGGTCCAGCGCGCGCAGCACCGCACTCAACGAGGCGGGTATGTTTTCTGAGGTGATGACGTAGTTGAACACCAGTGCGCCCGCAATCAGCATCCCGATGGAGATGCTGGTGCGGGCGCTGCTGAGCAACGAGTCGTAGACCTCACGCCAGCCCATGCTGCGGTACAACGCGGTGGCCACCAGCAGCGCGTAGGCTGCGGCCAGGCCGGCGGCCTCGGTGGGCGTGGTGATGCCGCTGTACAGGCAACCCAGCAGGATGACGGGCAACATCAGGGCGGCAAAGGCCTCGCGGGTGATGCGGGGCAAGTCGCGCAGCGGCACCGCCGGCTCCACCGGAAAGTGGCGCCGCTTGGCCTGCACATAGATGAGCGCCATCTGCACGCCCGCCAGCAACAGCCCCGGCAACACACCCGCCAGAAACAGGTAGCCGATGGACGTGCCCGACACCAGGGCGTACAGCACCATGGGTATGGACGGCGGCAGGATGGGGCCGATGACCGCCGACACGGCCGACAGCGCACCGGCAAAGGCCGGGGTGTAGCGCCCGCCCCGGGTCATCATGGCCTGCATCAGCTTGCCCGAGCCTGCCGCATCGGCCAGCGCCGAGCCCGACATGCTGGCAAACACAATGCTTTGCAAAACGTTGACCTGGGCCAGGCCACCCGGAAACCGCCCCACGATGGCGTTGCAAAAACGCAGCAGGCGATCGAGCACGCTGCCTGTGCTCATGAAGCTGGCGGCGAGGATGAACAGGGGAATGGCCAGCAACAGGTAGCTGGAATAGGTGCTGTTGAGCAACTGCTCGGCCGCGCTGCCCATGTCCATGCCCTTGAGCCACAGGTAGAGGATGGAGCCACCGATCATGGCCTGCCCCACGGGCACACCCAGCAGGCTCAAGCCCACAATGGTGGCCAGTGCCAGCGAAAAAGGACTGGTGAAGTTCACGTGCTGCTCAGACAGAATCGGACGACGGGAGGCTGGCCGCACCGCGCCACAAGGCACGCGCGATCCGACGCAGTTGCCACAGGTGGCGGGCGATGACGGCCAGCACAAAAACGATGTAGATGGCATAGAGCACATCGACACGGATCTTGAGGTAAGAGGTCTTCTCGACCTTCATGAAGCTCACGTAGTCCCAGCTGGCGGGCAGCGACATGCCAAACAAAACCACGATGGCCACCGAGCCCAGGGCCTGCGCCAGCAGGCGCAGGCGACCGGGTGCCAGCACGTCCAGCAACTCGATGCGGATTTCCTCTTGGTCGTTGAGCACGAAGGCCGCGCCCCACAAGACCAGCCACAACCAGGCCACCAGCGACAGTTCAGCCGTCCAGCCGACCGGCCAGTCAAACACGTAGCGCAAGGCGATCTGCAGAATGAACGCGACAAAGATGACCGCCAGCAGGCCGGCGGCCACCCCGTTGGCGCCGTGGCGCAACAGCGGCAGAAGGCGCGTCATTTCATCGCGTTGATCTTGTCCAGCATACCCGCCGGCCAGGCCTTGGCCTCGTCAGACGCGAGGTAGATTTTTTGAGCGTGCTCGCGGAACGCCTGCAGGTTGGGGGTGTACACCTCCAGCCCCTGGCGCCGGAAGCCTTCGGCCAGCTCGGCCTCGCGTTTGAGGTGCTCGGCGGTGCTCCAGGCGATGGCCTTGTCGGCCGCAGCCTGGAAGGCGCGCTGTTTGTCGGGCGCCATGGCGTTCCAGCGTTTGAGGTTGAGCGTGAGCAGGTCAAAGCCCACCAGGTGCGAGGTCAGCACGATCTGGCCCATCACCTCGTTGAACTTCATGTTCTGCACGTTGGGCAGTGGGTTGTCCTGGCCGTCCACGGTGCCGGTCTGCAGGCCGGTGTACGTTTCGGCGTAGGCCAGCGGCGTGGGGTTGGCACCCAGCGAGCGGCCCAGCAGCTGCCACGCATCGCCCGGTGGCATGCGCAGCTTCACGCCGCTGAGGTCGGCCGGGGTGTTGATCTTTTTCTTGCCCTTGAGCCCCACATGGCGGGTGCCGAAGAAGGTCGGGCCCAGCACCTTGACCTTGAGCTGGTCCTCCACCATTTTTTTCATCTGTGCGCCCATCTCGCTGGCAAAAAACGCGGTCAGGTGGTTGGCGTCACGGAACAGGTAGGCCGAGGTCAGCAGCGACCAGGCCGGCACCTGTTTGGAGATGTCCTGCGGCGAGATGTTGCCCATCTCCAGGTTGTCGCGCTGCAGCGCCACCAGCTCGGTGCCCTGACGGAACAACGTGGAGTTGAGGAACAGGTCGATCTTGTGATCGCTGGCCACCTCGGCGGCCAGGCGTTTCATCATCTCGGCGCGGATGTCGGTGTCGGCAAACACCGCAGCAAAGCGCAGCGTGCTCTGGGCATGTGCCAAGCCGGGCAGCCATGCCGTGGCCAGCGCGGCGCTGGCACACAAGGCCTGGCGGCGGTTGATGGGTGCGTTCATGTTTGTCTCCTATCGTTGTCGTTGGAAAGAATAAATCAAAGTCAATTGGTCGCAGCGTTCATTTGCGCAGCCAAGGCGCGCAGCGCCAGTTCATAGCCCAAGGGACCCAAACCACAGATCACGCCAGTCGCGCCGTTGGCCGTGACGGAATGTTGGTACAAGGCCTCGCGCCGGTGGATGTTGGTGATGTGCACCTCGATCACCGGCTGTTCTATGGTCTTGAGCGCATCGAGCAGCGGAATGGACCGGAAGGACAGACCGGCCGGATTGATGAGCACGGCGGCGCCCGCTGCGCGCGCTTCCTGCACCCAGTCCACCAGCACACCCTCGTGGTTGCTCTGGCGAAACTCGCAACCCAAGTCCAACTCGGCGGCCACCGCGCGACAACGCTGCTCCACCTGCGGCAAGGTGGTGTGGCCGTAAAGATGGGGTTCGCGTATGCCCAACAGGTTGAGGTTGGGGCCGTTGAGAATGTGGACAGTGTGGGTCATGATGCGCTTCGACGTGGGCGCCGCTTGTGGTGTTGTGGCCATTGTTGCGGCACACTGGGAAACACCTTCCAAACTGGAAAACCATTCCGTATTGCAGAATGAACTTGGCACTTGATCGCGGCCTGTCGCTGCTTGAACACCTCTCGCAACACCCGGATGGCCTGCCGCTGGCCCTGATGGCACAAGAACTCGACATCCCGCTGAGCGCCTGCCACCGACTGTTGAGCGACTTGCAGCAGCGCGGCTACGTGAGGCAAAAGCGCAAACAGGGCGACTACCAACTCACCACCAAGGTGGTGTCACTGGGGCTGGGCTACCTCAGCCACGCCGGTCTGGTGGACATCGCCGAACCGCTGCTGGAACGGCTCGCACAAGCCTCGGGTGAGCTGGTCAGGCTCTCCATCGTGGACGATGACCGCTTGATCTGGGTGGCCAAGGCCCAGGGCTCGCGCCAGCAAGGCATGCGCTACGACCCCGACATGGGCATGGAGGCGCGGCTGTCCTGCACCGCCTCGGGCCACGCCTGGCTGCTCACGCTCAGCGACGAGCGCGCGCTGGAACTGGTGGCGCGCCAGGGCTTCGGTACCTGCGCGGAATACGGCCCCAAGGCACCCACCACCATCAAGGCCTTGCTGGGTTTTCTGCATGCGGCACGCGTGCGCGGCTACGCGCTCATCGACGAGGTGTTTGCGCCCGGCATGAGCGCCATCGCCGTGCCCGTGTTGCGGCGCCGCGAAGCCATTGGTGTGATCAGCATTGCCGCACCACGACAACGTTTGACCATGGACGCCATGCAGGCACTGGCCCCTGCCCTGCTGGCCGCCGCCGCCGAGCTTGGCCCCATCAGCAACGCATCCAATTTGTTCGGTCGCCCACCACTGGGGAAAGGCTGACGTTTTTGGCACCGATGTCGCCCCGCGCGCCGCCATCGGTCGCAGCGTTGCAGGTTCAATGCTCCAACAACGCCGACGCTGTTCGCTGCAGCAGTGGCCTGAGCAAATAGGTCAACATCGTGCGTTCGCCCGTTTTGATGGTCACGGAACACTGCATGCCCGCAAACAACTTCACCTCGTTGAGCCGTGCAATTTCGTCAGGGCTGATGCGCACTCGAACCGTGTAGTACGGCACCCCCGTTCGCGGGTCCGTCATCACATCGGCCGACACCGTTTCCACCACCCCAGCCACCCGCGGTCTGCGGGCCATGCTGACATACGCATCGAAGCCCACATCGGCGGTCAAGCCGGGGCGCACCCGGTCGATGAACTGTGGGGCCAGGTGGGCTTCCACCACCAGCTCCTCACCCAGCGGCACGATGTCCATCACCCGGTCACCGGGCTTGACCACGCCGCCCACCGTGTTCACCGCCACATCCACCACCGTTCCGGCCACGGGCGCACGCATCACCAGGCGGTCATGGCTGTCGGCCACACCCTTGCGGCGTTCGGTCAGCATGGACAATTCCCGCTGCGCTTCCGACAACTGCGCCTCGACGTCCTTCTGGTAGTCGTTGCGGATTTGCTGCTCGCGCATCTGGAACTCGGCCAAGCGTGCGTTGGTGGCGGCGATGTTGGACAGGTCTTCGGCCTGTTTGCTTTGCACTTCCGAGAGTTGGCGCTCGGTGTCCAGCAATTGGTTCTGCGAGACAAACCCTTGCTGTTGCAGGGCCTGAAACTTGTTCAATTGCTCGTTGAACAGCCTGACCTGCTTTTCTCGCCCCACCTTGAGCTGCGCCAGGCTGTCCAGCTGAGCCCGCAAGCCCTTGGTGGATTCGCGCACGATGCGCAACTCGCCCTCAAGCGCGCGGCGCCGGGCGGCAAAGACATCGCGCTGTGACTTCAGTGCGGCTTGCACTTCGACCGAACGGTCCTGCTCCAACTCCTTGGGAAAACGGATCACCACCGCACCTTCACGTTCGGCCTGCAAACGCGCCACGGCAGCCGATGCCATCAGCCACTGACCGGTGACCGCATCCAGTGCGGCTTTGCCCTGCACCTCGTTGAGCACGAGCAGGTCCTGGCCTGCCGCCACCTGCTGGCCCTCCTTGACGAGAATCCGTTCGACCAACCCGCCGGTCAGGTGCTCCACCCGCTTGCGTTTGGTCTCCACGCCCACCACACCGGGCGTGGGCACACCTTCATCCAGAGGGGCCAGGCTGGCCCACAGCAAAAATCCCCCGAAGCCCACGCCCAGCAGCCACAGCGCAAGGCGGGTGGGGCCTGCGTGGTCGGCATTGGGCATGCGGGGCGGTTGTGGCCCGGTCAACAGCGGGGCATTCATGGGCTTTCTCCCGCCGGTTGGCCATCAATGCCTTTGGGCCGCTCGCCATGTGAACCCGCCGTGTGTGGCGGCTGACCCACACGCTGCTGGTTGGCTTTCAAGATGTCTTCACTGGCCCCCATGACCTGTATGCGTCCATCGTTGAGCACCATGATGGTGTCGACCTGGGTCAACAGGTTCATGCGGTGCGTGACCACAAACACGGTGCGACCGCGTGCCTTGAGGTCCCTCAGGGCCTGCATCAGGGCCTGGTCACCCGCTTCATCCAGGCTGGCGTTGGGCTCGTCCAGCACCACCAGCACCGGGTCGCCATACAGTGCGCGGGCCAGCGCGATGCGCTGGCGCTGGCCACCCGAGAGGGTGACACTGCCGGGTGAGCCATCCTGTATGCGGGTTTCATAGCCTTTGGGCATGCGCAGGATGAGCTCATGCACCCCTGCGCGCTGAGCGGCTTGCACCACGGCATCGGAGTCGATCACACCAAAGCGCGCGATGTTTTCAGCCAAGGTCCCTGCAAACAATTCGATGTCTTGTGGCAGGTAACCGAGGTAGGGGCCGATGTCGTCGCGGTAGGCGCTGCCCAGGTCGGCGCCGTCCAGGCGCACCGAGCCCGCCAGTGGTTTCCACACGCCCATCAGCGCGCGGGCCAGCGTGGATTTGCCCGAACCGCTGGGGCCCACAATGGCCACCTGCTGTCCCGCTGCCACCTCAAAACCCAGGCCCTTTAGGATGGGTTCGCGTTTGTTGGGTGTGTCGCCGTTCGCACCAGCGGGTGCGGCCACCACCAGGTTCTCAACTTGCACAAAACCTTGGGGTCGGGGCAGCTTGATGTCGGGTGGGTAGACCACAGGCTGCGCCATCAACCCGTTGAGCCGCTGGAGGGCTTCCCGGGCGGTGACCAGCTGCCGCCAGTGGGCAATGACCATGTCCACCGGGGCCAGGGCGCGGCTCAGCAGAATGGACGCCGCGATCATGCCGCCGGGGGTCACCTGGTCTTTGAGCACCAGGTATGCCCCCAAGCCCAGAATGCCCGACTGCAAAAAGGACCGCGAAAACTTCACAGCCGCACCGATGCGGGCGGCGCGTTGATTGACGTCACCCAGCGTGGCCAGGTAGTGGTGCTGGCGCACCAACCAACGTTCGCGCAACGCACCCAGCATGCCCAGCGCATCGACCACCTCGGCGTTGCGTGCGCTCGCATCAGCCATGTGGGTGGCCGCGTTGCCCATGCGGCCGGCTTCGGCCTGCAAGGTGCCGGTGGCGTGTTCGTTGTACCAGGCCAGCCCGAGCAAAAAAGCGGCAGAGACCACGCCAAACCAGCCCAGCACGGGGTGAATGAGGAAGGTGACCAGCAGAAAAACCGGCAGCCACGGGGCGTCGAAGAGTGCCATGAGCCCCCTGCCCGTGACGAAGCCCCGCACGTGGCCCAAGTCGTTGAGGGTCTGGCTCAGACTGCCCTGCCCGCTCAGGCGTTGGGCAAAGGCCGCGTTGAAAAGTTGGGGCCCCATCTGCACGTCCACCGCCGCACTGGCCCGGCTCATGACCAGCGAGCGCAGGTACTCCAGCGCCGCTTCCAGGGCCAACAGGCCTGCAAGCAGCAATGTCAGCATGACCAAAGTGCCTTCGTTGCGGCTGGTCAGCACCCGGTCGTAGGTCTGCAGCATGTAGAGCGACGGCGCGAGCAACAGCAGGTTGATGACCAGACTGAAGAGGCCGATGTGGGTGAACACACGGCGCAACTGCCCCAGGGCGCGGGTGAACTCGCCCTGGGGAATGTGAAACAGGCTCATGCGCTGGGGAAAGTAAGAAAGCGTCCGGTGAAGCTCAAGGCTGCTTGGCGAACAACAGCGCGGCAGCGCGGGTCTCGGCCTCGTTGGTGGCGACCACCGTCAGGCGGGCATCGGCGGTGGAGAGCGTGGCCACACCATGGAAGGTCTGGGTGGAAGGTGTGCCGCTGCCAGGACAGGTTTCTGTGAACTGCACCTTGTACAGGCTCTGGGCAGAAACGACGCTGGTGTGTCCGCTGTAGGTGCAACCCGTGGTGCTCGTACCGCTGAGGTTGTTGGTGCCGGCGGCAGCGCTTTGAACGGTCCAGTTGACGCGGGCACTGCCCAGGTCCGCTTGCCATGTGCCGTTGGCCTGGTCGGCGCGCAGTGCGGTGGCCATGGCATCGCTGCGATCGAACAGGGCGGTGGTGCCCAGCAGGGGCTGGATGGCCATTTGCGAGCTGGCACCGGCCCCCGTGGTGGTCTGGATGGTGTAGCTGGCACCGCTGACCGCCGTGACGTTGGACGTGCCCAGCATGTACACGTTGCCGGTGACGGCACCTGCGGTCAACACGGGGCCGCTGGCTTTGAGCTTGATGAGGGTGGACGCGTCCTGGGCCAGCGCCCACACGGTGTCCACGGCAGGCGTGTTGGCGCCGGTCGATGCGGGCACCACGATGGCCGTGTAAGCCGGTGTGAGGCCGGTGCTGAGCCAGCGGCCTTGGGTCAGGCTGGAGGTGGGCGTGAGGTCGGGCGCATCCGAGCCGCCACCACAGGCGGTCAGAGTCAGCGCACAGGTGGATGCGAGTGCGGTCAGCAGGCGGGCACGGGTGAACAAAGGCTTGGTTTGCATGGGTGCGTGGGGGAATGTGTGGGTCACGGACTGCTTCTTTCAGGCTGGCTCAGAACCAGAAATGGTCCAACGGCAGCTTGGGCTGGTGTTCGGTGATGGACTGGGGCAGGTTGCCAACGGCACCCGGGTCGGAGATGGTGCCATTGGCCAAACCATCGGCGTCGAACTGCCCGCCGTCTTCGATGACAAAGTCCAGGCGCAGCTTGCCCCCTTCCGACACCATCTTGCCCCCGTGGGCTTCACTGGCAAGGTTGACCCAGGTGCCACTGGCGTCTTTCTTCCAGTAGCCGTTGACGCCCAGGTTGGCGTCCACAAACAGGCTGAAGGTTTCCTGGCTGCCAACGTCTGCAATGCTGGCTTTGAAGCTGATCAGGCCCAGGGGCGTCGTCAGGTCGGCGGGCGTGTCGGCAGGCGCATCGAGCTGCTTGATCTCGGTGATGGTCGCACCGCTGGCAGGGCTGGCCTTGCCATCCGTGCTGTCGGCCACCAGGGTGACGAAGGTGGGTGCGGCGGCCGGGTCGGTGGAGATGTTGTCGGTGACGCGGAACTGGGTGGACGACACCGCCGCTTGCTGGGTATCGGCAATGCCGTCCCCGTTGCCGTCACCGGCCACCGGCGTGCCGCCACCGGCCACCGGCAGCGTGGGCACCAGGCTTTCCACCGCGTTGCTCACGCCATCGCCGTCGGCGTCGCCCGGGGGCAAGGGCACGGGCGGCGGGGCCGGCGCGGGTTCCGGGTCGGGCTCCGGTGCCGGCGCTGGTGGGACGACCCGGGTCAGCACCACATCGTTGCCGTCACCGCCTTGGTAGCTGACGGTGAAGGTCTGGCCGTTGACGGTGATGGTGCCGTTCTGTGCAATGCCCGCAAACGTGCCCACCACCGCATCGGCGCCGTCGTTGTCGATCAGCCTGAAACTGTCGCTGCCGCTGGGAGAAAAACCCAGGGTGGTGGACAGCGTGGCGCCGCTCAGGTCCACGGCGCCATTGACCACCAGTTGGTCAAAACCCGAGCCGGCGGTGGCGCCATTGAGCTGC
Source organism: Hydrogenophaga atypica (assembly GCF_042665215.1). Lineage (NCBI taxonomy): Bacteria > Pseudomonadati > Pseudomonadota > Betaproteobacteria > Burkholderiales > Comamonadaceae > Hydrogenophaga > Hydrogenophaga atypica. Next base: position 40,412 of record NZ_JBHTCA010000028.1, read on the forward strand.
ATCACCAGCGTACCGCCGGCGGCCACCGTGAGGCCGTTGTTGAGGGTGAGCGTGCCAGGGCCGCCCACACCCGGGGCCAACGTGCCGCCCGACAACACGGTGACGGCACCCGATGTGGCCACCGTCCCCACGCTGCCACTGCCGGTCAGCGTGGCACCAGAGGCCACCGACAGCGTGCTGGTGTTGGCCAGCGATCCGGTGACCGACAGCGTGCCCGCGGTCACGGTGGTGCTGCCGCTGTAGGTGCTGGCGCCGCTGAGGGTGACGGTGCCTGCGCCGGTTTTGCTCAGGGGCTGCGCGCCCGAAATCACGCCGCCGAACGTGCCGCTGTTGCCCGTGTCGGCAAACACCTCAGCACCGGCACCAGTCAGCGTGATGGCGTTGGCCAGGCTGATGCCATTGGCCACACCGATCTTGCCGTTTGCATTCAGGGTGATGTTGCCGCTGCCAAAAGCGGTGTTGCTGCCCGCGATGACCACACCCCCGTTGTTGGTGACGGTGGTGCCGCCGCTGTAGCTGTTGTTGCCCGAGAAGATGAAACGGGTGTCGGTGGAGACCCCACCACCCACGGTGAGCGCCTGTGGGCCGCCGGTTTCGGTGATGGTGCCGCTGACCGTGCGGGTGCCGGCAATGTTGCCTGACAAAACCGACGCGTTGCCCGCCAGCACAATGTGGTTGCTGTAGGTGACGTCGCTGCCTGCCACGGCAAAGGTGGTGCCCGCTGCCAGGGTGATGGTGCCGGTGCCAAAGGCGTTGGCCGAGCCCGTGACACCCAGCACCTGCAATGCCCCGCCCTGAACATCCACCGCGCCGGTGGTGGTGACCGCCCCCGCGTAGGTGATGGCGCCAGTGCCCAGCTTGACGAAGGACCCGCTGCCGCTGATGGCACCGTTCAGCGATATGCCGAAGTCGCCCTGAAGTGTGCCCCCGCCCGCGCCCAGGACCATGGCGTTGTTGAGCGTGACGCTTGTGGTGGCCACAAGGGTGCCGCCTTCGAACGTGACGGCGCCCGTGCCGACGCTGCTGCCGCTGGCGATGAGCAGCTTGCCACTGGAGAGGGTGGTGCCACCCGAGTAGGTGTTGGCTGCCGACAGCGTCAAGTCACCCGTGCCGGTCTTGGCCAGTGCGCCTGTGCCACCGATGACACCCGACAGCGTGAAAGCATCCGAGGTCACACGCACCGTGCCGCCGCTCGCACCCAACGACACCGCGTTGTCCACGGTGCGGCTGCCGGTCGAACTTTGCAGATTGAGCGTGCCACCGCTCAAGGTGACGGCGCCGGCGCCCAGGTGGTTGTCGCTGCCGATCGTCAGCATGCCGCCGGTGACGGTGGTCGTTCCGGTGTAGGTGTTCGCTCCGGACAGGGAGAGCGTGCCCGCACCACTTTTGCTCAGGCTCCCCGCGCCTGACAAGTTGGCGTTGAGGGCGAGCGTGTCGCCCGTCGCATTGCTCACGCTCAACAGGCCGGCCAGCACCAAGGCGTTGTCGCTGATGGTCAGCGTGCCGGCCGCATCTGCGTCAAACGTCGTGCCGTCAGGCACAGCGGCGTTGGCGCTCAAGGTGATCGTCTGGCCGCCCAGGCCGGCGGCAAACCCGACGGTCTTGCCGCCTGCGGAGGCCAGGGCCAACGCCTCGCGCAGGCTCAGGCCACCGCCATCGGCCAGCTCGGCGGCATAGCTGCCCCCCGCAGTGGCATCGTCACCTGCATCGCTTTGGGTGGTCACCATCAGCGCTTCGTTCACCGTGATGGTCAGGGCTTCTTCGTAGGACAACGAACCGGGGCCGTTGTCGGTGGTGCGGATGCGCACCGAGTAGGTGCCCGCGCTCAGGCTGGCGGCATCGTTGGCGCGCAGCGTGTTGCCAGAAATGGAGAACAAGCCATTGTGGGTGTCGCCCGCGCCGGGGACAAAGGTGTAGGTGTGCGTGTCGCTGGTGTCGACGTCGGTGCTCGTCAGGTTGCCCACAGTGGCGTTGGTGCCGTCGTACACCGACAGCGCGGCGTTGCTCAGGGCGATGTCGGTGGGGGCGTCGTTGACGGCGGTGATATCGATGTTGCCGTTGGCCACCGTGGAGTCCACCGTGCCGTCATTGACCTTGAGGGTGAACGTGGCCGCGTTGTCGCCACTGGCGTTGGCGGCGCCGGTGTACTGGATGGCGCTGGTGTTGTCCAGCCACGCGTTGATGTTGGCCGCCGTGCCCGTCAGCGTCAACGTGCCCGTGCCCGAGCCGCCCACCGTGACGCCGCCACCGCTGGTAGCCGCCAATGTGCCCGCCGACACACCCAGCGTCGCCGTCAGAGGGCTGTTGTCCACATCCGCCACGGTCACGGCCGAGAGGTCCAGGTTGCTGGTCTGGTCTTCGGTCACCGTCACATCGGCAGGGCTGCCGGTCACGGTGGGCGCGTCGTTGACCGCCACCACCGTGACGGTGGCCATGGCGGGCGAACCACCGGGGGTGCCCGTGTCCACACCGCCGTTGGCCGTGCCGCCGTTGTCCTGGATGGCTGTGAGCGTCACCACCCGGGTGCTGGCCGTGTTGGGCGCCTGGCTGGTGTTGCTGTAGGTCAGGCCCGTCACCAGTGTCTCGATGGCCGCCACGGATATGCCGGCGCCGTTGGTCAACGTAACCGTGGCCGTGCCACCGGTGATCGACACGTTGTACCCCATGCTGTTGGTGGTGGTCGTGCCACTGGCGCCGTGGGTCAGGTTGATGGTGCTGCCGTCCACACCCAGCCGCTCGGTGGTGTCGCTGACGTTGGTGACGGTCAGGGTCAAGCCGGTGAGGGTCTGCCCCGACTCCCCCGGAATGGCGTTGGCACTGCCAAACAGCGTGACAGCGCTGCCGTCTTCCGTGAACGTGGGGCTGGAGCCGTTCGCGTTGAGCGACGGGGCATCGTTGACCGCCGTCAGGTTGACGGTCGAGGTCACGCCCGTGCTGGCGCCACCCGCATCGCTGGCCACCCAGGTGATGGTGCGGCTGGCCGAGGTGGCCGTCGGATCGTCCGAGCTGGAGGCAAACGTCACCGAGCGCAGCGCCGCCTGGTAGTTGGCCGCCGTGGCACTGCCACTGAGCGTGAGCACGCCGGCGCCGGCGTTGTAGCTGCCGGTGATGCCGTTCTGGTTGACGAAGCCCAGCGTATCGCCCCAAGCAAAGCCGGTGGAGACACTGACCGTGGCCGATGTGATGGCGTCGTTTTCCGTGTCCGACAACGTCAACGTGCCGTCGATGGCAGCAGCGCTCGCGTTTTCAGTGTAGGCCAGCGTGCCCCCCGCAGTGAGGCCAGGGCGGTCGTTTGGCGGAACGGTGCTGAAGTTGTAGGTGGTGTCGTTGGCGATGGCCGCCAGCGCGTTGCCCGCCAAATCCTCAAGCGCGCCGGACGTGAATTGCACCGAATAGGTCTTGCCAGGCGTCAGGTCGGCGGCCGGGTTGATCGTCAGTTTGTCGCCGCTGATGGTCGCGGTGCCAAAAACACCCGCTGCACTGCCAGCGGCCACGGTAAAGATGCCCACATCGCTGCCGTCGGCGCGGACCGTGATCGTGCCGCTGGCACCGAAAGCCACGTTTTCAGAAAAGTCGATGACGATGTCGCTGCCCAAGGCCACGTTGGTGTCACCGTCGGCCGGCGAGGCATCGGGCGCGGCGCCGTTCAGCGTGGGGGCCGCTGTGTCGATGGTGAGGGTCAAGCCCGAAGAGGCGACACTGACGTTGCCCGCTGCGTCGGTTGCCTTGGCCGTAACGTTGTGCGCACCGGCCGCCAAGGCGCTGGCGGTGATGCTCCAGTTGCCCCCGGTGGCCGTGCCCGAGCCGATTGGGGTGACGCCATCGGTGTCGTACAAGGTGACCGTGGCGCCCGCTTCCGCCGTGCCCGTGAAAGTGGGGGTGGTGTCGTTGGTCAGGTCATCGGTGGATGAACTGCCCGTGTCCGTGCCAGCCGTCAGGTCAGGCGTGCTGGGGGCGGCAGGCGCCGTGGTGTCAATGACCAGCGCCTTGTTGGCGCCCAGCGAGTTGGCCGCGCCGGGCGATGGCAGCGTCAGCACCGCCACCGCGCCACCGCTGGTGGCGGTGATGGTGCCGCCGTTGAGTGCCAATGCGGTGGTGCTGGTGTAGTCCAGGTCGGCGCTGGTGTCGCCAGACTGCACCGTGTAATTGAAGGTCAGGGTGGTGCTGCCACTGCCGCTGACGTAGTTGACGGTGCGGTCGGTGGTGCCCGTTTCCAACGTAAGTTGTGGCGTGCCCGCGACGTTGACCGCCGCACTGAACGTCACCTGGATGCTGATGAGATCGCCCGCGTTGTAGCTGCCGTTGGCGGTGGATGATGTGATGCTGGTGACCGTCGGTGCTGGCGGTGTCGGCTCCGAAAAATCGATTTGGTCCATCGATATGGCAAGAATCTTCCCGTCTGCCGTCGTGAACCTGACCTGGTCAATGTTGTCCCAGTTGCTACCAAACGTCAGCAGCCCGGCGTTGGCCGTGTTGCTAGAGCTCGATTCTTCAGCGCCAGTGGTTTGCCGGTCGTAAACAATGGCACTGTTTCCCCCTCCATAGGTGCCATCGGCAGTGAATGTGACCGTAGCCGACACGGTTTGCGAGCCGTCGTTGTAGCCGGTGACGGTGTACACCTCTGCTGTGCCAGAAGTGCCTCCCCACACCTCTGCCCGCAGCGAATTCAGCTTGAAGTTGTTCGCGTTGTTTTCGGAGGCAAACTGGAAATACGTTCCCGTGTTGGTGCCATACCATGCTGAACCAATGGCATTGCCCGTGCCCAACGTCGGCAGCATACCGGTGATGGCATCTACCGTGTCAACTCGAATGGCATCGTTGGTCGAGTTCGTCGAATAGATCACGCCGTCGAGCGTGATCGACGGGTTGTTTTGTCGCACGCTCTCCTGCGGTGGTAGTGCATCAAAATTTTGATCGGCCGGCGCCGCAAGCGCCCCTTGGTAAGCGGTGATCATTAAGGCAGATGACTCGATGTGACCGTCTGAATGCTCCAACACCCAATCGCCACCAAGCCCCACAGCCCCCGTCACATCATCAGACGCCGCCACATCTGCTCCGCTGGTATGTGCCAGGCGTCCTACCAAATCCACCCCGGCAGCGTCACCCGCCACGTTGCACCCATACACCAGCCAGTCACCCTCTTCTGTCAGGGCCGCGCCAATGCGCGCCAAGGTGTCGGCGTGTTCGTTCAGGTTGTCGCCGGTGAGTGTCAGCGCACCCAAGTTGATCGCACCGCTGCCGCCATGCCCCAGGAGGTGAATCGCATCAACGCTGCCGGGCGTTTTTTGCGCCAGCCAGTCGGCCATTTGCGCCAGGCCATCGCCCCGGCTGTCCAGCACCACCACCTCCACCCCGGCGCGCACGCCTGCGGCCAGCGTCTCCCAGTCGGCCACGTTGTCGAGCACGAAGGCCACCTCGTGGTGTTGGTTCAGGCTGGGTTCGCCCGCTTGGTACAAGGTGGCAATGGTTGGTTGGGTGGCGGGTATGGTCATGGGTGCTTCCGTGGGGCGATACGGTCAGGCAAATCTGAGAACAGGCGCAACAAAACTATTCAAAGCCTGGGCTGTTGGGTCGGTTGGCAAGGTGCGGCGTGAAGCAGCTGCTTCATGGGTGGGCACGCACACTGCCCGGGTGGTGCTCGGCGGGCTCGGGTGCGGCCGGGACATGGGAACCTTTGGGTGCAGTTGACAGTTAAATCAGTTTAACAGGCCGTTGAAAAATCCCCTGCGAGCGTCCGCGTCGGCCGCTACGATCTGAAGTCATCCCGCAACAACTGCGACGATAAAGATGAGAGGCAACCAAGACTTCCAGGGGGCGATGTTTAGCTAC